>JANMKU010000248.1:0-1150 GCA_031372205.1 Gemmatimonadaceae bacterium | reverse complement strand
CTTTGTGGTGCGGGCGCACGTGCGTACTGGGAAACGGATCTGCGTTGGGAATGGACAACGGCAGGGCACAACGCGACATGAGCGAACCTCGCGGCGGGAGAGTCAGATGCGTGCGCCAAGCTAGCGGCAACAGTTGCCCCGCAGCCAACGCGTGCAGGTTCACCCGCGTCGTGCTGCGATGGCCGGACGCGCGTCACGCGCCAGTATCCAATTCTGCAACACTGACACGAGCGAACCAGCACCCATCGACAACGCCACCGCACTCGACGCTGACCACGCAAATACCAGCGTCGTGCCGACGAACATGACCCACGCCACGGTCGGTGTTGCCGGTTGGCCCGGTGCGACGGGTGCGCTGCCGACAACGGCAGCCGTAAGCGCAGCGACGATGGATAGCGCCACGAGGTCCGGGCGCGCCAAATCACCAATCCACAAAAAGCGCACACCGGCGCCGAGTCCTTGGCGAACAGCGGAGAAGAGCGCGCCAAGCAGCGGGGCCTGAATGGCCAGACTCATCAACGACGTGGGGCTGAGCAGACGAATGTTGTGTGTCTGGTAGAGCGCCTGCGTCTCCTTGAGCCGCAACGCGGGATTGTTCGCGTGGCGCTGCTGAATGCGATCGAGCGCGGGTTTGAGCGCGGCCAACCGCAGCTGTTGCGCGCGCGCCTGACGTGCCATGCGCAGTGACAATGGCAGCAATGCAAGCCGAATGACCGCCGAGACGATCAGGATGGCAGCACCGAGGCTACCGCCAGTGAGGTGCGTGGCACTGAAGATGCTCGCGCGCAGCAGGTCGACGATGCTATCCCACATGAGGGTCTCGGCGGAGGTGAGGACGGGAAGGATGACGCACCGCACCGTACGGCGTGCAAGGGCGACGAGTGTCAGTGCCGTGTGGCGAGTGTGTCGTCGATTGCCAGTTGAGCGCCCAACGCGCATACTGTCGGCCACCGCTGTCGACCTTTCGCTCGGAGTGCTGATGTCGAGTTTTACGCGTCGCTTGATCGCCTGCGCCCTCTGTACACTGCCGATTCACGCCGCCACGGCGCAGAAAGCGTCGCGCTTCGATGCGCGGATTCGCTGGACCAGCTACGGCATTCCACACGTGACAGCGAGCAACTGGGCAAGCCTCGGTTACGGCTTCGCCTAC
>JANMKU010000216.1:0-11357 GCA_031372205.1 Gemmatimonadaceae bacterium | reverse complement strand
CACCGGACGCGGCGACGACTACCTCGATCTCACCGGGCAGCCACTCTTTCCGTTCGGATTCGGTCTGAGCTACACGTCGTTCGCCTACAGTGACCTGCGCATTGAGAAGGTCGATGGCGATGCGGCGGTTGCGGCGCGCGTCCACTGCACTGTGCGCAACAGCGGCGCGCGCGCTGGTGACGAGGTCGCGCAACTCTACCTGCACGATGTGCTCGCGACTGTTGCCAGGCCGATGTCCGAACTGGCTGGCTTTGCGCGCGTTCGTCTCGCGCCAGGTGAATCGCGTACGATCACGTTTCCGATTCGACGCGCGCAGCTGGAAATGCTCAACGCGAACATGACGCGCGTACTGGAGCCCGGTACGTGGCGCGTGATGGTCGGTGCGTCGTCGAAAGACATCCGGTTGCGGGGCGAGTTCGCGATGTAGCGTGCCCATTCAGTGGGCGCATTCACCGGTCTCAACACCATTCGACTCGACGCGAAGATTCTCGGCGCCAACACACCGTATTCGCGCAGCAACGACTGCCAAAACGGAAAGCCCGTCTACCATCAAC
Source organism: Gemmatimonadaceae bacterium (assembly GCA_031372205.1). Taxonomy (GTDB): domain Bacteria; phylum Gemmatimonadota; class Gemmatimonadetes; order Gemmatimonadales; family Gemmatimonadaceae; genus Gemmatimonas. The sequence goes on along the minus strand of JANMKU010000216.1, from coordinate 10,803 downwards.
GCGAACGTCAGCCCAACCTTGAGGCCGAGGGACACATTGGCGGCGATGAATACGGTGGTGAGAGCGCACCGAGGATCAGGCCGCGGCCGGTGAGTTCTTCGGGTTTCGTTGCGGTTGGCATGCCGGAGATGCTAACCGCCGGTCACGATGGCGGAAGGTGACCGGTGGACGAGCGTGTCGCCGCGTCTCGTGAGAAATTCTTGCGCCTATCATATGTCTTAGTGTTGACTATCTTAGTGTTGACACAACTCCGCAGCGCTCTACTTTGCAGGGTTGGCCCGTCAGACCACTGCGTGCCAATCGGTGCGACAGGGTGACCCACTCACGCGACGTTCGCCTACTGTCGCCAAGTCAGGAGCTGTGCATGCATGTACGAACGCGTTTCCTCTGGAGGTGGCCAGCCACAGCGCTGCTCGTTCTCCTACCCGGCGCCGCCATGGCGCAAACCGGCATCATTGTCGGCAAAGTGACAGATGTCGCGACCAAGCAGCCGATTGCTGAGGCGCGGATCGTGCTCTCAGCGGGCACCGCGGTCACGCAAACCAACCAAGACGGCGAATACCGTCTGGTGAACGTGCGACCCGGCTCGGTGATCGTGGCCGCGTTCCGCCTGGGCTACAAGACCAAGGCGGACACGGTGCGCGTGGCGAGCGGCGAAACGGTGACCGCCAACTTCGCGATGGCCGCGAATCTGGTCACGTTGTCGGAACTCGTGATCACCGGCACGGCGGGCAACCAAGAACGCAAAGCGCAGGCGGCGCTCGTTGCCTCAGTCTCGGCAGCCGACGTCATCAAAGACTCGCCAATCACGAGCGTGGCGAACCTGCTGCAGTCGCGGGTGCCGGGTGTGGCCCTCAGCAGTCAGTCAGGCACTGCGGGTACCGCCACCACCATCCGCATTCGCGGTGCATCCTCGATCAACCTCTCGAACCAACCGCTGCTTTTCATCGACGGCGTGCGCATCAACGAAGGACAGATTGCCTCCGGACAGAGCGGTCAGGTGTACGATCGCATGAACGACATCAATCCCGAGGAAATCGAGAGCATTGAAGTCGTCAAGGGTCCCGCAGCCGCAACGCTGTACGGCGCCGACGCCAGCGCTGGCGTGATTCAGATCATTACCAAGAAGGGGCGCGCTGGATCGAACTCCTTCCAGCAAAACCTGCGCATCGAGCAAGGCTCGTCCGATGCCAACTACACGCCACCGAACAACTACGCGCTGTGCACGGCGGCCCTGATCGCGACGACCAGCACGAACCCCCTCTGCCGCGGTCAGGCGCTGGGCACGCTGATACAGGACAATCCGCTGGCGCGCGTCGCCGCCTTCCAGAAAGGATCCGACCGCGTACTCAACTGGAGCGCGCGTGGTGGCGGTCAGAGCTACGGCTACAACATCTCCTACGGCAGCGACAACACGGCCGGCACGCTGCCGAACAATCGCTACAATCGCTACAACGTCCGCACGAACGTCAACTACATCGCCAATTCGAAGCTGTCGATCGACGCCGGCCTCGGACTGTCGCAGAGTCAGGTCGATTTGCCAGATAACGACAACAACGTGTTCGGTTGGCTCGGCGGCGGACTATTGGGCAGTCCGCTCACGCGCAGTGATGCGGCGAATGGACCGTTCACGCAGGACGGGTGGTACAGCCAGCGTCACTACAACGCGATCAACTCGATCCAGCGCAGACTCCTCACCAAGCGCGTGACCACATCGCTCACTGCCAACTTTGCGCCGGTGTCATGGTTCACGAACCGCTTCACTGGTGGTCTCGACTTCGCCAGCGATGATCAGCAGAGCTTCTTCCCAAAGAACGACAGCCTGTGGTACGGCGGATTGACTGATGGCGGCAGCAACGCGCGCACGTCACGCGGCGCTGAGCGCTACACGTTCGACTACTTGGGCAATATCAAGCGCGAACTCGGCGCGAGATTCGAAAGCAACTTGTCCCTCGGACTGCAAGTCATCTCGACGCGCAACACGCTATTGACGGCCACCGGCATTGGGTTTGTGACGAACACGAACAACTCGGTTGGTTCCGCAGCCACAACCACCGGCGGCGGCGGCTTCACCGAACAACGCCAGTTTGGCTACCTGTCGCAACTGCAGATCGGCATGGACAGCAAGCGCTTCGTGCAGGTGGGCGTCCGCATCGACAAAAACTCGTCATTCGGCTCCACAGCGCCCTCGTTCGTGCTGCCAAAGGTTGGTGCCAGCTGGGCCATTTCCGAGGAAAGTTTCTTTCGCCCCTTCTCGAACTACATCAACACGTTGCGTCTGCGTTCGGCGTGGGGCACAACCGGTCGTTCGCCAAACCCTGGAGACGCGCTGACGACGCTCGTCTCTGCCGCGTACAACATCGCTGGCGCCACGTCGGCCGGTGCCGTGCCCGGTAACCCAGGCAACGCCGACCTCAAGCCGGAACACGGCGAAGAATTTGAAGCGGGGCTCGACGCCGGATTCTTCAACAACCGCGTCTCTGCCGAACTTACGTACTTTAAGAAGAAGACGCGCGACCTCATCATCGCGCGACCGATTCCACCGTCATTGGGCTTCTCGACCAACCCGTTGGCAAACATTGGCTCGGTAGTCAACAGTGGCATCGAAGTCGGGCTCAACATCAACGCGATCAACACTGCCAATCTGAAGTGGGACGTGCGTGCTGGTGCCAACACCCTGCACAACGAGCTCACCAGCCTCGGCACGGTTCTGCCGTTCGCCCTTGGTGGTGCCGGTCGGACGATCGTTGGCCAGCAGCTCGGCGTTTTCGTGTCGAAGAAAATCCAGTCGATCGACGTGGCGACGAAAAAGGTAATCGTCAGCGACACGCTCACGCCGATGGGCAACCTCTTCCCGGCGCTTGAGTGGAACCTCTCGAATACGGTGACACTGTTCAAGAACCTCCGTGTCGCCGGGCTTGTGGACGCGAAGCGCAACTTCCTCGTGCAGAACTTCACGGCGTTCTTCCGTGAGACGCAGCTGGTGCGATCGAACCTCCGCGTGGACACGCTCGCCCTGTCGCAGCTTGAACGGCTCCGTCGCTACGGCGATCCGACACCCGGACAACCCGCCTTCGTTACCACGAAGGGCAATGCGGCTACCGTCAACGACGTCATTGACGGGTTCCTCGAGCAGGGGGATTTCGTGCGGTTGCGCGAACTGTCGGCGACGTACTCGCTGCCGAACTCGCTGACCAGGAAACTGGGTGGGCGTATCGACGCAGCGTCGATCACCTTCGCGCTGCAGAACATCAAGCTCTGGACGAATTATACGGGACCGGATCCCGAAGTGAACTCGCAAGCAAACGCGTTCTCTCGGCAGGATTTCCTCACGCAGCCGAATCCCAAGAAGTCGGTGATTCGTTTTAACCTTACCTTCTAACCGCGGACAGGATCATTATGAAAAGGATGCAACGCGCGGTTACGCGCACCGTCATTGGCTCGGCCATGGTATTGAGTGCCGCCGCCTGCTCCGACAGGTTTCTCAGCGTCACGAACCCCAACGTCATCGATGCGGCCACTGTTGATCCCACATCGGGTGCGCTGACGCTTGCCGCGTCCGCGCAGCAGAACTTTGCGACCGCAATTGGCTGGCTCTCGATGTATAGCGGCTGGTTCACGGGCGAAGCGAATGTGTCTGATACCTTCCCCACGCGCAACGAATTCGGATTCCGCACAGTCTCCGATCTGAACGGCTCATTGCAGACAGACATCTGGGCGCCGATTTCTCTCGCGGCCGCATCGGCCAAGACCGTACTCGACCTCACGCTGCCCGGCGCGGCCACAAACATTAGTGTGGCACGTGCGGCCACGTTCCGTGGGTTCGCCATTCTGTTGATTGCGACCGATTTCTGCACCGGTTCGCTGTCATCGGGACCCGAACTCACCACGGCGCAGCTGCTCGACTCGGCGTCGTTCTGGTTCGGCAAGGCGATGGACGTCGGCAACGCCAACGGCAGCACAGACGGCAAGGCACTCGCCAACGCCGCCCTCGTTGGCCGTGCGCGCGCCAAACTGCAAAAGGGCGACAACGCGGGCGCGCTTGCTGACGCGGCTGCCGTCCCCGCAGGCTTCGTGTTCAATCTGCAGTACACCGACGACGCAAACAGCCGCACGCGTTTGTCGAACCGCCTCTACCAGTTCACGTTCGACAGGAGCTCGGTGAGCGTGGCACCGGCCTTCCGCACTACTGATCCGCGTGTGCCGGTCCTCGGACCTGGTGTCACGAAGCTCAACCCGCAGGACGCGGTGCCGGGCGGGTACTATCAACAGACGAAGTACAATGCCTACAACGCAGGCATTCGGCTCGCGTCGAAGATTGAGGCAGACTACGTGGCCGCCGAGGCATCAAAGGACGTGGCACAGCAAACCACGCTGATCAACGCGCGTCGTGCGGCGAACGGAGCGCCGAACTATGCCGGTGCGACCGATGCGGCGAGCGTACTCACGGAACTGTATACGCAACGTGCGTTCGAGTTCTACCTCGAAGGGAAGCGGCTCGGCGACTTCCGTCGATCTCCCGCGTCCACGCCATTCATCACGGCGGCGGGTCAGCCGTACTTTAAGCCGGGCTATGCCACGACGGGCACGCAGACCTGTTATCCGTTGCCGCGCGCCGAGCGGGACAACAACCCGAACATGAAGTAAACGTTTTCTGCGGTGTGCACAACGCAAAGGGCGCGGAGATGATTTCTGCGCCCTTTGTCGTAGGCGTGCTGGTTATGAGCAATCTGCGTCAGTAGCGACGGCCACTTGGCAAGCGTTGTTGTCGCGAGAACCGCTGCCTTCTCGTCGATTTCAACGAACGGCGTTTCGCGTCCATCGCGCTGCTTGTAGAGCGAGACCGTTTCCGTGAGCGCGCCAGCTTCGTACCGTACTGTTGACGAATGCGATAGGCGTTCTGGTCGTTGTGGGAATGCGGCGAGTCGCGCGCACGCTGGGAGCGCATGCGACCATCGCGAGCAGCGACATTGGCAGTGGCGGCGGGTTCAAGCGTGGTGAGTCGTTGCATGACGTCGTTGCCATGGACGATTACGGAACCGTCTCGCGGCGGCGCAGTCGTCGTCGAGGCCAGAGCCTTCACACAGTTGGGTGCTGAGACTCCGAATACGTGCTTCGGTGAGCATGGTCCGACACTGCGCCGCAATCATGGGCTGAATCGATCCACCGATGAACGCATCGGCTACCCACGTGCAGTGTGCGTCCGCGAATTCGCGCCAACGACCCTGCACCGTGGTCAGAGTTCTCGTGCGTTCTGGCCCGAACACGGTGCGCAGCGTATCCAGCACTCGAGTGAGACGCGCGGATGCGTTCTCCAACTGCACGCCGGCGCAGGCGGTTAGCTCTACCTGCGACGCCGACGGGCCGCAGCGTGACTGTGCACCGGCGATCGCGGGTGACATCAACAGCGCGAATCCCACAACGACTCCGACTCTCATCAAGATCTTGGCTTTATGGTGGCGTAAACGAAAGCTACTACTACGGAACGAAATCTTCCCAGTGCAGCCTCCGCGTGGCTACCTCGCATCTCCTACAGCTCGGGATTCAACAACGTCATGGGCGCGCTGCTTGACGCGATTCGCTTGCTCGAATTTCAACAACGAATGGACATGGCGTTCGGTGCCAAGTTCTATCACCTCGGTGCGTACGTCATGTCGAACACAATCGCACGCCGCGACGTGGATACGGCAAAGCGTGATTTCTCGTGTTGCCCTTGGCCAGAAAGTCCGGCAGTGGCTCCGTGGTTAGACGGTCACCTGCGGCGCGCCGCCACGAGAATGCCGACTCCCACGATATTCATCACGATAATGACGGTCGAGATCTTGAGTGCGAACGTGGCCACGCTCTCCACCTTGATGATCGGGAACACGGACAGCCCGATGTACAGCAACGTCATCAGCAGCCCGGAGAGCGACGCGGCCCGGAGCCACAGTGGCGGACGTGGTGACACGCCGCGCAATCCAAAAATCGGGATCGCGAACATCACGACATACGTCAGCGCGTAGAAAATGCCACTCGCATTGAACAACAACTGAAACGCTTCGGCCTGCCCGACGCCAATGTTGCTCAGCACCGCGAGTCCGAACGAGCACACGCCGACCAGAGCGATCGAATTCACCGGCGTCTGGTATTTGCTGTGCAAGCGGCTGAACCATGCCGGCAGCATGCTGTCCCATCCGGCCACCATCGGCAGACGCGTCACCGCCGTGAAACTGAAGGTCGCTTGTGCAATGCGCGTACCGAGCGTCATCAGGATCGCGATGGTCACCAGCGGTCCGGCAATGCCGAACGGTGCGAACCCTACGCGCAACACCTGCGCCATCGGACCCACCAGATCGATGTCCTTGGTGGGTACGTACGCAACGACGGTACTCGTTCCCAGGACAAACATCAGCGCGATAATCGGCGCCGCAATGAGCACCGACTTTTTCATGGACCGCGCCGGCGAGCGCGTTTCACCCGCAAGAATCGCGATGTACTCGAACCCGCCCAACGCACCAAATCCCATCTTGCCGAGCAGGTTGAGATTGTACAACGACAGCTCCGGCATACTGGTGCGGAACGGGTGATACTCCGCCAGCGTGCCCGTCAACAGGCCCACAATGGGCAATAGCAGCAGTGCACCAAAAATGATCAGCATGGTGACGCCGCCAAGGTTGTGCACCCATTTGCCCACCGACAAGCCAATCGTTGACGCTACCACCATCAGCGACAAAATCACCGCGCTGGCCAACGCCACGAACCATGTACTCGTCGTCATCCACGCCGCGCTCGGCCCCAGCGCGTAGGCGAGATAGGTCGACGCCTGCAGACCAATCTCGGACGTGAACACGATCACATACAACCACAAATTCCACGCCAGCATGAAACCAATGGTCTGATTGAAGCCGAGCTTGGCCCACTGATACAGTCCGCCTTCGAGCGGCATCAACCGGTTGAGATACATCACCACGGCGGCGCTTGGCAGATAGAACAACACCAGCGCGAGCAGCCAGAAGACGACGTGCGAACTGCCCAACTTGCCCGCCACGCCGATCCACGTGAGTCCGACGATGAACAGGATTTGGGTGAGCGCCAGATCTTTCGGACCCAGTTCCTTTTTGAGTGTGGCGCTGTGGGCTTCTACGGAGGCTTCGGCGCGAGCGAGTTGGCTGTCGTGCGACGTCATGCCAGAGCCTCACTGCGTGCAATCGCCGAGGTGGAATCGCCGAGTATGTGCCAGAGGTGTGCCCATGCCTCAAGCCCCTCGTGAAGTCGATGGATGCGAAAGAACTCATTCGGCGCGTGGTAGTCTTCGTCGGCGGTGGAAAAGCTGAAGAAGACCGTGTCCAACTGCATGTGTCGCTGGAACAACTCCGAGATGGGTACCGTGCCGCCCATCCGCACCACCAGCGGATGCACGCCATACACAGCGAACAGCGCGGCGTCCGCTGCGCGCAACCCAAAGTGGTCGCCGCGAATGCTCGCCGGTCGTGCGCCATGATCGGCCATCGTCACCGAAAGCTGTGTACCCGGTGGCACATGCGCGTGCAGATGTTCCGTCACCAGTGCCAGCACGTCCATTGGCTCCTGATCTGGTACCAGGCGACAGGTAATTTTCGCATGGGCTTCGCAGGGAATCACCGTCTTGTCACCGGGTCCCTGATAACCACCCCACATGCCGTTCACTTCAATCGTCGGGCGCGTCCACTGTCGTTCGAGTGTGGTGTAGTCCGGCTCGCCGAACGTTGCGGGTGCGCCAACCTGTTGCAGGTACGCGTGTTCATCAAACGGCAGAGCCGCGATGGCTGCACGCTCGCCAGCACTGAGCGCACGCACACTGTCGTACAGACCGCGCACGGCAATGCGTCCATCGGCGTCATGCAATGAGGCAATCAGCCGCGCCATCGCGTGCAACGGATTCGCCACCGCACCACCATGTCGACCAGAGTGCAGGTCCTTGGCCGCCGCCGTCAGTGCCAGCTCCAGTCCGGCCAATCCGCGACTGGCCACGGTGAGCGATGGTTCGTTGATCCGCCACATCGCGCCATCCGCCGAGAGTACAACGTCGGCCGCGAGCAGGGCCGTATGTTCGGCGATGAATGCATTGAGATGCTGACTGCCGATCTCTTCTTCCCCCTCGAACATGAACTTGACGTTGAGCGGCAAGCTACCAACCGCGTGGAAGAATGCTTCCGCCACCTTGATTGGGATGAGCATCGGACCTTTGTCATCCGACACGCCACGCGCGTATAACCGTCCGTCACGTACTGTCGGTGTGAACGGCGCACTGGTCCACTTCTCCAGCGGATCCGGCGGCTGCACATCGTAGTGACCGTAGACCAGAACCGTCAGTGCGCCCGGCGCGCCCAACCACTCGCCATACACCACGGGATTGCCCGCGGTTGGGATCGTGCGCACGGTGATCGGCCCCGCATTGGCCAGCGTCGACGCGACCCACTGCGCCGCAACCTGAATGTCTGGCGCGTGCGCCGGATCTGTGCTCACACTCGGAATCGCCGCAAAGTCGACGAGTTCACGCAACGTGCGCTCGTGATTGGCGCGCAGGTACGCGAGGACTTGAGGATTCATCACTATTTGCCGCCGTCGATGGAGAGCACCTGGCCAGTGATCCAGTTGGCCATGTCGGATGCGAAAAAGAGTACCCCGTTGGCGATATCGTCGGGCGTTCCCAATCGCTTGAGCGCAATGTGATCCACCAACGCTTGTTGCCCCTCGGCGCCGTACGACTCCCACTGTCGTTCGGTGGTTGGGTTGGACCGTATGAAACCTGGCGCAATGTTGTTGACCGTAATGCCCCACGGCCCGAGTTCGTGCGCGAGTTGGCGCGTGAGTCCAATCTGCGCGGCTTTCGCCGACGCATACGCTTGAATCCCGGTGAGACTGATTCCCAATCCAGCGCCGCTCGAGATGTTGATGATACGCCCTCCCTTTGCGGCTTTCATTCCGGGCGCCACCGCTTGCGCGCAGTAGAACGCACCCGTGACGTTGACGTCGAAAATGTGCTGCCATTCGGCGGGCGTCACCGCTTCCAGTGCGCGACCCACCTGCCCCAGCACGCCACCGGCATTGTTGACGAGAATATCCACGCGCCCCGTCTGCGCGCACGCCTCACGCACCAACGCGTGGACCGCATCCTTGTCGCGCACATCGACGGTGCCCACGCTGCATGTGCCACCCGCTGCTCGGCACAGCGCCTGCGTTTCAGCCAGCTCGGTTGCCAGCACATCGCAGGCCCATACGTGCGCGCCGCGCGATGCAAGCGCGACACTGATCGCCCGCCCGAAGCCGTGTGCCGCACCGGTCACGATCGCCGTCTTGTTGCTGAAGGCAATCATCATGACCACAGCGCGCGAAGCGATTCGAGTGATTGCATACGTTCCCCCCGTTCAATTTCGTGAATCAGCGCAACAAGTCTCGCCGTGATTGGGGTAGCCACGCTAACCTGCGCGCCGAGTGTGACCACAATGCCAAGTTGTGCATCGACTTCGGTGGCGCGCTTTCGCACCGCGAGATCACGCCAGATGCCACTGTGCGTTTTGGCCGATCGACGATTGTGTGCCACGAGGTCAGCGAGCGAGCGATCCGCGGCACCGGGCGGGGCGTTGGGCAGATAGGCGCCCGGATCGAAGCCGTCGAAACGTTCGGGCACCACATCACGCGCTGCCGCGACCGCGAGAATCTCCTGCGCGAGCGCCACGTACAGATCGCGATAGGCCGGCATGGCCAGGGCGTCGGCGATGGACTCGTTGGTCAGTGCCGTGGCGAAGAGCATCGCCCCGTACGCTTCCTTGCCCCACAGATAGCCCCAGATGTTCGCCGTGACAATCGCGCGATCGTCAAAGGCGCGCCACGACTGCGCAATGCCTGTCACGCGCGGCGTGATGGCGCCGTCAATCTCGCCCACCACGACAGCGCCACGTCCGCCATAGTGAATGACACCGGGTTCCAAGTAGTCAGCACCAAAGTTGACAAACGCACCAACGGTTCGCGCGTCACCAACAACGCTGGCGATCGCCAGTTCATTGAGTCCGTTCTGCGCGCTCACCACGCACCCGCTCGCGTGTAGGTGCGGCCGTAATGCGTGCGTGGCGGTAGTCGTGTGATGCGCCTTGGTGGCGAGTACAATCGTCTCCCACGTGCCGCGCACCGTGTTGGGTGTGAACGCCGACAGTCCTGCGGTGAACGACTCAATCGGACCGGCGATGGTCAGTCCCGAGTGGTTGATGGCGTCGACATGTTCCTGCACCGCGTCCACTACCGTGACGTCATGTCCGGCACGCGCGAGATAGGCGGCCATCGTACCACCAATCGCTCCCGCACCCCAGATCAACCATCGTCGCGGCGACGTCGTCGATTCCAGTGCCGTGCTCAGAAGTCGTTCCCCCACGACCCAGTCAACAGGGCGCGAGTTTCATCGACGGCTACTTGCCACAGCGCGAGTGTGTCCTCGTCGGATCGTTGATACACACCGCCATAGTTCCCATCGCCGAGGTACGTGCGCAGGGACACGGGGTCGAGAGCGCGCACACGCGCGAGGTCGACCATTGGGCGCTGATGCGTCGGCAATTCAACACCGGGCAATCGCGTCCAGGGAAAGTTCTCCATCCACGAACCGTGCGACGCCACCGGGTCGATGGCCTGTACTTTCGCCCACGTCTGCGGCGCGTTCCACCAGTTGTGAAAGATCACGCGGCACGCAGGGTGCTCAGCGGTCCATTCGGGCACGAACTGCTGCACGGCACTGTTGCCACCGTGTCCGTTTACAATGAGAATGCGTCGAAAACCACTGTGCGCCATGCC
>JANMKU010000165.1:0-4922 GCA_031372205.1 Gemmatimonadaceae bacterium | reverse complement strand
GGGCAGCGCGAGCATCGCGCGATCGCGGAACTCTCCCTCCTCCAGTCCGGCCACGACAATCGCCACGTCACTCTGGCGCGCGAGTGCGGCGGCTCGCGCAATCATCGCATCGGTGGAATCGCGCACGCCCGCGTCCCATACGAGTTTGATTCGAGCGTTTCCCGTGGCTTCAAAAAACTCGAGCCGAAACTGATGACGGCTTGCTGCGCCCAAGTTCACGGGCGCGAGTCGCACACCGTATGAGCGCTTGGTCCAGTTGTCGATCACCAGCGCGTCATCGATGTACAAACGATAGCCGTCGTTACCCTCGACACCGATGTGCTTCGCGCCAGTGGCCGGTGCGGTAACCGTGCCGGTCCATCGTACGGAATACCAGTCGAAGGTGATGCCGCGCGCTGGCGCATTGAGTGTCCAGCCAAAGTCGATCTGCGCGTCGCGTCGGGTGACGCGCGCCGGGCCAGTCAACGTAATGTTGTCGAAGTACTCACCACGCACACCCGTACTCGCGCTGTCGCCGCGTGCCGGCGCAAGCTGCTTGGCGGGAATGACGGCATACGGTTTGCCGAGTCGTGGTACGCCAAAGGCCGAGCGCACAACGGTACTCGCCCCCGCGCGAGCGCGAATGCCATCGAGGATGGAGACGGCTCGCGCGCCAGGTGGCGAGTACCCACCAACACGCGCTTCCGTCGCATCACTACCGATCACCGCGATACGACGAATGCTAGCGGCCAGTGGCAGGCGCTGGCGTTCGTTGCGCAGCAGTACGATCGATGACGCTGCACTCGCGCGCGCGAGGGCCAGATGCGCCGCACTGCGACTCTCGCGCGCCGCGGAATCTGCGTTCGCGTACGGTGTCTCGAACAAACCAAGCGCAAACTTGACGCGCAGGACACGCGCCACCGCGCTGTCAATCACTGCCGGCGCGATCAGTCCGCGCGTGAACGCGTCGAGATACGGGCGATGTTGCTCGTACGACGATTGGAAAATCACATCGAGTCCCGCTTCGAGCGCGTGTTGGGCGGCGGTCGCGGTGCTGGCCTCTGTGTGGTGCAGCACCGTCGAACCGCCAGTCGCCGCAGCGTCGGAGATCACGAAGCCAGTGAATCCCCACCCCGTTCGCAACACGTCGGTCAAGAGCGCGCGATTCTGTGTGGCCGGTGATCCGTCAACCGAGTTGTAAGCGCTCATGACGGACCGCGCGCCGGCATCCTGAATCGCCGAGCGAAATGGCGGGAAGAAGCGCTCCTCGAGCGTCCGCTGGCTCAGTTCGATGGGATAGCTGTCGCGACCGCCCTCCCCAACGTTGGCGACCCAATGCTTTGGTGTCGCAACGATACCAGCGCGTTCGAACGTACCGATGTAGGCGCGCGCCATTGCTGACGCGAGGTACGGATCTTCGCCGTACGTTTCCTCCACACGCCCCCACCGCACGTCACTGGCAATGTTCACCACCGGCGACAGCGATTGCCGAATGCCGCGCGACCGCGCCTCAACCGCAATGGCTGAGGCGACACGCGTCATGAGTGTCGTATCCCAGCTTGCGGCAAGCCCGATCGCTTGCGGGAACGTCGTCGCGCCTTCGCGGCCGAGTCCGTGCAACGTTTCTTCAAAGGCGATGATCGGAATACCGAGTCGCGTCTGCTCGACAAAGTAGCGCTGGATGCTGTTGATGCGTTCCGCGTGCGCTCGCGCTACCTGTCCGGCGTCGAACGTGTCTGATCGCGCGGACTCGGCGCGCATTCCTCGCGGCACGCTGATTTGCAGCCCGAAGGACCCGTTGCGGTAGTCGTGTGCCGGATCATCCAGGTCGCCGGGAATCATGAACAGCTGCCAGAACTTCTCCGGGAGCGTCATGCGCGCCAGCAGATCGCGCGCGCGTTCGCCAGGCGAAAGTGTGGCATTCCGATACGGTGCAGCAGCTGGTGGCGCCGACGGGGGCGACTGCGCCTGAAGCGCGCGGACGACGCCGGAACTGACGCTGATGAGGGCGGTCAGCAGCAAGGCCTGACGACGACGGGCGCGAACGTGCACGATGGTGATCAGCGGAGGTGAACGGTGCATGGCGCCAGGGAAGCAGCGGGAGGAAGGGTATCAGGGCAACGAGACTCAATCCGCAACGCATCGTGTGCCGCGCCGTGCGTTTTATTTGCCCGATACCCCCGCGGCGCATAGCTTCGCGTACCGCTCGTCAACCCGGTACCCCCAAGGAGGTCAACATGCGTCGCTTTTCCCTCGTTGCCACAGCTGTTCTCGTTGTTGCCTGCGCGAAACAAGAACAGGCACCTGCCGCCGATCCGGCGGCGACGGCCGCGGCGACGGCAATGGCCGCACCGGCTCCATTCTCCCTTGCTGATGCGGCTGGCACGTGGACGTATGTCGCGAAGAACGAGGCAGGCGACAGCACGCTGGTCACGGCGGAGATCTCCGGATCGGCCGATCCAGCGAGTTGGAAGCTTACCTTTGCCGGCCGCCCCGCCATGCCACTCATGGTCACGGTGAGCGGCGATAGCATGATGACCAGTGCCGGACCGTACGAGAGCGTGCTGCGAAAAGGCGTGAAGGTGACTACTGTCGGCGTCATGCACATGAAGGACGGCAAGCTCGTGGGCACCTCCACCGCCCATTACGCCGTGAAGACTGCCGATTCGGTGCGCCATCTGGTGGTTGAAGCTACACGCAAGCCGTAACGCATCGCGCATGGTGACGGTGGGGGACGCGCTGCCCCCCGCCGTCAGGGCGATGCAGGCGGTCGCAATGACTCGGTGAAGAATGCGGCAAGTCGGGCTACTTCCGCCACCAGATCACCATGCGCACGGCGCAGGGCTGAGCAGGCGCGGCGGACAGGTTGCCGGTCATGCCTTGAAGGCCGCCGACGTTTGCCAATTTGCTTTGCGCTCTCGCGGCGGTGCCTCCGCCGTTCGACCAGTAGACCTCGAGAAATTCGAGATCTTTCGGAGCGATCGCCCACAGCGGCAACGTCCGCTTGGGATCGCCGTTTTCGGCCACAGGACAATCCGGACTGACCTGTTGTCCGCTCGCGCTCGCGCCAAGTTGACGCAGATCGGTCGTTCCAAGGCGCTCCACATCTTCGCGAGTAACGAAGCGGCTGGTTGCTGCTGTCGCTGCGTTGATCCGCATTAGCTGATCAAACAACATCGCTCCCTGTCGCGGATCGCTGTCTTTCTTTTCCGGCACCATCCACGCGGCGATTTGTCGACCAGTGTCCTTGGGTACGTTCACCGAAATGATCTGTCGCGCAAATCCACTGCGACGCAGTACGACGAGATACCGACCGGGTGCAACGGCGGCATAGAACGCACCGGCGGAATCGGTTTCGGTGAGCACCCGCGCACCTTGGATGGAAACCTTTACGCCTGGTAGCGGACGATAGCCGGTGTCGGCGATCACGCCACTGAGTCCGCCGCGACTGGCGACGGTGATGACCGACGGCAACGAGAACGGTGCACGCGTCATGCTGATACGCACCTCCGCCGGACCATCTTTCACTGTCGTCTTGCCGGTTATCGGACGATATCCGATGTGACGTACTTCGAGAGTGTACTTGCCGTTTTCAGTGCGATCAAAGAGGAACGAACCGTCTGACGTGGTGCGCGCGCGCAGTCGCCGTTGCATCAGCATCACTTCGGCGCCTTCAATTGGCTTGCCACTGTCGTCCACCACGATACCGCGTATCGCCCCGCTCGCCGCCGGTTGCGCATGCGTCGTCGCGGATGCAACGAGTGTGCAACAGATCATCGCGGCGATGTAGCGGAGCACCGTGGGCATTTGGCGTTGGGAAGAAGCAATCATGAACTGATGGTCGATCATGAACTCCACGCTGTCAAGCGTGGGCGATTTTGAACTCCTTGCCGCCGATCGTCAGTCCCGGCGGCCGAGCAGTTCCGGCGTTTCGTCCTCCGCAAGTTCGGCCTCAGCCGGACCATCGGGGCCGCGGAGTTCTCGCCTGTCAGCCCGTCTGGCCACGGCCAGCGAACCCGCAGCGCAGGCCGCGCCAGCGATGGCGAGGGGAGGGCCGAACATCAGGAATTCACCCCACAAGGCGCTCCCTCGAAGGGCCGCACCAACGACGAAGATCCCGGACAGGAGAAGGCCACTCGCCGCGCCCCACCACGCAAAGCGCGAAAGTGACGTACGATCCAGCCCGCGACGGCCGTCGATTCCTACGAGGATCCCGGAGAATATGATGCCGGTTACAAAGCCGAGCGGAGCAAACAGGAGGGCAAACGGGAGGTCGGAGTTAAAACCGGGCACCCGCGCCAGCAGGACGCCCGCACCAAACCATGCGGCGGCCCAGGTGAGCCCCATCCCGATCGCCCCGCGGATGCGTCGCCCCCACTTCTTCATGGTTACTTCTCCCGCTACAGGTTGAAACCCGCGGCTGACCACAAGCGCGCACTCTCAAAGACCTTCCCGTCCTTCATTACAAAACGGACGGTGCGGATATTGGAAATGTTCTCCAGTTCCATGTTCGTCATGCCCGCCACAGTTTTCTTCGCGACGAAGTGCGCGAGCTGCTTTTGGATGATCACCGGATTCGGATCGGCTGGCACGATGGCCATTGTGGCCGGCCTGCCGTGAGACTTCCAGTAGCGAATGAGCGGCAGATGCTGGGCCGTTGGCGCATACGCCGACACCGCGCACGCAACAGGCGGAATGACACTCTTCGATGCTTTGCCGCCTCGCGTGACAGTCGCGACGGGGCCTTCAAACGCAATGGATGTGGTGACCGTGCGGCTAGAGTCGGTGAGTCGCGCACCTTCGTATGTCTTGAGCGCGTAGTGCTGGCCGGTCGGGAGCGTGAGTTGCAGATGATTCCGGCGACCGCGATCGGCGTACTCGTAGTCTGACGTGAGCGCGAAGCCGCTATCCGCTTGCTTCAGTTCGTAGTGCTCCCACCCCGC
>JANMKU010000305.1:0-5650 GCA_031372205.1 Gemmatimonadaceae bacterium | reverse complement strand
TGCGAACCGCCGAGTACCTGCCCGATGACTGGGATCGTGTCATCGACATCAACCTCACTGGTGTGTGGCGCAGCATGCGGCATGAAATCGCGGCCATGCTCGACGGCGATGGTGGCGTGATTGTGAACGTTGCATCGGTCGCCGGACTGAACGGATTCCCGCGACACCCGGCCTATGCGGCGAGCAAGCATGGTGTGGTTGGGCTCACACGCACGGCCGCGCTCGAGTATGCGCGCAAAGGCATTCGCATCAATGCGCTGTGCCCGGGGTTCACCTTGACGCCGATGGTGCAACAAATGCTCGACGCCGGACTTCCTGCCGACGAACTCCAGGCACGTGTGCCGCTCGGCCGGCTGGGCACGGCCGACGAAATTGCGGCGAGCGCGCTCTATCTGTGTTCCACGGCATCCGCGTTCATGATCGGCCACGCGCTGACCATCGACGGCGGGATCATGGCGGGCTGACGTGGGGTGATACCGCTGGCAATGAAACGGTGATCGTGCAACGCGAGCATTGCCTATACTCGGCGTATGTTCGCTTCCCCACCTCATCCCGCCGAGCGTACCATATGCGTATGTCGATATCGCAGAAGGAATGGACGGTCGATATGCTCGACGCGTTGCCAGACGACGGCAAGCGGTACGAGGTTATTGACGGAGCTTTGTTCGTGACGCCCGCGCCGCTCGACGTGCACCAACAAGCAGTCGGCGAACTGTATCTGCTACTTGCGCCGTACGCGAAATCGGTGGGCATCTACGTGTGGATCGCCCCGACAGCCGTTCGATGGTCGGAACAGCGCGAGGTCCAGCCAGACCTGTTCGCTGCGCCATATCCGGCGGCCGGACGCGCACCTGCACGCCACGTCGAGGGAGGCCGATTGGTGCTGGCAGTTGAGGCGTTATCTCCGAGCACGCGACGTACCGACCTGACAACGAAGCGCGACCTCTATCAGGATGAGGGGGTCGCCGAATACTGGATCATTGATACGACGTCACGCACCATTGATCGGTGGACACCGAGGAGCACAGCCGCGGAACGCCTAGCCAGGCAGCTCATATGGCACCCAGTGGCCGACTGTGCGCCGCTCGTCATCGATCTCGAGGTCTATTTCCGCGAAGTGCATCATGAGCGTACGCGCTAACGCATTGCGGCTAGGCGTGCCCGTGCTCAGAGCCTCAACGGATTCCCGCGACATCCGGCCTACGCGGCGAGCAAGCATGGTGTGGTTGGGCTGACGCGCGCTGACCATTGACGGCGGGATCATGGCGGGCTGACGTGGGGTGATACCGCTGGCAATGAAACGGTGATCGTGCAACGCGAGCATTGCCTATACTCGGCGTATGTTCGCTTCCCCACTACATCCCGCCGAGCGTACCGTATGGGTATGTCGATATCGCAGAAGGAATGGACGGTCGATATGCTCGACGCGTTGCCAGACGACGGCAAGCGGTACGAGGTTATTGACGGAGTCTTGTACGTGACGCCGGCACCGGTCAATCGGCACCAGTACGCGATCGCTGAGCTGTTTTTGCTGCTGGCGCCGTACGCGAAGAAGATCGGCATCTGCGTTCTGTTCGCACCGGCGGCCGTACGCTGGTCTGAGCGTCGCGAAGTGCAGCCAGACCTCTTCGCGACGCCGCTGATGCCCGACGGGAGCCGTCCGCCGCGTTTCGTCGACGTTGGCAGGCTGTTGCTGGCGGTCGAGGCATTGTCACCCGGTACCAAGCGAACAGACCGGACCGTCAAACGCGACCTATACCAAGATGAGAACGTTCCGGAGTACTGGATTGTGGACGCGAAAGCTCGAACAATCGATCGCTGGACGCCAACGAGTACCGTCGCGGAGCGCTTGACCACGCAGCTGGTGTGGCAACCGATAGCGGGCGTCGAGCCGCTCAGCATCGATCTGGAGGCGTATTTCCGCGACGTCCACAGCTAGAGCGTGCTGCGACTCCGGATTCAAAGACTCGCTGGATTCGGCGTCAACAGGACTTTCCCATCACGCTCACCGGCCGCAGCCGCCGCCACTGCGTCCTTGATCTGATCGAGCGCAAACGTGGCCTCGATCTTTGTCGACATGTCACCCGCGGCAATGCGCTGCGTCAGCGTTGCAAAAAGCACTTGCTGCTTCTCGACGGTCGATGTGCGAAACCAGTGCGCTAACCAGAACCCGCGCAGCGTGATGTCGCGAAAGACAAACGCGCCCGGCGAGATGGTGCACGGCTCACCGCTCATGGCACCATAGTTCACGACCGTGCCGCCCACCGCAACGCTGAGCGCGATGTGCTCCGTGGCCGACCCGCCAACCGCATCGATCCCCAACTTGATCTTCGCTTTGTCCGTCGCCGCCGCAACGCGTTTGGCCAGATCGGGTCCATCGACCAGCACGACGTGGCCACCCGCTTCCTGTAGTGCGGCCACAGCGGACTCGCGGCGCACCACATTCACGGTACGTAGGCCGCGACGCTTGGCGATCTGAATGAGATAGCCACCCACGGCGGAATTCGCCGCATTCTGGATGACCCAATCGCCAGCCTCAAGGGCAACAAATTCCGAGAGCAGCAGCCACGCCGTGGGCGGATTCACGGTCAACATCGCCAGCTGCAATGCGTCGCCGACGGCCGGCAGCGGCACGAGCTTGGAGGCTTTGGCCAGCATGTGCGTACACCATGTCCCCGAACCCACCGGCAGCAGCACGCGTTGTCCAGCCGCCAGCCGCGTCACCTCCACGCCCACCTGCGCCACGCGTCCAATCCCTTCGTTACCACCGACAGCCGGCAACGGCGGCAGCATGCCGTACTGCCCCGTGAGCGTGAGCACGTCAGATGGGTTGATCGGTGCCGCCAGCACTTCGATCAGCACTTCGTCGGCCGCGGGAGGCGCCAGCACGAGATCGACACAGGCGATGACGTCCTGCGGTACCGGACCACGCACCGCATACTCGGCCTTCTTCATGCGCACACTCCTGGACGCATCACACCAAGTCGGCGGCGTCTCGTTCGTGAATGGTGGTCAGCTCGATGATGGTCAAGCGACGGATGCGCTTGGGCAGCTTGAAGATAGCCAGGTCACCGATGCCCTTCCCTTGCAGTGCCAAGCCGATGGGCGATGCCATCGTCACGTGTCCCTCTTGCAACTCGCCGGCGTCGCCGAATACCAACTCATACGTCTCGCGAATCTTCGTCTCCTGCTCTTCAACCACCACGCGCGACCCAAGGCCCGCTTTGTCGACCGCAATCTGCGCGATGTCGATATTGGCGAGCTTGGTGACGCGCTGCGTGAGTTGCCCGAGACGTGCCTGCACGAACTGCTGCCGCTCGAGCGCCGCCTTGTACTCACTGTTTTCCTTCAGGTCGCCGAGTTCGACGGCCTTTCGGATTTCGTGGGGAATCGTGACGTTGAGCTCATATGAGAGTTTCTCAACCTCACGGGCCATTTGGGCGATCAGTGCTTCGAACATGCGTCAGGGCGGCTGAGGACCAGACGCGATATTCCGGAGTGCCGGAGAATGCGCCGAAAAAAGTCGAGCGCCCGACCGTTTCCGGCCGAGCGCGCTCATGGTACGAATATGTCACCGTGCGCCCCCGCAGACTAGCGCGTCAACCCCTGTGCAGTTTGGGCCGCATGCGCATCGATCACCACGCGAGCAGCCTCGGCGGGGTCGTCGGTGAGGAACAGCAGATCGAGATCACCCGGGGAAATCTTTCCCTCGCCGGCGAGCCGCGAACTGATCCAGCGCACCAGTCCGGCCCAGTAGTGGCGGCCGAAGAGCACGACTGGAAACTGATAGATCTTGCCGGTCTGGATCAAAGTGAGGGCCTCAAACAGTTCATCCAGTGTGCCAAATCCACCAGGGAAGATGATGAACGCGTTCGAGTATTTGATGAACATCGTCTTGCGCACAAAGAAATAGCGAAAGTTGACCAGCGTATCGACGTACGGATTGGCGCCTTGCTCGAAGGGCAGTTCGATGTTGCACCCGACCGAGTGTCCGCCGCCGTCTTTGCACCCTTTGTTCGCCGCCTCCATGATGCCTGGACCCGCACCCGTGATGATGGAGAAGCCCGCCTGCGCCAGCAGTCGTGCCGTTTCGGTGGCCGCCGCGTACTGCGGGTCGTCCGGTCCGGTGCGCGCCGAACCGAAGATCGTCACGCCCTTCGTGATTTCCGCCAGCGCGTCGAACCCTTCGACGAACTCGGATTGGATGCGCATGACACGCCATGGATCGGTGCGAGTGAACGCGCCCTGGTCCTTGCCGGGCGACTGCAATAGCTTCGCGTCTTCGGTGAGCATGGGCATATCACGCAAGTCCTGGTCGACCAGTCGATGCACCGGTCGCGTCGCTCGCGCCCCGCTCGACACGAGGGCGTGTGCGACAGGCTCGCGGCCGGCCTTGCGGTGGCCTTCTTCCGTGCGCTCCATGAGGCCTTCGAGCGACGCATGCTCGGCCTTGGCACGCGTACCCGGCGAGGCTTTCTTGCCTGTCACTGTGCGCGGTGGCCTCGACGCCTTCTCGGCGGGTGAGGTCACGGTGCGTTTCACTTTGGTTGGACGAGGCAACTTCGCCATGAGTTCGCAGTTCGGGGGTAGCGGGTCAGGAGCGGGGACAGGTACCACAAGAACGAATCGGCCGAAGAGTACGCAACGGTTTGCTGCAACCGCCACTCGCCACATCGCTTTGGACGGGAATCCACCCGTGGGCGCGCGTTGAGTCGTTCGAGTCGGGATCCCAGTTCGCGATTGCTGCTGGTTGTCGCTGACGGTGTTCGCCCAGACGTGCTGGCGCAGGAACTTGACGGCGGTCGGGCGCCCGCGATGGCCGCGCTGCGGGCACGCGGCGGGCTGCACACTGTTTCGACCTCATTTCCCTCGGTGACTGGCCCGGCGTATGTGCCATTCCTCATGGGGCGGCATGCCGGTTCGGCCGGATTGCCTGGATTGCGGTGGTACGACCGCGCCCGCTCGTTGCGGTTGTCGCTGGCGAATGCGCGAAGTTACGCGGGCATCGACATCTGGCATGTGGATCACGACATCGCGCCGACGATGCCGACACTCTTCGAACTAGCGCAGCCGTCGCTGTCCGGCATGAGTATGATTGGCCGTGGTGCGAGTATCGCCAATGTTGGGCGGTCGCTCGCCTGGACTGTGCGCGCGGCCATTCCGCATTTTCGCGGCGACTTGAGCGGTTGGCGTCGTGCGGAGCACGCGGCGATTGTCGAGTTTCTGCGCGTCTTTGGGAGAACGCGGCCGCGATTCTCCGTGCTCGCTATCACGAGCCCCGACAAGCTCGCA
Source organism: Gemmatimonadaceae bacterium (assembly GCA_031372205.1). Classification (GTDB taxonomy): domain Bacteria; phylum Gemmatimonadota; class Gemmatimonadetes; order Gemmatimonadales; family Gemmatimonadaceae; genus Gemmatimonas. The sequence goes on along the minus strand of JANMKU010000305.1, from coordinate 358 downwards.
CACAAATTTGGCAGTGACTCGCCGCAAGTGCGCGACTCAATTACGGACGTCGATGTGTCCATCGCGCAGGCGCAAACCATCGCGGCCGACGGTGGGTGGTTGGATACGTTGCGTGTGTGGGTGGTGAGCGACCACGGTCACGCGCCGGTGACCCAGCATGATGACCTGCACGGTTGGCTGGAATCGCGCGCGCTGCGTGTGCTCGCGCATCCGCACCTGTACACGCGACGGGCCGATGTGGCGCTGATGGTTGGGGGCAACGCGATGGCGCATCTGTACCTCGAACCAGCGACGCGCACTCGTACGTGGTGGCCCACCCATGCCGCGCGCTGGGAAGCGACACACGACGCGCTGGTGG
>JANMKU010000303.1:0-29185 GCA_031372205.1 Gemmatimonadaceae bacterium | reverse complement strand
GAAGGTGTGCGTCGCCACGCCATCAAGAAATGGGACGTATTCGAAGACGTGGCCGTCTGCGCGATCCTTGCACCCGAATGGTTCGCGCTCCAGAGCGAAAGCCTATGAATGCACGCTGGCGCGTGAGAGTACGCCATTGATTGTACGCCACATCGCCGCCGGATTGGCATCGCGGAGTGGCTCCGGCAACAACGCTTGCGGCGCGTTCTGAAAACAGACGGGGCGCGTGAATCGCGCCATCGCCGCACTTCCAATGGACGTGCTGCGAGAATCCGTCGACGCCGGAAACGGGCCACCGTGATGGATCGCGTGACCAAACTCCACTCCGGTTGGATACCCGTTGGAGACGACGCGACCGGCTTTATGCTGCAGCACCTGGAAGAGATCCCACTGCGCCGGCATCTCGTCGGTGGCACCATGCACGCTGGCAGTGAGCTGTCCGTCCAGCGCGCGCGCCACCTGCAGCATCTCGCTTACCGACTCACACCGCACGACAATCGCTACCGGTCCGAAGATCTCGTGTTGCCACGATTCGTCGGACAGCATCTCGGCGGCTGGTATCGCTAACAATGCGGGTTGCACTGTCAGTTCTTCGGCATGGGGTGCAGGCTGCGCTTGCGCGAGTTGTTCGGCGCCGCGCTTCCTTGCGAGGTGCACCGCGTCGCGAAACGCCGTGCGCATCGACGGACGCAGCATGGTGCCGGGCGCAGCGGAACCGACGTGCCCGGCGAGTCGCGCGCACAGCACATCGAAGCCGGCGCCTCGCACCGCCACGATGAGCCCCGGACTCGTGCAGAACTGTCCCACATTGAGCAGCATGGACTGCGCGATACCATCGGCAATTGCTTCAGCACGTGCCGCAAGCGCCGACGGCAGTACAAAAATCGGATTGACACTCCCCATTTCTGCGTACACCGGAATCGGTTCGGCCCGGGCCCCTCCCTCGTCGAACAAGATGCGTCCGGCTCGCAGCGAACCGGTGAACGCCACCGCGCGCGTGAGCGGATGGCGAACCAAGGACAGCCCCACGTCATGCGAGCGACCCTGCACAAGACTGAACACTGCAGGTGGCACGTTGGACTTCACGGCAGCTCGTTCAATTGCCTGGGCCGCCATTTCGGATGTGCCGGGGTGCGCTTCGTGCGCTTTGCATACCACGCTGCATCCGGCGGCCAGGGCCGAGGCCGTGTCTGCACCGGCCACAGAGAACGCGAACGGAAAATTGCTCGCCGAAAAGACTGCGACAGGACCGAGCGGCAGCAACAAACGACGCACGTCGGGCTTGGGCGTAGGCACGCGCGAGAGATCCGCAGTGTCAATGCGAGCGTCGACCCACGCTCCGTCCTCAATGAAATCCGCGAAGGCGCGCAGTTGCTGCACCGTGCGCGTGCGTTCGCGCGCCAGCCGATCAAGTGGAAGGGCCGTCTCAAGGTGTGCCACGGCCAACAGCGGCTCCCCCAATGCTATCAGCTCGTCGGCGATCGCTCGCAGAAAGGTCGCCCGTACCGCAAGCGGCAGTGTGGCGTATTGGTGAAACGCAGCGTCTGCCCCCTCAAGCGCGCGATCAATCCGATCGAAGCCCGCTTCACGGAATTGCGGTCCGAACTCTTCGCCGGTGGACGGGTTGACGGCGCGAAACGATACGCCCGTTCCCATGACCCACTCGCCGGTGATGTAGCATCGCCCAGTAATCTCCATGTCCGCTCACGAGAAAGAGTCCTGTTGCTGTGAGGCATCCCGCTGGGTCCGCCGCTGCTACGGCATACGATAGCATTCGTGCGGCGATCTGCACACTTTACACAGTCATGCGTCGCCAGGCATCGCGACATCCCCCTTCCTGAGACAGAGCAATGGCATGTCACGTGGCCGTGCGCGTTGGCGCGTTGGTACTGCTGGTGACGACGTCCGCCGCGGCGCAGCCGGCAGAGCTCAAGCCAATCATTGGGCGATGGGACATGACCGTCGTTTCGCCTGACCGGAGCGCTCCGTCGTGGCTCGAGGTCACACTGTCGGGCAATCGTACGCTGGTGGGCCGGTTCGTCGCCGACGGCGGAAGTGCCCGCCCGATCTCGCGCGTGGAATTTGCCGGCGGGACGGTGCGGTTCGCGCTGCCGCCGCAGTGGGATCGTGGCACGGACGACCTGAAATTTGAGGGTCACTTGTCTGGCGATCAATTGTCAGGGACGATGACCACCGCATCTGGTGAACACGTCACGTGGAGCGCGCGCCGAGCGCCGTTGCTGCGACGCGTTGCCGCACCGCAATGGAGTGCACCGGTCACCCTGTTTAACGGCCGTGATCTGAGTGGATGGCGTTCCACGGGAAGAAGTCAGTGGACCGTCGCCAACGGTGTGCTGACCAACGCCAAAGCGGGTGCGAATCTGGTGACGACCGCAACGTTCACCGACTTCAAGCTGCATGTCGAGTTCCGCTATCCGACCGGTGGAAACAGCGGTGTCTATCTGCGCGGTCGATACGAAGTTCAAGTGGAAGACAGCGGCGGGCAAGAACCAAGCCTGGTCAGCCTCGGCGCGATCTACGGCTTCATCGCGCCGAACGAGGATGCGGCGCGAGCGGTGGGTGAATGGCAAACCTACGACATCACATTGGTCGGACGGCTCGTGACCGTGGTGCTCAATGGCAAGACGATCATCAGCAATCAACAGATCGCCGGCATCACCGGTGGAGCACTCGACAGCGATGAAGCAGCGCCGGGTCCGATCTACTTACAGGGCGACCATACCGCGGTGGAATACCGCAATATCGTCTTGACGCCAGCGAAGTAGCATCGCAGCTGATGATGCGCCGATTGGTTTTGCGATTCGCGCTGTTGGGGTGCGCGGTGCACGCCATCCACGCACAGACGCGGACGGTGCGCATTGAGTCGAAGATCCTTGGCGAGATCCGCACACTGCACGTGAGCGTGCCACCGAACTATCGGCTGGCCAGGCAACGTTATCAGGTCACGTACCTGCTCGATGGCCACGTCAAGCCGTTCTTCGACCTCGCGGTGGCCGCGTCCGGCTATTCACTCTCGGGCGACGTGCGCGACTATGCCATGCCGGCGCAGATCATTGTAGGCATCGAGCAGAAAGATCGGGGCAATGATCTGAGCCGTAGCGATGAGAAATTCACACGTTTTCTCGTCGACGAGGTCATTCCGTACATCGATCGGGAGTACCGGACGGTTCCGTTTCGCACGCTGATTGGTCATTCGCTCGGTGGGCGATTCGCGTTGCTCACGCTCTGCCGCGCACCGACGGTGTTCCCGGCCATCATTGCCATCAGTCCGAGCATCGCTGACAGCAGCACATTCGATGCGGTGCAACGGTGCATGCGACAACAGTTCGCGCAGTCGCCGCGCCGCGTGCGGCAGCTCGTGTTCTCGGTTGGCGAGAAGGAGGTTCGGCTGCGTGCGGCGACGCAGCGACTGGCGGCGTTTGCTCGTGACTCGTCGCCTGGCAACTGGCGCGTGTATCAAGTGGATGGCACTGGGCTTGGTCACACCGAGACGCCGTTTGCTACGATCCCACTGGGTATGCGATTGGTGCAAGACCGCGCCGTATGGGAAATCGCACTCACTGCGGCGGACAGCATGGTGAATCGCCTTGGAGACCCGTCCACCATTGTTGCCGCAGCACTGTCGCCAGTGAGTGAACGTGTGGGCTTCCCCACGTCACCGTCTCTCAAGTGGCTCGAGGTCATCGCCCGGACGCGGTTCGCGCGCGATGGCGCCGAGGCCGCGGTCAAAGCGGCGCAGGCTATCGTCGACGCGTATCCTGAATCTCTGGTCGGCTATGGGTTGCTCGCGGATGCATACCTCAAGCGTCTGGAGCCAGCGCTCGCGCGCAAAGCCATTGCGGACGCGCTGCAAATGCTGGAGCGGTTGGAGCTATTTGATGAAGGAGCCCGCGAGCAGCAGCGAGACGCGCTACGGTCCACATTGGCTGCACTCGGCAAACGCTAGACTCTACAGCGCCAGATACTTGGGATCGATCCCATCATAGCCCCACGACTTGAGGCGACGGGCCCATGTGCCAAGGTTTTCCCGAGACACCTTGGTCAGTTCCATTTGCCGGACCGGCGACACCTCATTCTTTAGGTAGACGTGGTCGAACAGCACCTTGACCGCCTCGTACGCCCACGTATGCGTCGGCTGCGCGAACAGCACCGGGGCAATGCCGGACTCGATGTAGGGGAGCTCCACCGGCATCGCGTCTACCGCCACAACTTTGACCCGCTTCGCGTCCAGTTGCGTGAGCAGACGTGCGTCGAAGAGGGCCCAGCCGCCGATCATCGCGATCCCCTGCACGTCCGGATGATCCTGCATGACGCGCAACACCTCGTCCGCCGCTTCGAGCGGTGTTTCCGCATGATGAAACGCATCGACGATGCTGATGCCTTTGTGCCGGACCGCCGCGTCGCGTACGCCCTGCACACGCAACTGCAGATTCAGTGATGTCTCGTTCCCGGCGAGAATCGCGACGCGTCCTTTGCCCCCCATCTGCTCGGCCAACTCGTCCATCACTTGCGCACCAATCGCGGCGTCAATCGGACCGAGAAATGCGAACCGTTGTGAGTCCGGAACGTCGCTCTCGTATGTCATGACGGGTACGCCTTTTGCAACCACAGCGTCAACCGTGTTGCGAATGCCGAGCGCGTCCAGTGGCGACAGCAGCACGGCATCCGCCACCATCACTGCACCGCTGAGGCTTCCCGCCTGTTGCCGTGGGTCATCCGACGATGGCGTGAGCCACTGGATCATGACGGCCACGCCGCTCGACTTGGTGAGCTCCGCGGCGGCCAACTCTGCCCCTTGCAGACCGGCCATCGATTCAGCGCTCGTGGCGCTGCGGCCAATCATGCCGATGACAAACGACTTGCCGCGAGGCAGCTGAGCGGAACCTGGTGCGTCACTGCTCGAGCACGCGGCGACCGCCGCCACCAGCATGACGTGCATGCAGCGTCGCATTCCTTGCACCGTAACCATCGCCCATCCAGAAGTGAACGCCTGTTGTACGCATCGCTGAAGATTCCCAATTTATGGGTTGGTCAACCGGCGTCCAAGGCGTTCTGCCGGTTGAGGTATCGCGCGACGTCATCAGCTGCAGCCCGCCGGCTGCTCTTCCGTGCATATTTCTACAAGAAGCTTCACCGTATGTCCTACCAGGGAGAACGAGATGACGTCGCTCGACAAGTCGAAGGCGGATTGGCAGGCGTTGCTGCCCGCGGATAGTTACGCGGTGCTCTTCGAGCATGGCACCGAACGCGCCGGTAGCAGCGCGCTCGACTCGGAAAAACGTACGGGCACGTTTGTTTGCGCTGCCTGCTTTCTGCCGTTGTTCGCGAGCACATCCAAGTTCAATAGCGGCACCGGATGGCCGAGCTTCTTCGACTATGTGCCTGGCGCACTCGCCATGAAGAAGGACTACAAAATGGTGCTGCCGCGCACCGAGTACCACTGTGTACGCTGTGGCGGCCATCAGGGTCATGTCTTTAAGGACGGCCCAAAGCCTACCGGGCTCCGCTACTGCAACAATGGTGTCGCTCTCCAATTTGTGCCGGAGGGTGAGCCACTACCGGAGCAGCGCCCGTAGACGTACCGGGCGCCGTCGCGGTCGGTTGACGTGGGTGCCGTTATCGCAGAATGGTCGACCAGATCAGCGGCTGCGTGCCCATCGTCTGCCCACGGTACTGCGGACGGAATCCGAACAACACCGCGTGACCCTTGCCCACGGTCACGTCGACCATGGCGGCTTTGCCATGCAGCTTCGCTCCACCCAGCAACCAGCCAGACAACAATGGATCGCCGCTTGCCGGATAACTGGCGACCGCCGTTGCGCGCGTCGCATCCAGGATATCGAACGCCGGACCGTTTTCGAACCACGCGGCAGGAACGGGTGCTGTCATTCGCGCCGTCAGCGCGTGTTGCTGTTGCAGCTCGATCGCGATGAGTGAGCCCGGCGCGTAAAAGTCGTTCTGCTTGACGCCAGCGAGCACGTCTTTCACCGGCAACGCAAACGCTTCAATCGCATACTCGCTGGCTTCGTTGAAAGCGATGACCGTGCCCCCGTTCTCCATGAACGACGCGAGCGCGGTCCCACCCGCGTCCCCGAGTCCACCCTTGAGCGAGTCCGGATAGCCGCCGCTCAACCCGCGCTTGAGTCCAACGGCGTTTTGGTCGGGAAGAATGATGACGTCGAACCGCGCGTTGAGACTGCCGGCACGCACATCCCTGTCTACAATCGACGTGAACGGAATGTGGTTCACGTCGAACATCCAGCGCGTCCACCCTTCGTCCATGATGGCGCTGTAGCTGCGATAGATGGCGATGCGCTTGGGCGACGCGCCGCTCAGCCCCGCCACGCTATACGCTGGCTCCGGCACGTTGGCGATCACCCCACTCATCGCCGGCGCCGGCCCAGTTACCGCTTTGACATCGACGCCAAACAACAGGGGCAAGGTGTGCGCGGTAACATCGTACGGGCGTTTCGGCGGACCACCTGGATACTCGGCCAAGTTCGGATAGGCTTGCCGTTCCAGCAATGCTTTCGCGTATCCACCAAAAGGCTGCATCGTGGGGACGATGTAATTGCCCGCGGGAACCGAGGCATGTACTTCAACCTGTCCGTGCTGCAACGTCCAGACGAGGCGTTGCACGGCCTGCGGGTCGCGCTGCACGGTAGGAATCACAAACGCCGACGGTACTGCCGTCGTTGTCCACGGATGATCCGCCGCGAGTGCGCGGTCGCCGAGCGTGGCGTAGCTCTCAAGCCACTGCCGCCGATCACGCGCCGCCTGACCGAGCATGGCCCATGTCGCGCTTGACTGGTACGCCACAATATCGCCAATACCCCAGCGCCCGCCGGGCCAGATCGCGGGGTAGTTCCACGTGGACTCGCGCGCATCGTATCCGCGACCCGTACTCAGTCGCGCGAACGGCATGTCCATCGAGGAGGCGAGGCGCGCGCTCGCGGTCTCGGTGAGAATGCGCACACCGCGGTGATTGAGTGAATACTGACGAGCCGGTGACCACTGATCGTACGACGCGTTGGACGCAACGCCGGTCTTGCCTTCGGCGATCATCTTCCAGCCCATCGCCATGCCGAGCGCGTTGGTACCGATCGTCAGAATCGGATCAATGTTCGGTTCGAGCGGATCCATGTACGGCGGAATGAAAATGCGGCCCGCGTTTCCACCTTGCTGGTGAATGTCATTGACTATCTGCGGGTCCCACGGCGTATAGAGCGAATCCACCGTGTAGCGCGTCTCGGGCTGCGTAAACGCATACCAGTCGCGATTGTTGTCGTGCCCGGTGTACTTGTGGTACAACTCCGGTGGCGAGAGACCCTCCGCGGGCGTGTCGAGCGTGCTGCGGTACCAGTCGCCGACAATGTCCACGCCGTCCGGATTCTGACTCGGCACGAGCATGATGATCGTGTTCTTGAGAATCTCGCGCGACTCCGGCGTATCCTGGCGCACGAGTTTGTCCGCAATGACAAACGGTGTCAGAAATCCCCCCACTTCCGTGGAATGGATGCTCGACGTGATGAGGATGACATTCTTTCCCTGTGCGAGCAGTTGTTCGCGGCTCATGCCGTTGCGCAGCCGCGGATCCATCAGCTGACGCTGGATTTGTCGATAGCGCTCGAGCTGCACGAGATTCGCCGAATCGCTGATGAACGCGACGATGAACGGTCGGCCGAGGACCGTCTTGCCGAGTGTACGCACTTGCACGCGCGGACTCGCCTTATCGATCGCCGCGAAGTAGGTCGTGACCTGACTCCACGTGGGCAGCTTGCGGTCGGCACCCGGCTCCCAGCCGAGGATGGACGCGGGCGTCGGAACCTTGGCGCGCTGTGCCTCGGCGCGGGTGTTGGCCGCCGGCAGCAGCACGGCCAGCGCGAGCATCATTCGCTTCACGGGAACTCCGTAAGGGGAAAACGGCTATTGACTGTGAGAGAATAGACCGAAAATCGCTCGTCAACCAGTCGCGGCGTGCATTCGCCGCCGGAGCTACGATGTCCAGATACCCGTCGTCCGTACGCAATTTTGTAGTCGTTGCCGCTGCCAGCGCGGGCGGCATCATTTCCGCCGTCAACGCGCCCACGCTCCATGCGCAGCAGCCCGCGAAGGCAAACGACGCATCAGCGGTAGCATCGGCCGCCACCGTCGCCTCGTGGCGCTCGTTCAAGAAACCTGCCGCAGCGGAACTCAAGAAGATGCTGACGCCATTACAGTTCTCGGTGACGCAGAACGCGGACACCGAGTTCCCGTTTCGCAACCCGTATTGGGACCAGCACGCCGCTGGCATCTATGTCGATATCGTGTCTGGTGAGCCGCTCTTCAGCTCGCTCGACAAGTACGACTCCGGGACCGGTTGGCCGAGCTTTTCAAGGCCACTGGTGCCAGCGAACATCCGGGCGAAAAGCGATGCAGGGTCGGGTGATGATCGCACCGAGGTCCGGTCGGTGCGTGCCAATTCGCATCTGGGGCACGTCTTTGACGACGGACCGCGACCCACGGGCCTGCGCTACTGTATGAACTCAGCGGCGATGCGCTTTGTCCCGGTGTACCGGCTGGTGGCGGAAGGGTACGGCGAATACGCGTCACTGTTCGCCTCAGGAGCGAAATAGATCGCAGGGTGGCGTCGGTGCACTGGTGGTCTCACGCGCCTGGATCATTTGGGGAATCGTGGCCACCATCCCGCTGGTGGCCGCCACGTGGCTCATGATCGTGAAGCGCCCGTCACCACGCCGGAATCAGGGGAGACGATGGTGCCGCGTGCGCCGCTGGACCCGAAGAAATCGAAACGCGTGCGGTAGCGGACTTCATCGTCGGCAAACGCATTGAACGTCGCGCGCAGAAAGACTCTGCTGCGGTCGTTGAGCAAATAGTCCAGCGTCGCATTCGCCCCTGTCGCAATCGACTGGCTTGCGGGTAGTCACGCAATTCCCACAGGCTCGGAACATCAAGCGATGCGAGCGTGGCGCCAACTCCGCAGTTCTGGGACTGTGCGCACCATGTGCCTTCGAAGTTCTGTGGCGCGCGTTCGCTCTTGTAGTACGTGCCACCAACCATCGCACCAAACTTTTGCGCCGCACCGAAGCGCTTGCCGGCGTTCACGCCAAGGTTGACGAGCGCACCGCCACCAAGCTGGTTCTGTCCGCCGGCCGTTGTTACGTTGAGGAACGGACGATGCGCGCGCGCCGTGCGCGTGACGAGATTAACGTTGCCGCCGATCGCGTCGGCGTCCATATCTGGCGTGAGTGTTTTCGACACCTGAATTGCCGCCGCCTGGTCGGATGGGATCACATCCATCGGCAGCTGTCGACTGTTCTGTTCCGGTGTCGCGACGCGCAATCCGTTGAGCGACATCGAATTCAGTGACGCATCGGTGCCGCGGATCTGGACAAATCGCCCTTCCCCCTCTGGTCACGCACCACGGCCACGCCGGGTACGCGCGCGAGTGCCTCAGCCAGGTTGGGATCGGGCAGCCGTCCGACGAGTTCATTGTCGATGATGCTCGCCACGTTCGCCGCTGCGCGCTGCTGATTGAGCGCCGCCGCCTGACCAGCCACCTGACTGGTGACCGTCACCGCACTCAGCTTGACGACGGCTGTCTCAAGCCTTGCCTTCAAGACGGTGGTGCCAGGTGCGGCGACACCAGCGATCGACCATTCGGATCTGACACGGTACCAGTCACGACGCTTTGTGCCGCGAGCGACGTGGTGAGGCTGAGCACGAGAACACAGACGCGCACCGCATGTACGCGGACGAAAGCAACGATGGTCCTCGGGGAATTCGCGAGAGGGGTTGGAACACACTCCATTTACAGCCATCAAAAACTCCGCGTTTGTCGTCACTATTGGTCATCTGGGTTGTCACGACTTCGTCACGGCGAACGCTGGTGGACCGCGCGTACGCTCTGCGTGTGCGCTCCGCGTCGGGACAACCGCGCGCATGGTCAGCTCGGCCGACTTACCAGCGGTCCGGTGACAGAACGCACGAGGTCACGCTCATCGGCATTGGACAACACGTACACCCAGTACCGGGTGCCCCCAGCCTCCACGCGCACCACGACGTGTCCGGAAGGGCCGGCGAATTGGTTGGCGCGTGCTCCTATCACCGTGCGCGCTGCATCACGCAGGTCGGTCGCGAAGACAAAGCGTTGGCTTGGCGCCAGTCGACTGTTGATGATCCGCTTCAACACATCCGGTGCCGGGTGACTCGGCGCCCAGCTGGGTACAATCAGCACCGTCGATGCAAGCGCTCGCAGGAACGGTTCACTTTCCTCGCCCATCGACCCATGCTGGTTGACGACATGCACCTGCACCGGTCCGATCACGTCGGCGACAGCCGGTTCCACCGCGTGCCACGAAGGGAAGCCGGGATCCGCAGTGCCTGGGAGATCACCGCCGGTGAAGTATCGAAACGCGCCGACCGTCAAGCGAACGCCGAGACTACACATGTTTTCGTTCGGCCAGTCGGCCGGCGCGAGCGTCGCGAACGGAGGAAAGAGCGCTCGCGTGGCGCTACCGTGTCCCGTCCAGACGTCACCGTTGCCGACAATGTTGCGCACCTCGACGTTCGCATAGCGCGCGGCGTCGTGGCGCAATCGCAACTGATCATTGGCGCCGACACGGAAACGTTCGACACGCATGCCACGCGCCTGTTGTGCGCTGAGAAATCGGCGATAGTTCGCCATCGTTGAGTCCACGAGGGGCGCCGGATACGCGTAGTCCGGCCACCCGCGATCGATCATCGTGCCAATGCGAATCGCGTCGCCCACGGTGGTGATGCCCGACAGTCGATACGCGCCGCTCGCCACGCGCGGAGAAGCGGCGACAATCTGCCCGTAGTGATCGGCGTGAAAGTGGGTAATCACGGCATAGTCGAGCGCCGCCGCTGAATCCGGCATGTGGCGTTTGACATAGCGCGCAATCCACTCTCCGGGCTCGCGAGTGCCATCGGGATGCGGCGCCGTTTCGGCGATGCCATCCGCGGCGGCACCAGCGTCGATCAACATGGTCGTCCCGTCCGGGAGTACGAACAGCGTGCTGTTTCCACGCCCCGTCGCGATGTGATGAATGTCGACGGTGCCTGGTGTCCACGGCGGCAGCGGCTGACCCACCACCGCGGCTTGAGCAGCAGCGTGACGCATCGCTGGCGACCATCCAGCGGACAACGCCAACGCCGCCATTGCTCGCCAACGCAACGGCACCCGGCGCCGCACTATCGCGTCGCCACTCGCGGGTCGGGCTTGACCATGAACGTCTGCGTGTAGCTTTGCCCATTCACGCTGAGCTTCGCGGTAAAGACGCCAGTGATCGGTGCTCCACCGCCGCGACCGAAACCGCCGCCGCGCCCACCGCCACCACTCACGGGATTCCAGACCACGCGATGCATGCCGGCTGCCGAAGACATCGGTTCCGGCGTCGTGCGCCACAGGGCTGAGGTGTTGGGAATCCCACCGCCGCCGCGACCACCGGCGGCATTCGCGCCACCACCACTGGCCGAGCTGAATGTGCGCAATGATGCGCCCGCCGCGTTGAGAATCTCTATCGTGACCGCACCCGTCGCCGCGCTCCGCAGGTAGTAGTCGATCACGGCGCCGTTCTCCGGATTCGGCGTCTGTGGTTCGTCTTTCTGCGTAGGCGTTCCGTTATCACCGCCCTGCGCGTAGTTGATGGCATCGGCAGGTTTAAACAGATGCGCGTCAGCCTTCGTTACCGTGTCGTTGAGCTGCCGCAGCACGCTGATGTCGTCGATCACCCAGATGCCGCGGCCGTGCGTGCCGACGACCAGGTCGGCGCCATGAATCTCGAAGTCACGCACGGATGTACTCGGGAGGTTGAGCTGCAGGGATTGCCAGTTGTCCCCGTCGTCAAACGATACGAATGCGCCGCGTTCCGTACCCGCGAACAACAATCCCTGACGCGTCGGGTCTTCCTTGATCGTGTGCACATATACACCCGCGGGCAGCCCGGTCGTGATGCGCGTCCACGTCTTGCCCATGTCCCGCGTGCGATACACGTACGGCTCGAAGTCCTGCAGCTGATGTCGATCAACACTGGCGTACGCCGAGTTGAAGTCGAAATGCGACGCTTCCATCATGGTGATGCGACTCCAGGGCGTGATGGCGGTGGGTGTCACGTTCTGCCAGGTCTTGCCATCATTCATCGATAGATGGATCCACCCGTCGTCTGTCCCGACCCACACCATCGGCACAAACAGTGGTGACGGCGCGATGGTGTACACGACGCCACGTTTGCCGTTGCGGTCCGTCTGCGCGACAGCCGTTGCATCGAGCGTTGGCGGTGCCGTGCCTTCCGGTCGTGTCAGGTCGCCACTGATGCGTGTCCACGTCGTCGCCATGTCTGTCGACTTGAACACATACTGACTCGCGTAGTACAGGGCACGTGGATCTGCTTTCGACAACACCAGGGGCTGCGTCCAGTCGGCACGACCCGTCTCCGGACCGTTTGGCGTTGTGGTGCCGGGCACCGCGACGTTGAGTGCCAGATCGTGCCGACTGCCGGTACCACCGTAGATGATCCCCGGATGCAATGGATCACCCGCCGTGTAGCCGCTCTCCCCACCGGCACCGATCGGCTCCCAATCGCGCATCGTGATTTCCGCGAACTTGCCGCGAGAACATACCGCGACCGCGCCACTGTCTTGCTGGGCGCCGGTCACCCAATACGGAAAGCGATGATCCGCCGAGATATGATACATTTGCGCCGTTGGCTGATTGAGCCAGGAACTCCACGTCACGTCGCGCGGATCTTCAGCCATGGCATTGCGCGTAATAATGGCGCCCTGATCACTTGCCACGATCATCGTGTTCGAATCGTCGGGCGACACCCAGGCTTGATGATAGTCGTCGCCGCCGGGTGAACCACGCAGTGCCACCCACGTTTTGCCGCCGTCCATCGAACGGTTCACGGCGACGTTCGGCACGTACACGATGTCTGCGTTCTTCGGATCGACCGCCACTTTTTCGAAGTACCAGCCGCGTCCCCACAGGGCCGGATCTCCGGACATCTTGGTCCACGTGACTCCCGCATCATCCGAGCGAAAAAATCCACCCTGCCCCGGCGCTGCTGTTGCGCCACCCGGACCGTTCGCCACTGGTGGCGCAGCGGCTGCCGCAGGATCGGGCACGAGACAATCCACCACCGCGTACAACCGTTTGGAATTCGTCGGGCAGACGGTGATCCCAGTGCGCCCAATACCCTCGGCCGGCAGTCCGGTCGTCAACTGTTTCCACGTTGCGCCACCATCGATGGACTTGTAGATGCCGCCACCCGGTCCGTTCGTTGGCGCATACGTGAACCACGGCGGGCGCCGCGTATTCCAGAGCCCCGCGTACACGATCTGCGAATTGTTCGGATCGATCACGACCTCTACCGCACCAACATTGTCGTTCGTGAATAACACCTTCTTCCAACTCGTGCCGCCGTCGATCGAGCGGAACACGCCTCGCTCTTCACTCGCGGCGTACAACTTGCCAATGGCCGCGACAAACACAATGTTCGGATTTTTCGGATCGACGGCGATCTTGCCGATGTGATGCGTCTCCGCCAACCCGAGATGGGCCCATCCCTTCCCGCCGTTGGTGGACTTGTACACACCATTGCCGAAACCGACTGAGTCACGCAGCGTTGATTCGCCGCTCCCGACATACACGATGCCTGGCGACGACGGCGCGACGGCAATCGCGCCAATCGAGGCAACCGGCATCGCATCAAACACCGGCACCCACACGCGGCCAGCGTCGATGGACTTCCACACACCGCCATTGACTGCACCGAAGTAGAACTCGTTGGGTCGGCCGGGCACACCTGTCGCTGCAGCAACGCGCCCACCGCGCAACGGCCCCAAATTGCGCCACGCCAGTCCAGAGAATGCGGCTGCGGATTGCGGTGCCCACGCCGTCGCCTGCTCCACCGCGACACCGTCCGCCGTAAACGACACGGCCTTGGCCACGGGCGCTGTCGCCGCGTCCAGTGCGCGACGCAATGCCGGGTCCAGCACTGTAAGCGCACAGCCAACCCGACCGGCCAGCGTCAAAAACGCTCGACGCGAGACATCGTCGTTCTTCGTCACGGGCGACTCCAATTGAGAGACACGGGCGACGCGTAAGGGTCGCCGAGGGAGGACGATCAGCTGCCGTAGCCGGCCCACGCCGTTGGTAGGCGCGAACTGGTCCGTTCCGTATTTTAGTCGGAACCTCAGCCGACACCTATGAATCTGGCCCCGATCGACCTCGGCATTATCGCGTTCTCGATAGTGATCTCGTTCCTCCCAGCGCTGTTTTTTTACAAACGCGCGGGGTCGAGCACGACGGAATTTTTCACGTCAGGACGTGCGGCCCCGTGGTGGTTGGTCGGTATTTCCATGGTAGCCACGACATTCAGCACCGATACACCAAACTTCGTGACGAACATCGTCCGCGAAAAAGGCGTGTCGCAGAATTGGGTGTGGTGGTCATTCCTGCTGACAGGCATGCTGACGGTGTTCTTTTACGCGCGACTGTGGCGTCGTTCCGGCGTCGTCACGGATCTCGAGTTTTACGAGCGACGCTACTCGGGCAAGGCAGCGACGTTTGTGCGCGGATTTCGCGCCATCTACCTTGGGCTGTTTTTCAATTGCGTGATCATGGCGACGGTGAACCTCGCCGCGGTAAAAATTGGCAACGTGGTACTCGGCTGGCCTGAGTATCAAACGCTGCTGGTGTGTGCGACGATGACGATCTTCTTCGCGATGGTGTCCGGGTTGTGGGGCGTGCTCGTCACCGATTCGCTGCAGTTCTCGATCACGATGACCGGCACGTTCGCGCTCGCCTACTATTCGCTGCAACATCCAGCGGTGGGCGGACTGGCCGGCATGCTGGAGAAGGTCGATCCGAAACTGTTGGGCGTCATGCCCGACTTCAGTGATTGGCCGACGGCGTTGGCGATTTTCATCATCCCGATCACCGTGCAGTGGTGGTCGGTGTGGTATCCAGGCGCCGAGCCGGGCGGTGGCAGCTACATCGCACAGCGCATGCTTGCCTCGAAAAGCGAGAACGACGCACTCGGCGGCACACTGCTCTTCAACACGCTGCACTATGCACTGCGTCCGTGGCCGTGGATCATCGTCGCGCTGTGTTCTACGCTCGTCTATCCGAATCTGGCGAGCATCCGGACGGCGTTTCCGTACGTCAATCCGAGCCTGATCGGCAACGACATGGCGTACCCGGCCATGCTCGTGTTCTTGCCTGCCGGATTTCTGGGCTTTATGATCGCCGGCATGCTGGCCGCGTATCGCAGCACCATTGAGACGCACCTCAACTGGGGCACCTCGTATCTGGTGCACGACTTTTACCGTCGGTTTATCAAACCCGTCGGCACCGAGAAGCACTATGTGTTGGTTGGACGACTGACGACCGCCATGCTGATGGTGATCGCCGCGCTGCTGACGTTCACGCTGCAGACAGCGGCCGAAAGCTTCAATCTCATTTTGTCGATTGGCGCCGGTACGGGGCTCATCTACTTGCTGCGCTGGTTCTGGTGGCGCATCAATGCGTGGAGTGAAGTGGCGGCGATGGGCAGTTCGTTCGTGATCTCGATCGGCTTCTTTGTCGCGGGAAAAATGGGACACCCGGTACCGGCCGAGTGGACGCTCATCTCGACGGTCGTCGCGTCCACAATTATCTGGGTGACGGTGACGTTCATGACGCCGCCAACGGATCGCGCGACGCTGATTTCATTCTACAAACTGGTCCGACCCGCTGGACCAGGATGGACGGCCGTGCGCGCGGAAGCGGGAGTTGGTCCGTCGCCCGACAGTCTCACGGTGTCGCTGGCTGGGTGGGTCATTGGCTGCACGTTCGTGTATTCGGCGCTGTTCGGCACCGGCAGCTTTCTCTACGGCAAGACGAACATTGGGTTCGCGTGGCTCGCGGTATTTATCGTCAGCGGCCTGGGCTTGGTGAAGGTGTTCAGGTTGGGCAGCACAAAAACGGCTGTCTAGCGCGACCGCGTAGACCGCACGATCGGCGAGCTACGCGCCAATCAACGCCGGTGCACTGCCCTTGGTGAACAACATCGTCTTCTTTGCACCGTTGCTCTCCACCTGCACGATGTTCACTTGATCGCTGTGCAGTTCGGTCAGCATCTGATTGAGAACCTTTGCGCCACGCCCGCCACTCGGCAGCGTGGCGCGAAAGCAGAGCCAGTAGAGTTCCTTCTCGCGCTTGATGCCGCACGATTGCAAGCTCACGCGCGCGCCAGACTTGTCGAACACGCTGAACTGGGCGCCAACGTACCGCAGCACGTCACTGTCAGTCGCTGATGAATCGGCTGGCGGCAGTTTGCCTGCGAATCGCGCGACGGTACCAGAAAAATCGTCGGCGAACGCACGCACGCGAAGCGTGGCGCCGGTAGCGTCAGCCGTGATCACCGTCAGCGTCGTGTGAATCGGGTGCGCATACGCCGCCGTCGTGCACAAGGTGACCAACGCACCAACGCGAGCGACATCGCGGCCGAAGCGTCGCACGCTACCACGAGTCATCGCGGGAACCGTTGCCACGCCCAACCCGTCGCCACAATTGCGATCACCGACGAGACGCCAACGAGTCGCATGTTGAACGCACTCGGCCAACCGGCACGATGCGGCAACAGGCGCAGCAGGCGATCGACGATGAGGTAGCAGGCCGCTGCCGCACACAACACCACGATCTGCCCGAGCTCGATACCGACGTTGAATCCGAACAGCGGTATCGCAATGTTCGCAACGAACAAGCTCTTGAGGTAGCCGGCGAACCCCGCTCCGTGCACCAGTCCAAAGACGCCCGCGAACAGGGGACGATGCCGCGCGCCCGTCCCGACCGCTGCGCGTTCGCGCAGGATCACATTCTCGACACCGGTGGCGACGATCGTCACGGGAATGAGGAACTCCACCAGCGAGGTCGGCAACACCAGCACATTGGTGACCGCCAGCGCCAGTGTGATGGAATGGCCAACCGTGAACGCACTGATTACCCACAGCGCGGCGCGCCAATCTCGCCCGCGGTAAATCGCCGCCAACGCAAACAGAAACAGAATGTGATCCGCCGCATCAAGTGCGACGATATGGCGGAATCCCACTTGCAGAAACGCCCACAGCTCCGACACGCGTCAGTTCCCCGAGGTAGGTGCACCGGTGCTGGCGAGCACCGTTTGCCCTGATGCCTTGGCAATGGCCTCCGCATGTCGGCGTAGCAAGGGATCCGGTGTGTGCAACTTGAGCGCCTCACGCATCATCGTGGTCGCCTCCGCGTCGCGTCCGGACTTATGCAGCGCCCACGCGACCAGGTCGTAGCCATAGATGTCCTTTCGCTCCACCAGTTCGTCCTGCGCTTTTTGCAACACCTCCGCGACCCGCAGGTTGTGGTCGAGCAGATACACGCTCCATGCCCGATGGAATGGGCCGGGCTGTGCCGACACCGCAACCTCCAGCGTATGAAAGTACTCCGTGCTCTTCGCCGTGTCGCCGAGCGCGCCGTACGCGTCGCCAACAAGGCCGAGCGTTGCAGGATCCAGTTGCATGCCGATGGCGCGTTCTCCCCATAGGATAACGTCACGTGGACGCTCTTGGGCGGCGGCCAATCGGGCCATCGCGGCGTTGAGCCGCGGGTCGTTGGGTTCGATCGCCAATCCAGCGCGGAACGCGACGTCAGCGGCGCGCAGATGGCCGGCCCGCAGCTCCAGATCGCCAACCCGCATGTTGAACCATGCCTTCGACTCCTTGGCCACATCACGACGCGACATCGCATCGTCGCGCGCCGCCACGAGCATGCGTCGTGCGTCCCGCACATTGCCATTGAGCTCAAGCCACCGCGAGAGCCGCGGCGCCGTCGAGAGCCCACCGCGTTCGCTCCACGCCGAATCAAACATGGCCTGCGTGGTGGCATAGTCGCCGAGCTCCATGGACACATCGCCAAGCAACGCGCGGTACTGCGGAATGTCGGGCTCGCGCTTGACCAACGCGGCCGCTTCCGTTCGCGCTTCGACAAACCGGTGCTGCGCCAACAAGACCGTCACCAGCGTCACCGACGTCGCGCCGTTGCGATGGGTCCGCTTGCCGATCGATCGGCGTGCATACGCCTCGGCCTGGAGATAGTCGTCCCACGTTCCGCCCTCGCGCGCCCGCTGCGCATGCAACGCCGCGAGTTGCCCGAGCACGAGGGCGCTTGTCGGATCGGCATCAAGCGCTTGGTGCCACACTTTGATCTGCATGTCGCGGTCAGCAAGCTCACTGAACGCGGCGTCACCGGCGCCACTCGCCACAACGGCGGCTCGCGACATCGCACGCGACTGCCACACGCCGCCAGCGGTGATGGCCGCAGCTACCACGAGCGCCGCAACCATCACCCGGCGTTGCATTAGCGTGCCGCTTCGAGATACGGGAACGTCGTGCCGTACGTGCGCACACTGGTGCTCACATTGTCCGACGTGAGGCCGGCCAGCGCCGTGGCATTCGGGTCCAGCAACTTACCGAAGATGGCCGTCAAGCCAGCGTCCACCACGTCATCCTGCAGGTTGCGCCCGCCGTATCCATTGGCGAGTGCCCAGCTCAACCATCCTGATGTGTTGGCAGCGCGGTTCGGAAATACCAACAACATGTCCGGCACGAGCACAGCGGCCAGCGTATTGGCGATCGTCGGGCCACGGTTGAACGCATTCGTGAATGCCTTGATCTTGTCGCCGAACCCGTTCACCACATCCGTCGCAGGTGCGGTGGAGTTGTGCAGCCCATGATCGCGCTTGGCGAAAAATACTTCGCTCACGAGTGGGTTGCCGAGACGCTCGACCTGATTGTAGATGCGCGTGGTGCTGGGGCCAGTGACGGTGGTGTTGTCGTCACTCGAGCAGGCCGCCATCAGCGGCAATGCGAGCGCGAGCGCCAGCGTGCGTGGAGAAAACGAAGAACGCATGAGTTGCACTCCGGAAGTATGGAAGAAGGAGAAGACGCGCATCAACGGCTGATCGTGCCCCACACGCCGAACTTGGCGGCGGCGTCGGTGCTGGCCAGCAGCAACGTCTTCGGCACTTCAATGGCGATCGCGAGGGTGTTGAACGGCCGCAGGAAATCCACGCCAGGTGTCCGGAATGCACCGGCAGCTGGTCCCGACTGGATGGACAAGGGGCCAGTGGACGGACGGCGGTCGGGGATGATGTTGAAGAACTGTTCCAGATCGATCACAAATGGGTCCGCCCGAATGCCGGCGAACGCTTGCGTCGCAGTCGCGGAGCCGGCCACACTGCCGACGTTTCCGGTGACGACATCACCCGTCGTAATCAGCGTCGCCGTGGTGCCGGTGCGCGTCGGGGCAACGGGCCCACGAACCGTGTACTTCTGGGTGGCGCCAGTGCCTTCGTCGAACGTTACCTGAAAGACCAGGTCTTCCACGGCATCACCCGTGTTGTCGATCTTGATCTGATACAGCAGGTTCGGATCGAACGACGCTGTCTGTCCGGCAATCGGACTCGACGTCGTCAGGATGAGCGCGATGCGACCGGCGGCGGAGCCCGGAAACGCATATACGTCATTGATGTCCATGCGCGGATTGAGTTCTGTCTCAGGAGTGTCCTGATGATCCGAGGCGAGGACGCGCTGTGTTACCGTGATCGCGGCGACGCCAACAACTGCGAGCGCCGCAAGACGCCGCGAACGACGGGTGAAGAATGGAAGTGGCATGCGAAGACTCCAGTGGGCGATGAGCGACGTGCGCTTGGATTGATGCGTGCGTCACGTAGACGCGCCGCGGGAACGAACCATCCAGCACACGGTCTACGGCGCTACTCGCCTATTGGATCTATCCGCGCTCGGCGGAACTATCGGACGACGGAAATCGTTGTATGCACCAGCGCCGTGACGAGCACAGGGGCAGGCGCGCCAGACAGCATCAGCGTCCGATCGTTCTTCTCTGATCGCGTCCCACCAACAAACCGACCATCTGGCGCGATGAACCACGTACCGGTCCCGGACGACGCGCCCTCGACCTTCGCGTTGCTCTGGCCCACCTGCTGCGTGCCGCTGGACGTCGTGCTGAAAGTGATATCAAAGGCGTCCACCGGCCCGCCGTCGCGAGTAACGGAACCGCGCGCCGTGTACATCGTCGTCTTCTTGATCATCAACTGGCCGTTGGATACAATCTGCGGTTTGTCGGTCGCAATGTTCCAACTCTCGCCGCGCTTCCAGCCGAGCTTGACGCGCGGGAAGAACTCATCGAGCGAACCACCGAGCAGGGCGCCCAGCGCGCCGACATGCAATGGCATGATGAAGTGGCTCACTTCGCCGTCGGGCGTCACAAACCCAGTGAACACCGATCCGCGAGCGCTATCAAGCGATGCGGCCCCCATCGCTTCGCGCGACTCGGCGTCGGCGCTAATCGAGTCAATGACGGCCCGCATCACCTTCCCGCCCGCTGAATCGGTGAGCGTTACGGTGAGCCAGCCCGTTCGCGACAGCACGGAATTCTGCTTGCCGCCTCCAACGGCGGTCAAGTCGAGACTCTGCTCCGTCTGCGACTCATAGCGATAGCGCGTCGTGACCGACGAGGACAGGGAACGATGTGACACGCCGAACACAGGCGTGAGCACGGCCAAAGCGATCAGCGAGGTTGTTCGAAATGAAAACATGGACGGTCCGAGGCGGAGAAGGTAGCTTACGCGCACTCTTTCAATGGTACTCATGACCGACGCTCCACGCGATGTCGCGCCGGAACTGCCCGCCGCATTCGCCGACCTTGATCGACTCGTGGCCGACCTCCCCGTGGGCACACCGTCGCCCCGTGTCGTGATGCCTGTCGCGCGACACACCAGCACGGAACGCGTTCGCTCGGTATTTGGCAATCTGGAGCGCCGAGGCTTCCACCGCATCCCGTCGCACCTTGAACTCCGCGCGTCATTCGCCAACATGGAACTGGATTTGCGTAGCGCGAAATTCGGGGCCGGTGTGACGGAGATCTCCATCCATGCGTTCGCTGCCAACGTCGAACTCATGCTGCCCGCGGGATCACGGGTGGACAACGAAGGGACGGGGTTTCTGGCGTCCTTTGACTGTGTGGCCGCCGACGATCACGTGAGCGATTGGAGCGGACCCACGGTGCGCATCACCGGATGGGCCGTCGCCAGCAACGTGGAAGTTCGATGTGCCGTTGAATCGCCACGCATGGCGCCAATCGCATCGCCACGTGGTGTCTCGGCGGCGGCCTATGCGCTAACCGAGCGCGCGCTGCCGACCGCATCCCTCGACACGCCAAACCCAATGCCACCATACCGACCATGAGCGCGCGCACCATTCGCGCCGCCATCATGACCGCGCCGCATGCACCGCTCGTCATCGGCGAACTGGTTTGGCCCGCGCTGACGCCGGGCAGCGCCATGCTGCGCACGATGTTCTCTGAAGTGTGCGGCACCGACGTGCACCTGCATCATGGTCGACTCTCGGGTGTGCCGTATCCGATCGTGCCTGGTCACGTATCCATTGGGCATCTCGCGGAGATCCGCGGGACCATCGCTGACGTGGACGGTGTGCCGTTTCGCGAGGGCGATCTCGTCACATTCCTTGACGTGCACGAAACGTGCGGCGCCTGCTACGAGTGCCTCGTCACCAAGCAGACCACGCGATGCCCGCACCGCAAAGTCTATGGCATCACGTACGGCGTACACGACGGTCCACTTGGCGGGTGGGCCGATCACATCTGGATGAAGCCGGGCGTCAAACTCTTGCGCATCCCGGACGGACTGGATCCCTCCCAGTTTATCGCCGGCGGTTGCGGCCTCGTGACAGCGCTGCACGCCGTCGAACGTGGTGGCATCAAACTCGGGGCCTCAGTGGCCGTACTCGGCGTGGGGCCAGTTGGCCAGGCGGCGATTGCCCTGGCGGCGCTATCCGGCGCGCATCCGGTGATCGCGGTCGGCGCACCGCAGCCGCGCCTGGATTTCGCACTGCGCATGGGCGCAACGCACGTGGTGCCACTCGACCTCCCTCCAGTCGAACGTGCGGAAGCGGTGCGCGCGGCCAATGGCGGTCGTGGCGTCGACGTGGTGATCGAGGCCGCCGGCGATCCGCGGGCTGTGGCCGAGGCGCTCGACATGGTGCGTGATGGCGGCGTGGTGGTGGTCGCGGGGCAATACACTGACGCCGGCGACATCTCGCTCAACCCGCATCGACAGATCAATCGTCGTCACGTAGAAATTCGCGGCTGTTGGGGGTGCGATTACTCACACTTTCACCGCGCCCTGCAGGTGCTGGCGCATCAAGGGGCGACGTTGCCATGGCTTGATGCGGTGTCGGCGCGCTATACGCTCGATGAAGCGAACGCGGCGCTCAGTGCCGTCGCGAACCGAGAGGTCATCAAGGCACTGATCGTTCCCAACTAAACCTCATCCACACCTCAGCTACACCGGCGGCTAGTTATTGCGGCCGGAACTCCGCCTTGGCTCGTAACAGCGCCAGTCGCCGCAGATGTGACACCAGCAGCCACACCACGACGACGTTACCGACCAGCGCCAGTACGCGAAGGGGCGACACGTGCCGCACGACTTCATACACCTCTAACGGAATCGGCAGCGAGGTCGCTACCACTGTGAGCCACTCGGCCCAGGTTTTTCGGCGCCACAAACCGACGCCTTCGAGCAAGAACAGTGACGCGTACAAAAGCGCGCCGATCCCGATGCCCAGCACCTGATTTGACGCCAGTCCTGTCGCCCATCCAAAGACGTGCTCGACGGCGTTGCGCTCACCCGTGATCGGCAGCTGTTCCACCCAGTCTTGCACAAGTATCGCAATCTCTGGTCGCAACATCTGAAAAGCGGCCAGCGCGACGGCAAATAGCGTGAGCGCCTGCAGGAACTTGAATACGGCGATGTAGCGAAGCACCAGCGGGAGATCTCCACGGGGATAGGCGCGGCCATCGACAGCGCGCGGAGTGAATGCTACCGTTCGCGCTGCGTTCACGGCAGTTCC
The DNA here is from genome assembly GCA_031372205.1 of Gemmatimonadaceae bacterium. GTDB lineage: Bacteria > Gemmatimonadota > Gemmatimonadetes > Gemmatimonadales > Gemmatimonadaceae > Gemmatimonas. The sequence continues at coordinate 6,181 of JANMKU010000303.1, read as the reverse complement.
CTCCTCGTCCCGTCGCAATGACGTCGCCCTCCTCACTGAGCACCTCGCACCGGCTGCGCTCGATCTTTGGCGGCTCCGTCGGCAACCTGGTCGAGTGGTATGACTGGTATGTCTATTCGGCGTTCTCGCTGTATTTTGCCAAAGCCTTCTTTCCCCCGGCGAGTCAAACGGCGCAATTGCTCAATGCGGCTGCCGTGTTTGCCGTCGGCTTTCTCATGCGCCCGGTTGGCGGGTGGCTGCTGGGACGATACGGCGATCGCAAGGGGCGTCGCGCGGCCCTGACCACGTCGGTGCTGCTGATGTGCGCCGGGTCGCTGTTGATTGCCCTCACACCGGGCTATGCAACGATCGGCGTTGCTGCACCGGCGCTCCTGGTGTTCGCGCGCTTGCTGCAAGGGCTCAGCGTTGGTGGCGAATACGGCGCCAGCGCGACCTACTTGAGCGAGATGGCCGGCGAGACACACCGTGGGTTCTGGTCGAGCTTCCAATATGTGACGCTGATCATGGGACAGTTGCTGGCGCTGGGCGTATTGTTGGTGCTCCAGCGCACGCTTAACGCGCCGCAACTCGATGCGTGGGGGTGGCGCATTCCGTTTGTGATCGGCGCGATGTGTGCGGTGGTCGCGGTGCGCCTGCGCAGTGGACTCGAGGAAACAACCGCCTTCAAAACCAGCAGTGCGTCGCGACAAGGCGCACCCGCGTCGTCGATCCGCGGACTGTTGCAGCACCCGCGTGCCGTCGCGACCGTGGTTGGCCTGACCGCTGGTGGCACCGTCGCGTTCTATACGTTCACCACCTACGCGCAAAAATTCCTTGTCAACACGGCTGGTTTCACGAAGGCGGATGCGACCCTCATCTCCGCTGCGTCGCTTGCCGTCTTTATGCTCGTGCAACCGCTCGTTGGTGGACTGTCGGACATCGTCGGTCGCCGACCCGTGCTCACCACATTCGCCGTACTCGGGTCGCTCGGCACGGTCCCACTGTTGACGGCGCTCGGTTCGACCAAATCCGCGATGGTGGCCTTTCTGTTGCTCACGCTCGCCCTGCTGGTCGTGAGCGGGTACACCGCGATCAACGCCGTGGTCAAGGCCGAACTCTTTCCAACCAGCATTCGTGCGCTCGGTGTTGGCTTTCCGTACGCGGTGGCTGTCTCGCTCTTTGGCGGCACGGCCGAGTATCTCGCGCTCTGGTTCAAGAACATGGGACACGAGACCTGGTTCTACTGGTACGTAACCACATGCATCGTGGCCTCGCTCATTGTCTATGTGACAATGCCTGAGACGCGGCGCACCGCCAACATGGCGGATAGTCCGTGAGGGGCCGAGCGGCGGCTAACGGGGTACCGTCTGGATGTCGACGCGCGATGCGGCAGCAGGTGTGCGCCAGACGGAGTGGGTCTGTGCGACATAGTCAGTCGCCGCGGCCTTAAAAATGTTTGGCACCCACGTCTGTGGATTTCTGTCGATTAACGGGAACCATGTGCTTTGCACCTGGACCATGATCTTGTGGCCCTTGAGAAATCGATAGCTCTGCGTGTGGAGATCAATGGTAAAGGGCGTGACCTGATTCGGAATCAAGGGCGTGGGCACTTCGAATGACCGGTGAAAGCGACCGCGGAATACGTCGTTCGCGACCATGAGTTGATAGCCGCCCAGCGTATGATCTGGCGCGACTTCCTGCGGATACACATCGATCAATTTGACAATCCAGTCGGCGTCACGTCCGGTGGTACTGGCAAATAGTTTCGCCGTGATGTCGCCGGCAACAATCACGTCGTCCGCGAGCGGCGCTGTTTCCCAGCTCAACACGTCTGGCCGGTTCTGCACGAACCGTTGATCCTCGAGCAGCCACGTGCGCCACCCAGAACCCTTGGGATAGTACGTGGGCTCAATGGGCCGTTTGCGATACGGCACCGGTTTCGCGGGGTCGCTGACAAACCGATCGACACCGGCGCCCTCCCCAGCACGCGGCGCGTCAAACGACAATCGACCACCCGCATGGAAATACAGTGAACGCGTGACGGCCTCCTTTGGCGGCCACGCGGTGAACGTGCGCCACGTGTTGCTGCCAGCCTCGAACACCGTGGCCTCGGCCGGCGTAAAGCTGCCAAGATCCTTCAAGTAGTGCGCGAAGAACGGCGCCTGGATTTTCTGTCGATAGTACTCACCAGTAGCCGATCCAAAATCGATGGCACCGATCTTCTGGCCAGCTCCATTGCTCCAGCCGCCATGCCACCATGGGCCGACCACTAGCGAGTTTTGCGCGCTCCGGTCGTGCTTCTCGAGCTCGCGATAGATTGTCACAGGTCCGTAGAAATCTTCCTGATCCCACCAGCCGGCCACACTGAGCGTGGGCATCGTCACCCGCTTGAGATACGGCTTCATCGCCTGTCGCTGCCAGAACGCGTCGTAGTTGGGATGTTCGGCAAAGTCGTTCCATGTCGGCAGCGTGCGGTCTTTCAGGTACCGCGACTGCACATTCGATAGCGGGCCCAGCGCGAGGTACCACTCGTAGGTGTCGTACGTGTCGAACGCAAAGTTGGAGTTTTCTTTGCTCGCTTCTGTGAGGAACGCGTATTCAAAGCCGTAGCTCAGGCGAAACGCGCCATTGTGATGAAAATCGTCGCCAAGAAACATGTCCGCGGGCGATGCCTGCGGGCTCACCGCTTTGAGCGCAGGATGCGGATCGAGCATGCCCATCGCCGATGTCCATCCGTCGTACGACACGCCGAGCATGCCCACACGTCCGTTGTTCTGTGGCACGTTCTTGAGTAGCCAGGCGATGGTGTCGTATGTATCCGTGCTCTCATCGATGGCGTTTGCCGGGCCATCAAGCGGCCGCGGCGGCCGTTGCATCATGAACGTGCCGTTCGACTTGTAGCGCCCGCGGATGTCCGCGAACACAAAGATGTAGCCGTCCGCCGCGAGCTCTTTGTAACTGCCGGTCAAGCGCGCGCCAGCCGCGCCAACGCCATACGGGGTGCGTTGCAACAAGAATGGCAGCGACTCTTTCGGCATGGTCGGTGCGAAGATCTCCAGGTGCATGGTCACGCCGTCCCGCATGGGGATATCGTGCGACGACTGCACATATCCTGGCGCCGACTGCGCACGCAGCGTGCAGGCTACGCCGACGGAGAGACCAACGATGAGCAGCGTGGTGCGACGGATACGGCGCGACATGACGTTCCTCGGGGCGTGGGCTACGGTGACGGTAACACGACGGACGCGCAACGGCACGCCATCAGCCGCTTGGTACGCGCCACACCGCAGGCGCACTCGCGTTGCCAACGAGATCGATCGCTTGGACAACGACCGCGTCCACACGAACGCCGTTCACCGTGACCGGAATGTCCGTCGTGCGGTTCGCTGACGGAATCGTTCGCATCGACCACTCGGTGCCCGTGCGCCACCGCACGGCCCACCACGACAACCCTTCGCCCCCGTCACCGGTAATGGTGACGCGTTGCAAGGTCGTCGACCCGGCCAGTGCGCTCACCGCGACTGTTGGCGCGAGCGGCACCTGACCGTCCAGCCACGGCGTTGCGGGCACCAACGCATCGGAGAGAAACACGCCACTGCCCAGCGCTGTTGCAAGGCCATCGCGGTTCTGCAGGAGCGTTGACGTGTTGTAGAGCACCGTGCCCGTGGGACCACCGGTGCCCGAACTGCGCTGGCGCGTGAGCGTCACCTGCGCCGAAATCTCGGACGACGGAAAGGCACTGGTGGTGCCGTCTGCCACGCGATAGGCCGCAAGCCCAGGCCAAAAGTGACGGCGCAAGGTGTTCTGTTGCGTCCACCAGTCAACGAGCGCTGGGAAACTCTGCCCGGTTGACGCGATCGACCAATACAACTGCGGCGCCAGGTAGTCCACCCAGCCACGCTGCAACCACAAGCGCGAATCGGCATAGATCGACGCATACGCATCAAGTCCGACGACACCCGCAGGATTGCCGGGACGCCAGATGCCAAATGGGCTAATGCCAACGCGCACCGACGGCGACAGCAGGCGGACTTCGCGGTACAATCGTTCCACAAACCGATTCACATTGTCGCGGCGCCAGTCACCGCGCACCAGTGTGCCACCACTAGTCTGATACCTCGCAAATCCAGCAGAGTCTGGAAAATCCAGGTTCGGACACTTGGTGTCCGGATACGGATAGAAAAAATCGTCCATATGTACCGCATCCACGGCATACCGCTGCACCACATCGCGAATGACCGCGATTGCCTGGTCTTGCACCGCGCTTTCGCCAGGGTCGAACCACAGTTGCGAACAGTAGTAGCGCACCACGTCCTTGCGTCGGTTCGCAAAGTGTGACGCCGCCAAGCGCAGCGTATCACTCAGATTGCCGGCGCGAAACGGATTGAACCATGCGTGCAGCTCGATGCCGCGCGCGTGCGCCTCGGCCACCGCGAAGGACAATGGATCCCAGCCCGGGTCGACGCCCTGTGTGCCGCTGAACGACTTGGACCATGGCTCGAGCTGCGACGGAAAGAGGGCGTCACCGCTGGCGCGAACCTGCAGTACCACGGCATTCAGTCGCGTGCGCTGCGCGAGATCGAGAATGGCCGTGAGTTCGGCTTGTTGCGCGGTAATCGTCAACCCCGTGCGCGACGGCCAATCAATATTGGCGACCGTCGCCACCCACAGGCCACGGAACTCACGCGTCAGTTCGGGGATGGTTAGCGGCGTCGTGACCGGCGGAACCACCGGCACGATGGGCGCCGTCGGTGAGTCTCCACCACCGCACGCACCCAACCACAACAGCAAGGCGGCGTGCATGACGGCACGAGGATGATGCAATCGGCGTGATGACATGCCGACATATTTACCCCTCGACCCGCGCTCACACAAATCACCAGCATCGTGACGGATTTCGCCTTTCGCACATCGCACCACAGCAGCGCCGCACGCCTTGGCTGGTTTGACACGCCGCACGGCGTGGTGGCGACACCCGCGTTCATGCCCGTTGCCACGCACGGCACCATCAAAGGACTGTCGGTGGACGAGGTTTCTGCCGCAGGTGCACAAATGATGCTATCGAACGCGTACCACCTCTATCTCCGACCGGGCGATATGGTCGTGCGCGCGCTTGGCGGCTTGCACGCGTTCACACGATGGGATGGTCCGATGCTCACTGACTCGGGCGGCTTCCAGGTGTTCTCGCTGTCAAAACTGCGCAGTGTGACGGAACACGGTGTCGAGTTTCGCAGTCACCTTGATGGATCGCTGCATCAGTACACACCCGAGAGCGTCATGCGCATCGAGCGGAACATCGGCGCCGACGTGATCATGCAGCTCGACGAACTGATCGCCGGACAATCCGAACTTTCGGCGTCACGCGCGGCCATGGAACGCAGTCTGCGCTGGCTCGATCGGTGCCGCGTGGAATTCGACCGCATTACGGCCGACGGCCGAGGTGACGTCCCAGAACTCGCGCTACCGGCTGGCGCGCCCGCGCTCGAGACGATGGATCGTGATCACGACCGCGTGGCACCGAGACAATCCCTGTTTCCCATCGTGCAAGGCGGAACAGATCCAGAATTGCGTCGTGCATCGATCCAGGGAATTCTTTCCACCGGCCACTGGGACGGCATCGCCATCGGTGGCCTCTCGGTCGGCGAAGCCAAGGCGGACATGTATGCCACGCTTGAGGTCTGCGAGCCACTGCTGCCGCCAACGGTGCCGCGCTACATGATGGGCGTGGGCTTTCCCGACGATCTGGTGGAAGGCGTTCGTCGCGGTGTCGACCTGTTCGATTGCGTTGCGCCAACGCGCATGGGTCGACATGGCACGGCGTTCACGCACGACGGCACGGTCCAGATCCGCCGCAGCAGTTATCGACTCGATCGGCGTCCGCTCGTCGACGACTGCGTGTCTGCCTGCTGCACCCGTTACGATCGCGCCTACTTGCGCCATCTCTTTGCCAGCGAAGAAATGCTCGGCCCGCGCCTGCTTGCGCTGCACAACGTGTCATTCCTCGTCAACCTCATGCGGCGCGCCCGCGAAGCCCTGCACGACGCGTCGTTTGCGTCCTGGAGTCAGGCATGGCTGGACCGATACCGCACTGGTGTACAGAGCGAATCATGAGCGCGTTGTCCTCCGCCCTCTTGTGACGGCAGTGGCCGCGCCGCATCCTCTGCCGATGATGCGCATTGGTATAGACGTCGGCGGCACCAAG
>JANMKU010000113.1:0-23584 GCA_031372205.1 Gemmatimonadaceae bacterium | reverse complement strand
TCATCACGCTCGAAATCGAACAAATTCATCCCGACGTGATGGATGCCGCCGCGCGATACGCACCCGTGCGACCTGGTCGTGAGGCCGTGTACGTCGTTCAGGATCGCATTCGCCAAAAAACGTGGCTGCGCGCGGAGCAGTTTCCACTCGGCGCATTTGTGGCCGCGCAATCCAGCGACGATGTCAGTGACGCCGTTCGGCAATTCGGCGCGAGCATCGCGAAGTCCACGCACGGCGGCTACGACGGGCGAGGGCAAGTGCGGCTCGCCGACCCCTCCCTCGCGGCCGACGCATGGGCGTCGCTCGGCGCACAGCCGTGTGTCGTGGAGCAACGCGTCGACATCGACTACGAGCTGTCCGTGCTCGTGGCCCGACGTCCATCCGGCGACGTCGCCGTATATCCCCCGTCGCGCAATCATCATACGAGCGGTGTGTTGACGTGGGCCGTCACTCCGGCATTGGTCGCTGTCGAGATGGTCGAGCGCGCGCAGTCACTGGCCGTGCGCATCGCGGAGCGACTGGGCATCGTGGGCTTGCTCGCCGTGGAGTGTTTCGTGACGCGTGATGGCGCACTGCTCGTGAATGAACTCGCACCACGACCGCACAACACATATCACCACAGTGAGCGCAGCAATGGCGCCAGCCAGTTCGAACAACTGGTGCGCGCGATTTGCGACTTGCCACTCGGTGCCACCAACACGCTGGTGCCGGCGGCCATCGTCAACCTGTTGGGCGACGTCTGGCTGCAGAACGCTCCGCCCTGTCTTGTCGACGCGCTATCCGTGCCGTCAAGTCGCCTCCATCTGTACGGCAAACGGGAAGCACGGGCGGGCCGGAAGATGGGTCACCTGTCGTCCACCGGCGACACGGCGCAGCAGGCGTTGTCGCGCGCACTGCACAGCTATCGGTTGCTCTCACCTGGCACCGTCTCATCGTTCGATGTGCACGAGCCCGTGCTGCCACAGCCTTCCACCTGAACTCACCGCCGAATGTTTCCACGGGACCTGTACGAGATCATCCACGTCATCGGCATTGCGATGCTCTTCGTGGCCATTGGCGGTGTGGCCGTCCACGCGGCGAACGGCGGAACGAAGGCCAACTCCGCGACACGGCGCCTCGTGTCGATCGTATTCGGCGTTGGGTCGTTCCTCATTTTGCTGGGCGGATTCGGTATGATGGCCCGTCTCGGTCTGGTGCGCGGCATGCCACCCGCTTGGCTCATCGTCAAGATGCTGATCTGGCTCTTGCTCAGTGGCATCGTCCTGCTCCCGTATCGGCGTCCCGCGCTCGCGAGGCCGTTTCTGCTGCTCCTCCCGCTGCTCGCAGGGCTGGCCGTCTACATGGCGGTCTACAAGCCGATCTGACCGCGGCACGGTGTTTGCGCAGGTTGGGCTTGCTATTCCGGCGTCGTTGTTAGATACTCTGTTGTGCGCGGCAGTTTCCCCGATTTGACGGGCCGCGAACCAGCGCCAATGGCGTTGACCATCCGTCTAAGTCGTGGTGCTTCGGCCCGCGACGAGAAATTGGCGCGGGCTGTTTTGCATTGCTGCGAGTTAGTCGTCGATCTAAAAAACTGAAGACAACCTGGTGCATCCCGCACCCGTGGTGATTTGCCGCCGCTTGCCGCCACGCTAAAGAATGAGCTAAACCGCGATCGTGCGCCCGTCCTTGGGCGCGCACTTGCACTGGCGGCACTCACTGGTTCACTCCGGAGTGCCCGATGTCATTCGAACACCATGCCCCATCCGTGGAAACGCTGGCCCTGCACGCTGGCCAGCCGTCCCCCGACCCGACCACGGGTGCGCGCGCCGTTCCGATCTACGCCACCACATCGTTTGTCTTCGAAAGCCCCGAACACGCGGCCGATCTCTTCGGGCTGCGCGCCTTCGGCAACATCTACACGCGGATCAACAACCCCACCTCCGACGTCTTCGAACAACGGATCGCGGCGCTCGAAGGCGGTGTAGCAGCCGTCGCCACAGCGAGTGGTCAGGCGGCGCTCACACTGGCCCTTTTGAACCTGGCGGAGGCGGGAGACAACATCGTGGCGTCGCGCTCACTGTACGGCGGCACGGTGGCGTTGCTCACCCATACGTTGCCGCGGCTCGGGATCCGCACCCGTTTCGTCGACATTCATGATCACGCAGCGGTAGCGGCTGCAATCGACCACCATACCCGCGCCGTCTTAGTTGAAACCGTTGGAAATCCGGCGCTGGACGTGCCCGACCTGCGCGCCCTCGCCGCACTCGCGCACGAGTTCAATCTGCCACTCGTTGTCGACAACACCTTCGCGCCCGTCTTGTCGCGGCCGATCGACCATGGCGCCGATGTCGTCGTGCACAGCGCGACCAAGTGGATCGGCGGCCACGGGACGTCGATCGGCGGCGTTGTCGTCGACAGCGGACGCTTCGATTGGAGCACATCGTCGCGATTTCGCCGATTCTATCAAGAACCAGAACCAGCGTATCACGGTGTCCGGTTCGCCGAGTCGTTCGGAGATGTGAACGGAACCAACATTGCCTTCGCGGTCCGCCTGCGCGTGCTCTTGCTGCGCGACATTGGTGCCGCACTCTCACCGTTCAACGCATTTCTGTTCTTGCAGGGACTGGAGACACTGCCGCTCCGCATTCGGCAGCACTCGAGCAACGCGTTCGCCGTCGCACAGTTCCTCGAATCGCATCCGGCGGTGGCGTGGGTGCGCTACCCCGGCCTCGCGTCGCATCCGACGCACGACACAGCCGCCAAGTACCTCACCGGCGGATTCGGTGGCGTGTTGACGTTCGGCGTGCGAGGCGGCGAAGAGGCCGCGAAGCGATTTATCAAGGCGACAAAACTCTTCTCGCTGCTGGCCAATGTCGGCGATGCGAAGAGTCTCGTTATTCACCCCTGGTCCACCACACACCAGCAACTCGGCGAATTGGAACGCCGCGCGGCTGGCGTGACGGACGATCTCATTCGTCTCTCAGTCGGGCTCGAAGGCATCGTCGATCTCCTCACCGACATCGATGGTGCGTTGGCCGCTGCAGTGGCGGTTGACGCCACGCGGGCCGTGCGGTCGGGTCCGCAACACCGGGAGAGTGCGGCGTGACCACCATCGCGCGGTACGAGGCCGCCGCGCGTTCGACGCATATCCGTACACCGGACGTGCGTCAAACGAACAGCGCGTGGGACGTGCGAGAGGAGTCGCTGACCATCGACAACATCACGCTCGAGAACGGATCGCACCGTACGGCAACAACCGTGCACTATCGTCTCGAAGGCACCATTGCACCTGCACGTGACAACTTGGTGTTGGTCATCCACGCGCTCACTGGCACGTCGCACGCAACCGACTGGTGGAGCAACGTCATCCACGTGGGGGGCGCCATCGACCCCACACACCATGCGGTTCTTTGCGCGACGCTCGTCGACAACGCGAATGACGCGATTGACCATACCTTTGACGAAGCGGTTGACGAGACCGTTGACGATGGCGCGGCAGACACCCCGCCGTCATCGAGGTTCAGTATTCGCGACCACGCCACCGTGTTGGCGCGCGTGCTGGATGCACTCGATGTGAAAATCCCGCTGCTGGTGTGCGGCGGGTCGCTGGGTGGCATGGTCGCGCTGGAGTTCGCCGCCACATTCCCGGAACGGGTACGCGCCGCCGTCGTGCTGGCGGCCCCAGCGGCACAGACAGCGCAAGGCATCGCCTGGAATGCGATCATGCAGCGCGCCATCGCGATTGGCGGTCCACGCGACGGCCTCGCGCTTGCCCGCATGGTTGGCATGCTCAGTTACCGTACGCCGCATGGGCTTGAGCGCCGCTTCGGTCGCACGCAGCTCGCGGATGGAGCCTTTCGCGTAAGCGAATGGCTCACGGCGCATGGCGAACGACTCGTTAATCGCTTTCGCGCCGACCGCTACGAGGCGCTCGTGCGGGCGATGGACACCCACGACGTCGCACGCGGACGCGGCGGAGTGGCCAACGCACTGTCGGCGCTCGGCCATCGCCTTATCGGCGTTGGCATTCCCGGTGATCTGCTGTTTCCGGCAGAGGTGGTGCAGCAGTGGACGCGCGAAAGCGGCGCCACTTACTACGAACTGTCATCTGAACATGGTCATGATGGGTTTCTCATCGAAGGAGAACAGGTCAGTCGTATTCTCCGCGCAGCAATCGCCCCGACGCCCCCTTCGCCAACCGCGCCTCACCGCGTGACGTCAACGAGGCCACGTCGCATTGCTTTGGCCGGCTGTGGGCACGTTGGCGGGGCGCTGCTCGACTTGCTCAGCGAACACAACGCCGCCGCGGCCGTGCCGTCCGTGGAGCGCATTCTCGTGCGCGACGGGGACCGCGTCCGGCCACCTATCGAACGGGGCATCCAACACGGAAGCGTGTCGGCCGTTCCCTGCACCACCGACCCAACGCAACTGCTCGGCGACGATATCGACATCCTCGTCGAAGCGATCGGCGGCGTCACCACTGCGCGAACCCTGGTGGAAACGGCTCTGCATCGAGGTATCCGCGTCGTCACGGCAAACAAGGCGCTGCTAGCCGCCCACGGTCCCGAGTTGCAACAGTTGGCGCGCGCGAACGGAACGCGCATCGACTTTGAGGGGGCCGTGGGTGGCGCCATTCCAGTGATTCGTTGCTTGCGGACCGGCGCCGCTGGTGTCGGCGTCACGCGCATTGACGCGATTCTCAACGGAACGTCGAATTTTGTCCTCGGACGCGCAGGACAGATCCGCGACATGACGGTCGCCATCAGCGACGCGCAGCGATTGGGGTTCGCCGAAGCCGATCCATCGCGCGATCTTTCGGGAGAGGATGCCGAAGACAAACTGCGCGTGCTGGCGTGGTTGGCCTTTGGCGTTCACCCGCGCTCGCTGCCGGTGGAGCGCCAGGGTATTGACGCCGACGTGTGGACACGAGCGGTCCGCGCGTCAGCCGACGGCGACGTGTTGAAAATGATTGCCACCTGCGTGCACGAAAACGGTGCCTACGTCGGCCAAATTCGCCCCATGCGATTCAGCAGGGACAGTCCGTGGGCATCCGTGCACGAGGCCGACAATCGTGTGGTGGTGACGAGCGAGTCTGCCGGCGCCCTCGTGTTGCAAGGTCCCGGCGCCGGCGGCCGGGCGACCGCGGGCGCACTCCTGAGCGACCTGCTCGCACCGCCGCACTGTCCCGAAGACGATCCCCACACGGCGAGCCCTCGGACACACAACGTCTGAAACCATCGGACGCACCAAGCAACGGGTCAGCGCGCGGGCGCGCCAACGCCTCGTGCGCGGAGCAAGACGCGCACCGAGTCCGTGGGGATCGGCAAAACGCGTCCGGCGCGACTCGAAACCGGCGTGGCCATGAGCAGGGCGTTGTAGAGCGCTTCTTCGGTCGCTTCCACCACAGCCTGAAACACGGCCGACATCGCGTCGTTGCCCAATTCCTGTGCGCTGGCCAACACCGTCGCCGGCCGCCGTCGTACCAACAGCGACGTAGAGAACGCGAGCACATAATCACCCGAGCCGTTTGACGCACTCGAACCGGTGCGGGCGAGCCCCATGATCGCGCGCGCAGCGACGCGCTCCAGATTGCGGGAAAGCAGCGGAGCGTCGGTGGCAATCACGATCATGCAGGAGCCATCGCCCCGCTCCATGCCACCGTTGTCATTCTGTCCCGGTGGACGGAGGGCGGCGGTCTCCAGTCGAAACGCGTAGTTCCCCAGAAGCTGCCCAATCGGAACACCGGCCATCTGCAGCACACCGCCGTAGTTGCCCTGCACGAGCACCCCAATCGTGTATCCGCCGAGCGCCGCCGGCAACTTTCGGGACGACGTACCGATGCCGCCTTTCCACCCGAACATCACCGTGCCATGCGCGGCACCAACGCTCCCTTCGGCCACCGGTCCGCTGTCGGCCGCCGCCAGTGCCTGCGCGACAGCTGCAGCGAGGCCGGGCCGTTTTCGCGTGGCGTTGAGCTGTCCGTCATTCGTCTCGCCCACCACCGGATTGATCGAACGGACGGACGCGTTTTCAGGCTTCTGCAACATCCATTGCGCCAGCGCGTCGCCGGCCTGCCAAATACATAGCGTGCACGTCAGGAGAATCGGCGTTTCCAGCTCGCCCAACTCTCGCAGCTGGGTCGCACCGAGTAGCTTGCCGAAACCATTGCCAACATGGAGAGCGGCGGGTACCCGATCGAGAAACAGGTCGCCCCGGTGTGGCAGGATGGCGGTCACCCCAGACCGCACCGAGTCCCCGGCACTCAGTGTCGCGTGTCCAACGGCCACGCCGGCGACATCGGTGATCGCGTTCAGCGCACCAGGTTGAAACACACCCGGAGCCAAGCCGATCGCGCGAGCGCGCGTTGGCTGCGCATGTGCTGGTGCGACACCCGCAAGTGCCACCAGCAGCGTCAGGACTGTGCAGTTAAGGCGTTCCATGCCCTCCAACATACTCGCAAAATCGCGCGCCGCTGTCTGTAGGCCGCGGGCTTTATGCGGCAGGCTCTATGCCGCGGGCACGGTGCCGCCGACTGTATATTCACAGCATGGCGCATCGCCCCCTGTACGGACAACTCGCGCTTAGGACAAGGCTCGCGAACGCGTGGCACGACGGTCGCCTGCCGGCGAGCTTGCTCTTCTCTGGCCCGCGTGGTGTTGGCAAACAACGGCTCGCCCTCTGGCTCGGCCAGTTACTGCTCTGCGAACGCGCTCAGTCGGAGGGGCTCTCTGAACCGTGCGGCGAGTGCCAGCACTGCCGGTACGCGAGACGCGGCGTGCATCCAGACCTCCGTTGGTCCTTCCCCAGGCCTCGTCTTAAGGAAAGCGACGCGTCACCCGACGACGTCGCCGCAGACCTCGCCGAGGCAGTGGCGGAGCGCATGGCGGCGGACGGCTTGTGGACACCACCGCCGGGCAGTGAGGGCATTTTTGTGGCCACGACGCGAGCCATCGTGGCGCGGGCATCCGCTCGGCCGGCAATGGCGAAGCGCGCGGTGTTCGTTATTGGCGACGCTGAACGCATGGTATCGCAGGAAGGCGCCGATCAGGCGGCCAACGCGTTCCTCAAGCTGCTGGAAGAGCCACCCCCCGGAACGACGATCATCTTGACGACCAGCGAACCCGGTGCGCTGCTGGCCACTATTCGTTCGCGCGTCGTGTCCGTTCGCGTCCCTCCACTTCGGCCCGCCGACATGGACGCGTTTCTTGGCGATACCGCGGTGCAGCGCCGGTTCCCCGTCAGGCCCTCCGATGAGGCGATCCGCCGCGGGGCTCCCGGTGACCTCCTCGCCGGCGGTGCCTCTGACGCCTCGGTGTCCGCGGCGCGTCGGCTGCTCGCGGCAGCACTTGAGCCGGCAACTCCCGCTGGCGCAGCTGAACGGACGAAAGTTGCCATGCGTCAGGGAGTGGCTGGGGCGCGCGGGGCCTTCACTGACACACTCGAAGCATTGACACAGCTCTTGCACGCACGCGCCTATCAGCTGGTCATCGCGGGCCAGAACACCGACGCCAGACGCGCCGCGGCAGCAGTCGTCATCGTCGAAACGGCGAAGCTCCGTGCACAAGGGAACGTCAGTCCGCAGCTCCTCGGTGCGCGTGTCGTCGCGTTATTGCATAGAACCCTGCGGACATGAATCGCGCTCGGGGATACAGTTCTTCCCTTGTCGACCATTTATCACCGGAGTACTCTTATGGATGAGTCCGCTAGCCTCGCAGAAGCCGCGCGTGAGCTTTCGCACATAGACAGCACCGGTCGTTTTCGAATGGTTGACGTCGCCGACAAGCCATTTTCGCTACGAACTGCGCTGGCCAGTGGCTATATTTCAATGGAGGTAAACACGCTTAACGCTATTAAAAACAATACGTTAGCGAAAGGAGATGTGATTTCAGTTGCGCGCATTGCTGGTATCCAGGCCGCGAAGCGTACGGCTGACCTGATCCCGCTCTGTCACCCTTTACCGTTGTCTGGTGTAGAGGTGACCGTTAGTCTCGATGAAGCACTCCCCGGTGTACGTGTCGATGGATTTGTGCGAACAACGGCGCAGACCGGGGTAGAGATGGAAGCGTTAACAGCGGTGTCGGTCGCGCTGTTGGCGGTGTACGACATGGCCAAGGCAGTTGATAAAACGATGATGATCTCGGGAATCGTGCTGCGCGAAAAGCGCGGCGGCACGAAAGGAGATTTTGTCAGGTCCCGCTGATCGAACCCGCGACACGAGGTATTGTGAACGACAGCAAGCACTTGACTGACAGCAAGGCAGTGACTGACGCCCGGGCGCGGCGTCGACGCATGCACCGGCGGATACGGAAACGTCGCCTGACGCACGTCTTTTTGGCCGCCAGCACCGCGTTCGCCCTCGCGCTTGTCTTCACGCCGTCAGTGCCGAAACCTGCGGTTGCGCGCTTTGAGCGAACGCTGCTTCGGGCGACGCCGGCCGAACAGTTGTTGATCGAGCCTTTCTGGCGGCGGGCGGCGGACGCCATCAAGGGGCCAAAAACGCAGCCATTGAGTGCGCTGCCCTTCGGCCTCGATTCCAAAATTGGCGTGCATGGCGAGTCGCTGGGGCGTTGGCATCGCATCTACACGTACACCACGCGTTATCGCATCGCCCCTGATCTCGCGCGGAAAATCTACGATGCGGCGGTGGCAGCGGGCATCGAACCGGAGCTGGGTTTTCGATTGGTGCGCGTCGAAAGCGTGTTCGACCCGCGGGCGAAGAGCCCGTCCGGCGCGTTGGGCTTGATGCAGCTCATGCCGAGTACGGCGCGTGAGTTCGAGGCCACGGTGACCAACGAGCAGCTCCTCAACCCAGAGGTCAACCTGCGCATTGGATTCCGCTATCTGCGCTCGCTCATTCGCGAGTATCAGGGCAACCTGCGGTTGGCGCTCCTCGTCTACAATCGCGGTCCAAACGCGGTACAGCACGCCCTGTCACTGGGCAACGACCCCGCGAACGGTTACGAAAGCCTGGTCATGCGGGGCTATCGGGGACGCGGCACGCTGAACTAAGACCATCGCGTGCCGCGCACGTCGTTCACGCTGCGTTGTTAGCGCTGCTTTACGGCCGCTTTCTTGGGCGCCGGAGTTTTGTGTGAGGCGGCCGTGGTGTGTGCGGAACCGCTCTTTCCCTTCGCGCTTGCAGCGACTGCCTTAGTAGACTTGGGGTTAACCGATTTCTCGGCGGTTTTAGGTGCCGATTTTTTGGTCACAGTCTTCGAGCGCTTCGCGGCGGTGCTCGCGCCGGCCGCCGGTCTCCCGCGCCCTGCGACTTTCGCCGCTGCCACTCCTTTCGCCGACGCCGATGCAGCTTTCGCGGGAACGACAACGCGACGGCGCGCGTCGGTTCGGGGCGTTGTCGCCGTCGTGCGCCGCGCCGTCGATCGGCGCCTCGGCGCTGGGCCGTAGTGCTCGATCGATGGATCAGGAACATCACGCGCGAAGGTGATCGCTGCCTGTGTCGGTATCCGAACTGACTGGCCCGGCGCCAAGCGACCCTTGCTCAGCATTCTGAGCTTCGGGTTGTACCACGAAACTTGCCGCGTCGTTAGACCGTGCAGCTTGGCGAGGCCGGCGAGCGTCGACTTAGCATTCGTCACGGAGACGGTGCGAAAACCAACCCGTGCTGCTTCCGGCATTCCACGGAGGGCGGACTCGGTCTGGTCAGCCGTTCCGGCCGGAATGCGAATGAAGAGGCCACCGTCAGGCGGGGCCATGCCGCGCAGCACGAACGGATTCAGATCACGCAGCGTTGCCTCGGTCGCCCCGTTGGCTTTAGCGACGGCTGACACAGTGGTTCCCGCTGGCACGAAGACTGAGTCGTACGCGAATGCGGGCTGCGTATCCACGGACATGTCGTAGCGCTTCGCCTGTTTGCCGATCAAGGCGGCGGCAATCAACTTCGGCACGTAGTCCTTCGTCTCGGGACGCAGGTAGTTGCGTTCCGCGAGAGCGAAAAAGCGATCCTCACCTGCCGACCCTTCCAACTCGCTAGCAAACTGCGTCAGCCCGCGCGAGACGCGACCCGGACCGCCATTGTATGCGGCGGCCGCAAGGTAGAGGGAACCAAACTGTTGCTGCAATTCGCCAAGAAATCGAATCGCCCCATCGGTCGATTTTGCCGGATCGCGGCGTTCGTCCACCCACCAGTCGACCCGCATGCCGATCTCGCGCGCCGTCCTAGACATGAACTGCCACATGCCGACGGCGGCGGACTTCGAGTACGCGTCCGTGTCGTATCCGCTTTCGATCATCGCCAGATAGGTCAGATCCTCAGGCAGTCCGCTCGCATGGAGCTTCGCGCGGATCATCGGTTGATAGCGGGAGCCGCGGGCAAGTCGCGATTGGAAGTGCTCGCGCGCCTGCGTGCTGAAATACTGCACGTAGAACATCACGCGCTCCCGTGTTTCGTACGAACGCACATCGATGTCCCACACCGGTTCAGAGCTCTCGAGCAGCGCCGCCGATGGGTGCAGCGCGCTCGTGTCGCCGAACACTGCCGCCACGACTTTCGCCACCTCTTCTGGCTGCACCGTCGGCTGCGTCATCACGGCGGATGGTGCGATTCTCGCGACGGCACTGGGTAGCAGCGGTCGGCCAGCTACATCGGCGGTCCGCGGCTGCGGTGCCTGGCTGCGCGTACGACCACCGGCGCGTTGACACGACGCGAGGAGGAGTACGGGACACAGGCACAGCAGTGCAACGTCGCGTATTGGACGGGGCATCACGAGGGGACGAGGTGGGCGGCGTCTCCGATTCACCGCAACAAACTACGGCGCAAGACGTCGGTCGGACACCGCCAGTCGTCTCGCGTTCCTGACAAACGCCAAAGGCGTTGCAAATCGGCAGGCGGTCACGAGTGCGACGACCTGTCCCGCGATCCCGTCACCTGGACGGACTGACGCGAGGGCCCGTCAGGGATCCCCGTCAGGGATCCCCGTCAGGGATCCCCGGTCACACCAGCGTCGAGGGCGAATCTGGTGAGGCCGGCGACGTTGTGGATCGCCAGCTTGCGCATGAGGCTCTCACGGTGCGCTTCGACGGTGCGGCGACTGATCCCCAGCTCACCGGCGATCGCCTTGTTGGTGAGCCCTCGTGAGACGCCGCGCAATACGTCGCGTTCTCGCGGCGTGAGCTGGGCCAGCGGCGAGTCCACCACCTCGGTGATCGCCACGTCTTGCGTTGCCAGTCGTCGTGCGATGGCCGGACTGAAAAACGTCCCACCCGAGAACACCACGCGGATCGCGGCACGCAATTCCGCACCGGCGCTGTCTTTGAGAATGTACCCGTGCGTCCCTATGCGTACTCCTTCACGCACGTACTCTATGTTGTCGTGCATGCTTAGCAACAGGATGCGCGCGCGTGGGAGCAACTGGCGCAGGCGGGCCGCTGCCGCCAGCCCCGTCTCGATCGGCATCGTAATGTCCAGCACCACTACATCAGGAGAATGCTGCATCGCCAGCTCCACGGCGTCGCGACCATTCGACGCTTCGGCGACGACCTCGATGCCCGGTTCAGCATCAAGGACGTGGCGAATGCCTTCTCGCACCAACGCGTGGTCATCAGCGACGATGACGCGGATGGGCGGGGTCATACCACGGCCCCGATCAGCACGGGGAGTGTGATACGGACCTCGGCGCCACGCGCCTGATTGCTCACCGTTACTCGTCCGCCGAGTGCAAGGATTCGCTCGCGCATTCCGGCTAAGCCCATACGACCCTCGGGTACGCTGACTGCACGATCACGAGACACGGGGAAGCCGCGCCCGTCGTCATGCACAACGAATATCAGATGGTCGTCTTCCAGCGTGAGGACCACCTCCACCGCGCCGGCGTCGGCGTGGCGCACCACATTCGAAAGGGCCTCCTGCAACGCACGAAAGAGGGCAAGGTCCGCATCCGTGGTCAGCACTGGAAGTGCTGGCGGCGCCGCGAGCGTCACTCGAATACCGGTCCGTTCCGCGAAATCGCTGACGAGCGAACGCAGCGCGGGCAGAAGCCCGAGATCGTCAAGCAACGAGGGACGCAGGTCGCTGGTCACCTGACGAATACTGCGAATCCCCGTATCGACCAGTTCAAGCAGCCGATCAAGTCTGCTGCCGCCACTCACGCCGATCGCCGGGCGGAGACCTTCGAGCTGCATCTTGACGGCCGAAAATACTTGCGCCGTTTCGTCGTGCAGCTCGCGTGACAGGCGTCCCCGTTCCTCTTCATGTTGCCGCACCATGCGTGTGGAGAGTTGCTCGAGTTCCCTGGTGCGCGCCGCCAGTTGTCGGTCCAACGTTGATTGTTCCAGCGCCGCCCCCACCTGCTGTCCCAGTGCCAGGAGGAAGTCGTCGTCCAGCGCGGTAAACGGATTGCGCACGTCACCAGACATCACCAGTGCACCAACAAACCGATTGCCCACGCTCACTGGCAGGGCCGCGATAAACGGTTGGTCTCCTGGTGCCGTGACCACTTGCGGGCGATGGGTAAGTCGCATCCGCGAGAGCGCGCCCACCACCGACTGCTGGGGCCGCGTGTTCTCCCACGATGCGCAGGTGCCAGCACCGCGAACGAACCGGCCAATGGTCCCCACCTCAGACGACTGGGAGGGTGTGGTGCCGTCGAGCAAACTCTCTCCGTCGAAGAGGAACATGGCACTCCCGCGCACTCCAGCTAGCGTCAGCGGTCGGGACAGCAATAGATCGAGCGGGTCAGCACCCGTATCGTGCCGATGCAAGTCACCCGACAGCGCAGAAAGGGCTCGCACACCGCGGCCAAGGTCATCAAGCACCAGCAACACCAGACCCGCACCGACCAGCAACTCAAAGCTGATGTCGAGGTAGTAGCCCCACGGCGACCATGCGCCCTGCGCGCGCAGGAAGGGATAGTCGAGATGATGGACGCCCCACAGGCCAAACGCGATGGCGAGCAATCGCGCACCGGTGGACTCGGCGATGCGGTGATGTCGCCAGAACACCCAGCCAGTCCACATGGTGGCGCCGCTCAGGAACAGCACCGCCGGCACGGCTGCCCAGATGAACAGGTTTAGTCGATAGATGGCCACATACGACCAGATCAGCGGAAACAGGGCGGCCAGCAAATAGGCCGGACGGGCCAAGGGCTGACGCAGGAAGACGAATGCCGCCCAGAGCAACACCAACGCCGTCCAGCCGGTCGTCACCTGATGCCCATACAACCAGACGCGTTCGCCCGTCAGCAGAAAACTGAGGATGCAGAGCAACCGCGCCACGTAAATCGCCCACGCTACAGCGAACCACCCGAACCATGGGCGCTTGTACCGGGTGTAGAGATGCGCACAAAGGGCCGCCAGCCCTGCGGTGATTGCACCCTGCATCAGCACCGCCGCCAACTCCGTGGCGAGCAACGGTGACGGCATCAGGAGCACGGCCGTGGGCTGGGTCACGATGAGACCATCACGCGCGCACCATTACTGTGGCGCAGGACCGGGAGTCGGATGTGTCACGACAGCATTCACGTTGTATACCGTGGACGACGGGAACGCGACCGCAGACCCGTTGCGCTCAACAATCGATAGAAAGTCGAGCAGCATCCGATGACGGATGGGCAGGAACGCGTCGTAATCGAACGTTTGGAACCACGCGATGACGCGCAACCGGATCGCTGAGTCGGTCAGCGCGACCACGTGCACGCGCAGTCTGTCAGGCCAAATCTTCGGATGCGCGCGCAGTAACGCCTCGATGTCATCGCGTATCCGATCGATCTGTGCAGTGGATGTGCCGTACGTGATGTCGATGTCCGTCCGCAGCAACATGCGATCGCGCTCGCCAAACGTTTCGATGCGCTCGTCGGCCAGTCGGCCATTGGGGATGCGGACCACCGTGCGTTCCTGCGTGCGGAAGCTCGTCGAACGCAGGCCGATGCGTTCAACAGCGCCTTCCGTGGCGCCGGCGCGCACCCAATCCCCAACGCGAAACGCTTTGTCCGCCGCGAGCGAGACACTACCAAAGAGATGTTCGACGGTCTTCTGACCCGCGAGCGCCACGGAAATTCCGCCGATTCCGAGTCCGGCGAGCAACGTGCCCACTGGGTAGCCGAACTGCGAGAGCAGCACGAGCAGTGCCACTACAGCGAGCGTTGCACGAAGGATGTTGCCGAGGAGTGGAACGAGGGTTCGCGCCTGCTGGCTATCACCACCGTGCCACACCGCATTCGCCACGTGCGATTGCACGACACGGATGACGCGCAGCGTCGCCCAGAAGAGAGCGAGCAGCACCATGCCCCGCGTCATCGACCCAATGACTGTCGCCAGTCGCGTATTGAGTGATAAAACATCAAGCAACGGACCGGCGACCAGTGCGGCGACGCATAACTGAAACGGACCGCGGAGACTGTGCAGTAGGAGATCATCCCACTCGGTCGCCGTTCGTGACGTCACCCGCTTGAGTGCCGCACGACATGCCGCGCTGATGAGCCACGACAGTAACACGAGCACGGGCAAAGCCAGAGCGAGACCGATCCACTGCCAGTAGAACGCGTGCCACGGGCCTTCGCGCATGAGGGCGGGCGAGAGGCGGTCGCGCAACCACGGCGTACCAAGGTTTTCGTACCAGCTGTCGATGCGGCGCACCGTCTCCGTCCCGAAGACCCAACGCGGTGGCTGCGCGTTCGGCATCCGTACGAGACGGATCTCCTCATCACGTCCGTCCTCGGCCCGCACAGCGCCCACGCGGTCGCCTGCCGGGTCCCCGTCTGTGGTGTCGCCGATGGCCAGCGGCGACAGCGCGCGCGCATCGAGCACCAGACGCTGGTCGAGCACGATCTTGAGCCGCCGCGCGAGTTCGGGAGCTCTCGATCTGCTGGCCGACGGCACCGCGAGATATTCGGCGGCCGATGCCCAATCGGCCGCGATTGCCAGCCGAATGAATTCCTGCGCGGCAGCGCGCGGCGAACCCTGGGCGACGATCGTCGCGGGTGAGTCTACCGGCTGTCGGGCACTGCGCAATGCGCTGATCTGTGCGCCGCCGATCGCGGGACACCACACGGTGCCTACAATCGCCATCCCTCCGCATAGCAGTCGCGACATGCCGCCGGTGACGACGCACCGGATTCCACGCAAGTTCATCGCCGGAACCTCGACTGCTACGCGGTTCGGGTCAACCGCGTACTATGACGGTCCGTCGTCCGTCAAAGCGTTACGTGCATGACACGTGCTAGAGTGCCCCGGCTGGGACTCGAACCCAGGACCTACGGCTTAAAAGGCCGCTGCTCTACCAACTGAGCTACCGGAGCGATCGACTGCGGACCCGCAGCAACCGTCGCGCAATCTAGCGAGGGCGATGCAGCGTCAGGTAGTCACTGATCAGTGTGTTCCAGACACTTGACCAGCTCTTCTGGGCGGCAAATGCCAGGGCTTTCTCCCGCGCGTGCCTCAGCCGAGCACGGTCGTCGATGAGGGCGACCAGCGCCTCGGCAAACGCCGATGCATTTCCGGGTGGCATCAACCATCCGCGGTCTGGCGCCAACTGTTCCCGCGTCGGACCAACGTCGGCGCCGACGACAGGTAACCCCGACGCCATGGCTTCCAGCAACACGTTGCCGAACGTGTCCGTGGTCGACGGAAAGAGAAACACATCGCCCGACGCGTAGGCCGTACTCAGTGCATCGCCCTGCAGCTTGCCTGGCAAGTAGCTGCCCGGCAGCGATTGGCTGTGGACCGCCGCCTCATAGGGGCCATCGCCGACAGCCACGAAGCGTATGCGTCCCGGTCGTGCAGCGTCCGCAAGACGGAGCGCGCGCATGGCTACATCCAATCCCTTTTCTTCGGCGAGTCGACCGACATAAGTGACCACGAGCGAGTCTTCGGCCACACCAATTTGCTGACGGAACACCGATGACCGAAATCGCGGTGAAAATCGCTCCGTGTCGACACCGCGCGACCACACGGCGGTGTTGGTGAAACCCGCTGCCGTCACTTCGTCCACGATCGACTGCGTCGGGCAGTAGGTGCGCCGCCCCACATTGTGGAACCAGCGCATGTAGCGCCAGGCTGGGCGCGCCAACAGCCCCAGATGATAGAACTGTGCGTACGCCGCAAAACTCGTGTGATACGACGAGACGAAGGGCACCCCGAGGGCGCGTGCCGCCGAACGGCCGGCCAGCCCCACCCCAAACTCCGTGGCCGCATGTAGCAACGTCGGCGCAAACGCACGCAATTCCGCCTGGACCAGCGCCTGTCGGGGCCATGCCAATCGCAGCTGTTGGTACGCCCAGAACGGCGTACTGGGATAACGCACGATCTGCGGGAACGACTGGGCCTCAGGGTCGTGCACGGAAAACACGCGCGTGACGCCGCCACGCTCTGCAACGGCCGCGACGAGGCGCTCAAGTGTACGCGCCACACCGTTCACCTGCGGCGGATACGTGTCGGTAAAGAGCGCCAGACGAAGCGCCGTGGCGTCAACGTTGCCTGCCGCGCCGACGGTCACAGCTGTGTGTACTGTATCACTCGGCGGGCGCGTGTCCACCGTGCGACTTCACGCTCGACGGACAACGCCGTCACCGGGTGGTCGAGGTCCTGTGGATGGAGCGCCAGACGCACCAACGCGGCGGTTCGCTGCGTGCGCCAGCGCACGGCCGCCATGACACGCGACCCCACAGCGCGCGCCGTCGATCGACCACTCCAGCGCAGCGCAGGCGCATACAGCCGTGTGTGCGCGGTGTGCACCCGAATGGTGGCGGCGTCCTCGCTCATGTGCAGCCCCGCATCGCGCACTGCGTCGTGCGTCGCTTCGCGCGCCAACCACGCCGGCGGGATGAATCCGATCGGCGCCAGACCGAGGGCACGAAGTCGCTCCAACCCTCGACCAATCCGTGCCGTGGCGGCGTCGCGCTGCAAGGTGAGAAACTCTCCTTCACGCGCCGTGCGTCCGAACGCGCGGAGCGCGTCTCGCCACGTGCGCGGCAGTCCAACTTCATCATGTCGTTCGCCATGCAACACAATCTCCGCGCCGCTCGCCGCACACGCGCGTACCCACTCGACAAACGCCGGATGCGACTCGATCGGCCAGGCACCGTGCCAATCCGGTACGACGAGCAGGGCCGGTGTCACACCATGGCGGCGACACAGCTCCCACAGGCGCCGTACGGACACGTCCATCGCCGGCGTGACGTCGTGAATGGAAACCAGCAATCCCTCGCGGGCCGGCGCCTCAGCGCCCGGGGACATCGCGCCCGATAACATCGCGTCCGAGCACATCACGATAGACGGCGAACAACCGTTCAAAGACCGTGTCCCACGAATGCTCGGTCTCCGCGAAAACGCGACCGAGCCGTCCCAACGAGGGCAGATCGGCGGCGAACAGCGCGATCGCCTCCTCCGCCAACGACGCCGAAACACTCGAGACAAACGTGCGTCCAGCGCCGCTCGCCGTCACCTGCTCCGCGACGCCCCCCTGATCCGCCGACAGCACAGGCGTCCCGCTGGACAAGGCCTCAAGTGATGATAGGCCGAAGGTCTCGATGCTCCCCGGGGCGATGTACACATCGAACGCGGCGAGCAGGTCGGCGAGCGCGTCGCGACTGGTTTGGAACGGTACAAACGTCACGCGCGGTCCATACGCGTGTGCGCGAAGCATGGCCTCAAGCGGGCCAGCGCCAACCAATGCCAAACGCGCCCCTGTGCGACGCTCCACAACGGCCCAGGCGTCGAGCACCATGTCGAGCTCCTTTTCGCTCGCAAATCGGCCGACGAATCCCGCCAGTGGTCCTGCTGGAAGTCCGAAGCGTCGACGCGTTTCGGCGGCGCAGGCGGCGCGACGTGGATTGAAGCACTCCAGGTCGACCCCGAGTGGCACTTTGGCGATCCGAGTAATTCCCTCGCGCGCGAGATCGTTGGCCGAAAAGTCTGACGTGACCACCGTGAGCGGAAACAGGCGATCTAGTCGCCGCATATACCGCCAGGACGCGCGATACACAAAGCGACGCGCTGTGCCGTTCCGGCCAGCGCGCGGCGCGAACATGCGCGGCAAGTTGGAGTGATAGAAGCAGATGAGCGGCACGTCGAGATCGCGCGTAGCGTGCCGTACGACCCATGGCACGATGAAGGGGCTGCCGATCTCTATGATGTCCGGCCGCTCATGCCGCACAATTTTGGCAACGCTGCGTGTGGCGAGCATGAAGCGGTACGGCTTTTGGCGCGGAATCGGTGGGCCTTGCAACCGATACATCCGAACACCGTCGTCTTCAGTGATCGCGTCGCGTTCGCCGGGCACCGTCAACACATGCCGCAACCACGGCCGGGTCGCGACGTACTGGGCCTTTTGCAGCAGATAGGTGCGAATTCCGCCGCTCGTGTCCCCAAACCACTCGGTGATATCCATCACGCCGAGTGCTGCCTGCGGTCTCAGCACCGGCGGCAACACATCACAGCCGATGTCGATCCGTTGCGTTGCAGGGTCGAGCCGCACGAGTCGGTCGACAAATGACTGGGTAGTGGGCATGCCGTCGAAAAGGGTCATCCATCCGGGCGCGATGGACTCGTTCACCGCTACACAATATTAGTTCCGAGAACGCGAGGTGGCCGACTCCAGAGGGAACCGGCCACCGATGCCTCTCGCGCCGTACGCGCTCAGGCGTAGCAAACGGTCGTATTATCGCATCGAAATGGCGGCAATCGTCACCTCAGCCGACGTCTCCACGACAAAAGTCACGCGACGATTCTGTTCGGCGCCTGGAGCGTCCTTGGCGGCACCGGAACGCACCTGACGCGTTTCGCCGTATCCGACTGATCGCAAGTTTGCTGCATCCAGACCGTTTGACATCAGAAACTCGCGGACGGCGTCGGCGCGACGCTTGGAGAGTTGGCGGTTGTATTGCGCGGATCCGGCGGGGTCCGCAAACCCCTCGACGCTGATCATCGCGCCCCGGTAATGCGCCGCTGCGACTTGTGCAAATTTGGCCAGCGCGGCCTGATCCTGTTCCCGCACCGCAGCCGCATCAAAGCCGAAGTGCACCGGCATGGCGAACGTGATCTGCCCTTCGATGGCGGAAATCTTTGCCCCGAAGTCGGTACGCAGTGTCGTCAACTCGCCGCGCAACGCCGCCAGGTCAGCGCGCACTGAGGCGACATCGCCGCGGACCCCATTCACGTCGCTCCGCAGCGCGCTATCCCCTTCGGCACGAGCGCCGCGCTCAGCCGCCATCACCGTGCGCTGCTCATCGAGACCACGCCGGACGAAGCCCTTCGTGGCGCACGCGCTGAGCGACGCAACCGTGAGCAAGCCCAAGACACTATTCTGAACGTGACGCATACGTCCTCCCTTTCCACGCGTAGTGTTGCCGAGTCCCGATCGGTCGAACTGCGACTGCGATCTGCAGTCCGTTCCGCTGGGAAGATCGTCAGTACAACACCCGCATGACGTGACTGTGCGCACGAAATGGAAATATCTTCAACGATCGCGTGATGCAGATCACGCGCGCCGTGTTCGGCACTGTGCGGACGGTCACGACGTCACCTCATGCCGACGGCTTGGCCAGCCATTCGCCGCCGTCCACAACAAAAATGGCGCCGGTAATCCAGTCACCAGCGGGTGACGCAAGAAACGCCACCATGTTCGCGATGTCACGCGGCGTTCCCCACCGACCCAGTGGAATGCTCTTTTGTGCGTACGCGGCCATGCGCGCATCCGCCACGGCGAACACGTCGGCGACACCGCTGTCGGCGGGCGGCGTGAACGCCTTTCGCACACCCTCAGTGGGGATCGGACCCGGCGCAATCGCATTGAGACGAATTTTTTGCGGCGCCCATTCCATAGCCAGCGTGCGTGTCAGTGCGTCAACGCCCGCCTTCGCGGCCGTGGCATGCGCCATCATCGGCCAGCCGCGATAATGCAGCGTCATTGAAATACTCACAATGCGTCCGCCGCCTTGTGAAGCCATCACGGGATATACTGCCTGAGAACAGAAGAACGTGCCGAAGAGATCGATCTCCACCACGCTCTTCCACGCGTTGGGCGTCAGTGTGGCGCTCGGTGCGTAGAAATTTCCGGCCGCGTTGTTGACAAGCAGATCGATCCGGCCGTGCGTTTGCGCCACGCCGTCAACTGTGGCCTTGACCTTCTCCGCGTCGCGCACATCGAGTTGCACAGCACTCGCCAGGCCACCGGTCGCCGTGATGGCCGCACACGCGTGCTCGAGATGTTCTGGCTTTCGGCTCGCCAGCACCACATGGGCGCCCAGTTCCGACAAGAGTTGCGCGACACCGAACCCAATGCCGGTCCCACCGCCGGTGATGAGGGCGACCTGCCCGCGCAGCAGGTCGGGACGAAACACGGAGGCGAGCGCGTCAGTCATGCAGGATCCTTGCGCAGAGGGTAGATGATGGTGGCGCTATCGACGCGCGCCAACGCGGGTTGTTCGTCGAGGCAGAAGCGTCGCCGATGATGCGGTGTCAGCCCGTGAAGCGCGAGTGCCGCGAGATGCTGCGGCGTCCCGTACCCCGCATTGCGTTCCCACCCGTAGCCGTCGTAGCGCCGGGACAGCGAGGTCATGAGTCGATCCCGCGTGACTTTCGCCACGATAGAGGCGCACGCAATCCCGTAACACTTCGCGTCGCCACGCACGACGCTCGTGTGGGCGACTCCGAGGGTGCGCAGTGACTTGCCATCCACGAGCACATGGTGCGGCGCGACGCCGAGTCGTCGTTCCAGACGCACGAGCGCACGTCGCATGGCGAGTACTGTGGCGTGGTAAATGTTGATGCGATCGATCTCCCGAGCGGATGCCGCCCCAAGGGCGACAGCAATGGCTTGCTCAAGAATGCGCACAGCAAGTCGCTCGCGAATCGGGGCATCGAGCTGCTTGGAGTCGTCAACTCCGGCGATCGCACGACGTGCCGGCATGACGATCGCGCATGCGACAACGGGGCCCGCGAGCGGGCCCCGTCCAACTTCATCCATACCCGCAATCAACACACCGTGCTGGGCGCGAACCGTGCGCTCGATCGGGCTCCAGCGACCCACGGACGCGGTCCGTGGTGCGACGCGTCAGACCTTTGGTGTGCGGATGATCTTGCGTTCCTTGATACGCGCGGCCTTGCCGGTGACATCACGCAAGTAGTACAGCTTGGCGCGACGAACGACACCGCGGCGCACCACTACGATCTCGGCGATCATGGGGCTGTGCAGCGGGAAAATCCGCTCAACGCCAACGCCGTTGGAGACCTTGCGCACGGTGAACGACGCGCTCACACCTCCACCACGACGGGCGATACACACGCCTTCGAACGCCTGCTGCCGTTCCTTTTCGCCTTCCTTCACGCGAACGTTGACGCGAACGGTGTCACCCGGCCGAAACGGCGGGAGGTTCGTCTTCATCCACTCTTTTTGCGTTTCAATAAACGGGTGCATATGTCTCTCGGGGCCGAACAACACATAGCCAGTCAGGGTGCTGCGAGTCCGTGCTCCAGATGGAGTCCGGTGCGAGAGGCCGCGGTGTAGCACGAGAGCGAAGTCTCTCGTCCAAAACCAACGTGGCATCGCCGATGCGGAAAGTGCGTGGGCACTCGGCCGCCGATTGATACGCCTGCGATGGAATGACACCGAGTCACTCCATACGCAGCTTTAAAACATAGGCGAGCTGTGGTCGCTGCCGCTACCCCCGCCCATTATCGTGCGGTGCGCCCGTTCGCACTGGCACCGCCAGAACGGACATCCTGCCCCCAACGTCGGTTACCTGCCACCGATCTCGACATCAACCGCATGACCGATACCCAAGCCTCGACCGTCTCCACTCGACGCGACCCGGTCGAACCCACGTCCCCCCCGCTCCGCTACCCGGTCAGTCGCCATTCGCGGCAGGAGGATGTGTATCACGGCACAACCGTCCACGACCCATATCGATGGCTGGAGGACGACCGGTCGGAGGAGACGGGTGCCTGGGTAGAAGCCCAGAATCAGGTCACCTTCGCCTACCTTGCGGACATCCCGTATCGCGATGATCTGCGACGGCGTCTGACCGAATTGGTGGACTACCCCAGGGTGTCAGCGCCTGTCCAAAAAGGGACGTGGTTGCTGTTTGCAAAAAACGACGGACTCCAGAATCAGGCCGTATACTACCTGCAAGACGGTGAGCACGGTGTTCCGGAATTGCTGCTGGACCCGAACGCCATGTCGGCAGATGGCACAACGCGTGTGAGTGAACTGACCTTCAATGCCTCGGGCTCGCGTATCGCGTACATGGTGAGCAAGGCGGGTTCGGACTGGCAGGAGATTCGGGTGCTGGACACGCACTCGCGACTCGATCTTCCCGACCGCACTACGTGGGTCAAAGTGTCGGACATTGCGTGGGCTGGCGACGGATTCTTCTACAGTCGATACCCTGCCTTTGGCGAAAGCGACGCCGCCTTCACGGCCATGAACGAGGACCATCAGGTCTTTTACCATCGACTGGGCACCGAACAGCACGCGGACCGACTCGTGTATCGGGACGCGCAGCATCCGCAGCGATTTCACCATGTGTCCACGACGGACGACGAACGATTCGCAATACTGTATGTGAGCGACCGCGGCAGCGGAAAGGACGGAACCTCCGTTTCCGTGCTGGACCTGCGCAACGGTGCCACAACGTTTCAACCACTCTGGCCGGCATTCGACGACGAGATGCGTGTGCTCGACAACGTCGACGGACATCTCTTGGTGCTCACCAACCGACACGCGCCAAATCGT
This sequence comes from Gemmatimonadaceae bacterium, assembly GCA_031372205.1. Classification (GTDB taxonomy): domain Bacteria; phylum Gemmatimonadota; class Gemmatimonadetes; order Gemmatimonadales; family Gemmatimonadaceae; genus Gemmatimonas. The sequence goes on along the minus strand of JANMKU010000113.1, from coordinate 918 downwards.
CGTGTGGTGCGCATCGATCCCTCCGCGCCGGCAGAAGCGAACTGGGTCACCGTGATTGCGGAACGCACTGACCCAATCGACGCTGTCACCACCGCTGGCGGGCGTTTGTTCGTCACCTACTTCAGGGACGTGACGACCCGCGTGGCCGTGTGTGATCTCGACGGGCGCAACGAGCGCGCGATTGCCCTGCCGGATCTCGGCACAGCCGCCGGATTCGATGGTGAACGACATGCTGCATCGGTGTTCTACACCTTCACATCGTTCACGTCGCCACCGACGGTGTATCGCTATGACATGGCGAGCGGCCTCAGTTCGCTCTTCCGTGCACAGGCGCTACCGTTTGACCCGGCACAATTCGTCACGACACAAGTCTTCGTCCCAAGCAAGGATGGGACACGCATTCCGGCATTCCTCGTCGCCAAACGCGACCTTGTGCTCGACGGCACGCACCCAACGCTCGCCTACGGATACGGCGGATTCAACGTCGCGCTACCACCGGCCTTCAGCGCGCTACGCGTGGGCTTTCTCGAACAGGGCGGCGTGTACGTGCAATGCAACCTGCGCGGCGGCAGCGAGTACGGCGAAGCCTGGCACAAGGCCGGGATGCGTGAGAAGAAACAGAATGTCTTTGACGACTTCACGGCCATTCTGGAGTGGTTGATTGCCAACCGCTACACCAGTGCCGATCGACTGGCGATTCAGGGCGGATCCAACGGCGGTTTGCTGGTCGGCGCAATCATGACGCAACGACCGGAACTCGTGAAGGTGGCGCTGCCTGCTGTCGGCGTGCTCGACATGCTGCGCTTTCACAAGTTCACCATTGGCTGGAACTGGATTGCAGACTACGGATCGAGCGACAATCCAGAAGACTTTGCATTTCTTGCGGCGTACTCACCGCTGCACCGCGTGCGAGACGGC
>JANMKU010000077.1:0-3860 GCA_031372205.1 Gemmatimonadaceae bacterium | reverse complement strand
GCCGAAGTGAACTGCTTGGTCGCCGAGCCGATCTCATACACGGACAGTGCCGTCGCATCGACGTTCTGCTCGATGTCGGATTTCCCCCATGCGCCCATGACGATCGTCTTACCGCCGCGCGTGATAGCAATGGCGACGCTTGGTGTGCTACCGGCCGCCACGAATGCTTTCGCCAGGGAATCCACCATGTGCGCGATGGCTTCTGTGGACGGATGTGCCTGCGCTGATGCGAGCGCCGGCACGATGAGGAGCGCGGGAATGAGTCGTCGCATAAAGGTCATGAGCACGAGAAGGAGAGTCTGATGATGCAGCGTGACGCTTTTTGGTCAGGGGCCCTTGGCAATCGTCGGATTGTTGATGCGCTCAACGTCCGGCAGCGGGAAACAGACTTGCGAGCCGTACACGCCACCGGAACCGTATGTCGCACCTGCGGCCGGTGCGAACGGAATCGCGTACCGACGCATATCGCCAAGCCGATGTCCCTCGAACGAGAACTCTCGGCGACGTTCCTCAATAATTTGCGTCTTGAGGTCTGCCGCAGTGGCACCAGCCGGCAACACATACGCGGGCAAACCCGCAGTCCGCGCGCGTGCAGCGTTGATCGCAGCAGTTGCGGCAGCAAGATCACCTGTCGCTGCCGCGTTCTCTGCCACGATCAGCTGCGCTTCCGCGTAACTCGCGATACGCATCGCCGTTCCCGCGGCTGCCGCCTTCGCCGGAAGGAACATGCGCACACCGGGCGCCGTGCCATTGCGCGCAAGGTCGGTGACGGCCGATCGCGGATCCTGCGTTGTGCCTCCCGGAACAAGCACAGTGCGAAATGCCGTGTCGACAGTGATGAACGAGCTCTGTGAAATGGCGATGAAGAGCGCATTCTGACGACGCGCGTTGGTTGCATCGGGGGACGTCGCCACTGCGAATGTCGCGGGAATCTGTGCAGCATCGGCAGCCGCCGCCGCCAGATTTGCTGCGCCGCCGAGTGCGAGCTGCGCGCGCGCACGACCAAGACGTGCCAATCCAAGTGTTGTCGCATCGTTGGCTGCCGTCGCAGCAGCAACGGCTTTGTCGAAACGCGTCTTTGCCTCGGCAAATAGTTGCGCCGGTTGCAATTCCGGGCCGAGGTTGATCGCTGCTGTGCACATGCCTTCACCGAGCAGCAGCACGCTGTAGCCCGCGTATGCATACGACTGGCCGAGAATCTTTGTGCGATTCGCGACGTCAGCGTCAGACCATGTTTCCAGATACGCAGCGGCCGTGTCGCCCGTGGCTCGTGCTGTGGAGAGCGGCGTGTAGACACCCGGCTGCTGTGTTGAGCTTGGCGTCGCGGCGCAGTTGTTCGTGCCGTAGGTCGCGTTGGTGAGCACGCGTCGTGCGTCGTAGTCAAAGCTTGCTGCGTTCGAGATGGCCGCCCCAAGTTCGTCGGTGAACAGACCGCTGCCCACGACGTAGCGCGCATAGGCGCATTCGAAATCAGCAATCGCTCCGTTCACGATCAGCTGCGCGTTGGCCGGTACGTACAGTGTTGAGCCCGATAACGCACCTGGGTTGCGCTGCTGGAGGCTCGTGATGTCACTGCAGGCGACGGAGGTGATCACGGCCGCACCGCCGAGTCCGAGCATCAGACTCTGTCGATAAGTAGAGAGTCGCATGATCAGAATTTGAGGTTGAAAGTCACGATGAACCGCGTCAGAGGCGGCGTTGCAGCTTGATCGGAGAGAGTGGATGACGTCGCAATATTGTTGTTGTTCACTTCAGGATCGATGCCGCCGTACTTGGTCCAGAGTGCCAGATCTCGGCCAGTGACCGTGATCGATGCAGAGCGGTATCCGCGCAGCAGGTTTGCCGGCAGAGAGTACGACAAGGACACTTCGCGCAGTTTGGCGAATGACGCGTTTTGATAGTACTGATCGGTTGTGCCGGCGGCGCTCGCAGTGGTCACGCGTTCGGCCAGAAACAGAGGGTCGAATTCAAGCGGGTAGTAATTGGCCCGGCAGAACTGCGCGCCCGTTGCCCCAGTGCACCGGAGCAGCTCATTGCTGTTGAACAGTCGGTTGCCGCGTTTGAAGTCAACCAATCCGTACAGCCGAAGGCTGTTGAACAATGTGATCGTGTTGGCGATGGATCCGCTCAACTTTGGCGTTGGCGTTCCAATAAACACAAACGGGGCTGATGCGCACGCAATGGCAGGTTTCCCGTCGCCACCGTCGCACAACACGTTTGTTGCGAATCCTGTCGTCGCATCACGATCTGCCGACACAACGCGTCGCGTATAGATACCGCCGATCGGACCGCCTACCACATTCGTTTGGCCGGCGTTGAGAACAACACCTCCAACGCCACCGAGGTCCTTGATGACATCCTTATTCGTGCCGAAGTTGCCAACAATGTCCCATGCAAGATTCTTGCGCGACACGAGCTGCAGTGTTGCCAGCAATTCGACGCCATGGTTGTCAACCCGACCAAGATTTCGCGGTGTCGCGACGAAGAAGCCGGATGATGGTGCAACCGGCTGATTGATGATCTCGTCGGAGGTCTTTTTGCTGTAGTACGTGACATCGAGGGATAGACGACGGAACAGCTGACTCTCGAATCCAAATTCAACTTCTGCGCCGCGCTCCGGTTTCAGGTTGGCATTGCCGATTGAGTTTGGTGTGACTGCACTCGTGCCACCAGGCCCCTGTGTTGGGCTAAAGGTTCGCAGCGCGGAAAAGGACGCCGGTTGCCGACCGGACTGGCCATACGCGGTGCGGAGTCGCAGCGAATTGACCACCGCGTTGTCGCGCCAGAACCCTTCCTCATTCGCCACCCACGACAAGCTCGCCTTCGGATAGGTGACCCACTTTAGCTTATCACCAAACGCGGAGTTGTTGTCGACACGAAGCGCGCCAACGACAAAGAGACGGTCTTTCCATCCAAACTGCTGCTGTCCGTACGCACCGATGGTTGTGTTCAGCAGCTGCGTTTGCGTAGCCGTCACCGGCGTTGATGCTGCATTCACCGTTTCCACGCCTTTGCCCGGGAAGCCCGTGCCGCCGAGAAAACTTGTATTGAGTTCCGTCCGATAGAATTGGCCACCAACGGACGACGTGGCCGTGATCGACGATGTGATGTTGTGCTTCGCCGTTGCGCTGTATTCCGTAGAGACAATCGTGTTGTGTCTGAGGGTCTGTCCGATTGAACCACCTGCGGCGACTGCGCCAATCAACGCCACTTGCGCAGCATCCGACGTAAAGCGCTCGAGCGCGCGGCTGTCGTCAAATGTTTCATCGACACCCGCGATGAGGCGTTGGGTCAGCCACGTGGTTGGTCGATGCGTGAGCGTTGAACTGCCGACAAACCGTCGCACGCTCTGCGAATTGTCATAGAGCAGCTGGGGTACTTCCGGGGTGTAGTTCGGATAGAACCCACGCGCGTTTGGATACCGCAGTGTGTGACCAACGATCGCGCCCAACAGCGGAGATGCGCCAAAGTCCGCGCCCAGATGGCTCGTGAGCCACACGTAGCCAAGACTCGACGCAATGTCCACCGTCTGCGAGGGACGCACCGAGAGATTGGCGCGGAATGTGCCCTGTCGCAGTGAATTGTTCGGCTCAACGCCAAGATCATTCTCGTAGCCCGACGACACGAAGTATGCGAGCCCCTCGCGACCGCCGGAGAGCGAGCCGGTGTACTTGCGCGTTACGCCAGTCTTGTAGACGGGCGTGCCGCGATCGATTTCGCTCTGAATGCCGTTCCATGGAGTGATCGTCCCTGTGGCATCCTTGAGATAGTTCGTCGGCACTCGTCCGGCCGCATCCCGAAACGTGATTGAGCCGCCTTCGACGTTGATTGATGCCTCGGGCTTGTTGCCGGCAGCGCCG
>JANMKU010000074.1:0-2432 GCA_031372205.1 Gemmatimonadaceae bacterium | reverse complement strand
GCGCGCTGCTGCTGTTCATTGGCAACGGGGCGGTGAGCTGGTCGGAGCAACGCGTGAGTTCCGGTATGACGTCACTGGTACTCGCCAGCGTGCCACTGTGGATGGTGCTGTGCGAACGATTCCTTGGGACAAAGCCAACGGCGTTGCAGCTCGTTGGGGTGGCGGTGGGACTCGTTGGGGTGGGGCTGCTGGTGCTGCCTGCCGACGGCGCCAAAAGTGCGGCGATTGATCCCATTGGCGCCATCGTGCTCACGCTGGGCGCACTATCGTGGACGGCAGGCTCACTGTTCTCACGGAAAGCGGCGTTGGCGAAACCGGCCGCGCTGGCGATCGCGATGCAAATGCTCGTTGCTGGGGCGCTGCTGTTGGCACTCGCGGTGCTGACCGGACAGCTCCAGGCCACGGATGTGGCGGTGATATCCACCCGTTCGGCGCTGTCCGTTGTCTATCTCATTGTGTTTGGGTCGCTGGTGGGATTCAGCGCATACATGTGGTTGCTGCAGGTGGCGAGCCCGACGGCGGTGGGCACGTACGCCTACGTCAACCCGGTGGTCGCGGTGTTGCTGGGCGTGATGCTCGGGGGTGAAGAGCTGCCACCGCAGGCCATTCTGGCCATGATCGTCATCGTCGGTGGTGTGGCGATGGTGTCGCTGGCGCCGCGTTTTCGAACTGGGACGAAATAGTCGAATCTCGCCGCCCCGGCCGTCCGTAGGGTGGGGAGCTCAAGGGACGCACTCATCTACCAACACCAATACCAACGCGGGGACTGCAGGATGCGCACGCATATCAAAGTGGTAGCCATCGTGAACATCTTTTACAGTGTGCTGGGCATTCTTGGAGCCCTCGGCGCACTGTTCAGTGGCATGTTTGGCGGTCTCATGTCGCACGGCATTGTTGGACTGTTGGTGGGCACGATTGGTGGCATTGTCGCCGCGCTGGTCATCGGCGCCGTCAGCATATTCGGTCTCATCGCTGGCTTCGCGCTGCTCAGTCATCAGGGCTGGGCGCGCAACGTGATGATTGTGGTATCGGTGTTGCGCCTGTTTCGCTGGCCCATGGGCACGCTGTTTGGCGGCTATTCGTTGTGGGTGCTGATGAACGACGAGACGCGCCACCTCTTCGAGAGTCAGTTGTAGCGCAACCGATTGTTGCCATTGCGTGACCAAACTCGCTTGACGTGACCCCAGGATGGTGCGATGATCCCGCACTCGCTTTGTCCTGGTACGACCTCACGTCAACTGGACCACATCACATGTATCTCATTCGCGAGATCATGCATTGCAAACCCGGCAAGGTGAAGCCGATGGTTGAGAAGTTCAAAGCAATGCAGCTGTTGATGCAAAAAGGAAGCGGCCCCAAGATGCGCATCATGACCGATGTGGTGGCCGAGCAGTACTGGACGATCGTGTCAGAGATGGAAGTCGAGAAGCTCGACAACTTCATGAGCATGGACGACATGTCGCCGGAAGACGCGAAGGCGATGGGTGAGATCATGAAGGACTATCATGATCACGTTATCGAGGGGCGTCGCGAGATTTTCAAGATTGAAGGCTAGCCCTGCCGCGTTAGCCCGCCACCTCCACGAATTCTGACACCATCCAGCTCGCGATCACGTCCGCATTCCTCGGCGGCTGCGCGTAGGTCAACGCGCGCACTAGCGACTTTGGCATGTCGATGCCCGGCGCCACTGCCTGAAGCAGCCCCTCGACCCTGTCGGTATTGGACACGCCGTTGAGCATGAGAGTCAGCGCCCTGCTGACCGGTATCCCCAGCCAGTTCCCCGCCTTCCCCGACTCCTGTCGGCTCTGTTCCCGCCGCCACGCGCTCTGCATCGTCACCATCGCCAGGGTCGCCACCCGCTCCATGGCCCCCTCGCTCCAGAACTCCGGCGCGAATGCGAGCGTCGGCTCCTCCGACGCGGGGTCGATGCGCTTCGACACCAGGTCCCGAAGCCCTGCGTCGGGGCTCCGTTCCACTGCGGCGGCCAGCGCGGCATACCCAGGGGCGATGAAATTCAGGAACTCGCCATAGGCCGCCACAGTCTCAGGTCCCAGCCGCGACGCGGTCCTTTTCTGCGCCATGTCGACCGCCGTCAGCCGCACCACCGTTGCGGCGCTGGCCAGCGCGATAGAGGGGAAGCACCGGTCTACCGTGCCGCCGCTATGTGTCGCGGCGTGCGCCATGACATGGTACTGGCAGACCAGCACGCCACAATTGCTCCCACTTTGGGGTGGTCCCGGTGAGCACCCAGGACGGGGCCGAAAGCGTATCGGGCGGCGTGGCGGCCGCGGGCTTGGCCGGTGTGCCGGGCTTCTGAAGTACGAGGGCCGTTAGGACGAGCAGCAGCAGACCCGTCCCCTTCTTGATCGTGGTCGCCGACACTATTTCCCCTATGATGCGCTACACGACGTTTCGTCGCTCGATCAGTGCCC
>JANMKU010000066.1:0-22808 GCA_031372205.1 Gemmatimonadaceae bacterium | reverse complement strand
TGGCGTGTGGCATCGCCATAGATCGTCGGCACGTTGAGTGTGCGCATCGCGTCCACCACGCGTCGATCCTGTTCAATCACCACAAACGGTTTGCGCTGACGCGTCAGCGCGTCGCTGATCGTGCGACCCACTCGGCCGTAGCCAATGACGATGGCGTGGTTCATTGGCGTCCCCATGAACACGTCGGTCATGACACTGCGCGGCGCTTGCTCCCGCTCAAGGAGTGCGAGCAGCCGCGGATAGTTCGCCAGCGTGTTGGCGAGACGATCGGCCGCAAAGAACAGCACGGGATTGAGGGTGATCGTGACGAGCGATGCGGCGAGGATCATGCTGCGGACATCGCTGCTCAGCACGCCCATCGCGACGCCCATGCCGGCCAGAATGAATGAGAACTCGCCGATCTGACCGAAGCTGGCGCCGAGCCGCATCGAGGCGCCGAGCGGGTGACGAAAGATGACCATGAGCACCGTGCTGATCACCGAATTGCCGAGCACGATGACCGCAACTGTTTCGAGCACTTTGAGTGGATCACGCAGCAAGACCGTGGGATCGATTAGCATGCCCACCGAGACGAAGAACAGCACCGCGAAGGCGTCCTGCATGGGCAGCGCGTTGGCACCGGCCCGGTAGGACAACTCGCTCTCGCTGATGACCACACCGGCCACAAACGCACCGAGGGCGAACGAGACACCGAACACCGACGACGCCCCAACGGCGACACCGAGCGCAACGGCAAGCACCGAGAGCGTGAAGAGTTCGCGTGAGCCGCTACGTGCCACATGGGTGAGCAGCCACGGTACCGCGCGGCGCCCTGCCACACCCATCAGGGCAATGAACGCCGCGACCTTGAGCAATGTGAGCACAATCGACCACACCAAGGCACCAGCGGATGTTGCGGTCGCAGCGGCAGCACCAGAGGCTGTAGCCGGGGCACCGATCGCCTGCAGGACGGCGGGTAGGAGCACGAGGGCAATGACTACGGCGAGATCGGACACCACCGACCAACCGACGGCCACTCGTCCGTCAATGGAATCGAGCATGTCGCGCGACTCCAGCACCCGCAGCAGGACCACCGTGCTGCAGACGGATAGGGCGAGGCCAAATACAATTGCGGCTGCCGGCGTCCAATGCCATGAGAGGGCCAGACCTGCGCCGAGAGCGATGGATAACAGCATCTGCAGCAGGGCGCCGGGAAGCGCGACATTCTTGACCCGCATGAGGTCACTGGGCGAGAAATGCAGCCCGACGCCGAACATGAGGAGAATCACACCGACTTCGGCAAGCTCACCGGCGAGTGCCACGTCGCCAAACGCGCCAGGCGAATGGGGCCCGAGCAATACGCCGGCGATGAGGTAGCCGACCAACGGGGGCAAGCCAATTTTGGACGCGCCAAAGCCGAAGAGAAACGCAGCGGCAAACGCACCAGCAATCGTGATGAGGAGGGCGGGTTCGTGCATGTCGGTACGATAGCGCGGAGCTCATTGGACCACTACCGCCCCGATGCACGACCGAACGGTTCGGGGACGGGAGCGCGGCAGGTGTCCCGCGGGCAGGGATACTTCCGCTATAATTCCTTCGTACTGCCGGGTTACCCAGACTCACAGAGGGCATCGCACATGTATCCCGAACAGATCGTACAGCCCATGCGCCAGGAACTGACGCGCTTAGGCATCGAAGAATTGCGTACCGTAGCAGACGTTGACGCGAGGTTGCGCGAACAGAAGGGCACCGCACTCGTGGTTGTGAATTCGGTCTGTGGCTGTGCCGCGCGCAACGCCCGGCCGGCCGTCGCCATGGCCGTTGCCAACGCCACCAAACCTGACGTGATGGCCACCGTGTTCGCCGGTCAGGATACGGCCGCGACAGAGCGTGCGCGCTCGTACTTCACCGGGTATGCGCCGAGCTCACCGAGCATTGCGTTGTTGAAGGATGGCGACGTGGTGTTCATGCTCGAGCGCTACATGATCGAGGGCCGGAGTGCGCAACAGATCGCGGCGGATCTCGTGAAAGCGTTTGATCAGTATTGCGCGCCAACAGCGCCGGTACCGGCGGCGGCCACCGCGTAGTCGTCACGGCGGCGACACGGCGAAGCACCGTGCTCAATCTGTTGGACCCGGCGACCGTTGCGCTCACGCGTGCGGTCGCCGGTCAGTATGTGCTCCAGCACGAACTTGGCCGCGGCGGGATGGGCGTCGTGTTTCTGGCCCGTGATGAGCAGCTCGACCGGTTAGTCGCGATCAAAACGCTGCCGCAGCACCTGGCCGCCGATGCGCAGGTGCGCGATCGATTCCTGCGCGAAGCACGCACCGCGGCAGCGCTGTCGCACCAAAACATCGTCCCGATCTACAGCGCCGCTGAGCGCGACGATATCGTCTATTTCGCCATGCGATACGTGCCCGGCCAATCGCTCGCCGAGCATCTGGCTGCAACTGGCCCGCTCGGCGCGAACGACGCCGTGGCCATTCTGCGACAACTCGCCTCGGCGCTGGCGTATGCGCACGCCTGCGGCGTGGTGCATCGCGATATCAAGGCCGAGAACGTACTCCTCGACAGCGAAACGGGGCGGGCGATGCTCACGGATTTCGGCATCGCACGCCTCGTCGAATCACAACCGCATACCGCGACCGGCACGGTGCTCGGTACGGTGCAATACATGAGTCCCGAACAGGTGTCAGGAGACACGCTCGACGGACGGAGCGATCTGTACGCGCTTGGCGTGCTCGCTTTCCTGATGCTCACCGGACACTTCCCGTTTGAACGGAACAGCGCGTCCGCAGTGCTGATCGCGCACGTGAACTCACCAGCGCCACGCCTTGGTGATGCGGCACCGCATGTGTCCGCGGCATTGGGTGACATTGTGGATCGCTTGCTGTCTAAATCGAGAGAAGCGCGATTCGAGAATGGAGAGGCCGTGCGAGCGGCGCTTGATGCGCTGCCCGCGGAGGTCACGACTGTAGCGCCGGTCGCGGCGCCGGAGCAGTTATCATCGACGCAAGCGCAGGAGGTGTGGGCGCGCGCGGCGGAGCTCCAAGCCAACACTGGTGTCTACGTGCCACCGGCCGCGTTTTCACCGCGTGTTCCAGCGATGGAGCTTGTCACGCAGGGGTATGACGCCGCAACCGTGCGCGAGTCCGCCGTGGATGCGGGGATTGACGCCAAGTACGTGGAGCGCGCACTCGCAGAACATGCGAATGCCAGCGTCGCACTCGCGCCGCTCGAGGTGCAGCACGGCGAGTTGATGCGGAAGCGTCCCAATCCATGGTTTGGCGCGCGGACGAAACTGGAATTCACGGCGGCGTTCAACGGTGAGCTCGATGCAGAGGCGTTCGAAGATGTCGCCGACGAAGTGCGCCAAGTGCTGGGTGAGCTGACGACGGTGAGCGCGGTTGGTCGCACGCTCACCATCAACACCGGTGGATCGATGTCCCGTCAAGGTTGTGGAATGTCCCGCATGATGCAGCAGCATTTATCATCGCGCAACGGACGTACACAGGCGCGCGCGTTTGAGGATCTCTCGCAAACAGCGGGCGCTTTTTTTGCTGGCATGGGACTTGGCGGCGGCGTCGGCATGTCAATGTTGGCGGCCGGTATCACCATGGGCCTGACACACTTTCCTCCAGGGGCAATGGCAGTCTTTGTTGGCGGGCTTTGCACGTCCAATGCGTTGGCCCGTGTGCTCTTCATGCGCGCTTCGCACAAAAAAGAGCGAGAACTCGACGCACTCCTGCAGCGCGTGATCGCCCGGGCGCGGCGTTCGATGCTCGAGCAAGAGGCGCGGAAGCGACTGCCCCGCGCTACTTCTGTCCCACCCACTTGAAGACTTCGCGTATCGACGGCCGCTTGCCGTACATCAGCAAACCCACGCGATAGATCCGTCCCGCCAGCCACACGCTCGCACAGGCCCCGAGCGACACACTGAGCAGCGCGATCGTGACATCGAGCACCGGAACCGGCGCGACGGTCATCCGCAACGGCATGACGATGGGCGCACTAAACGGCAGCATGCTCAAGATGCGTGACAGCTTGCCGTCCGGCTGCAGCAGCACGTTCTGCACGAACATGATACTCGTCACCAACAGCAGGACGACGGGCATCTGCGCCTGCTGCGCCTCCTGTTCGCTGTTGACTGTGGCACCGACGGCGGCAAAAAGTCCGGCGTAAAACATGAAGCCGAGCACGAAGAAGGCCAGCAGCACGGCGCCAGTCCCCAGCGAGACATCGGGCATGTTGAGCGGCATCTGAGCCGCGCCAAACTTGGCGAGAATCGGTTCGCGTACTTTGTACATCGTAAAGCTCATCGCCAGCCAGAGCACCAGCTGCGTGAGGCCCACGCTGCCAACGCCGATCACTTTGCCAGCCAGTAATCGCGTGGCGGGCAAGCTCGAGATCACCACTTCGGCCACGCGTGTCTGCTTCTCCTCCAGCACGCCCCGCAGCACGTTGAGTCCGTAAATAAAAATCGTCATGTAGAGCAGCATGGCGACCGCGAGTCCGAAGAAGAAATTGATTTGCCCCGACCCACCGCGTCCGGCTTTGGTGAGACGCTCGGTCGTCACATTGACATTGAGCTCGGTGATCTGACGGCCAACGTCCGGATCGATGCCGCTCTTCTCCATGCGCAGCGCAACGACCTCGTGCTGTACGGCGCGCTCGAGCTTTTGCATGTCGAACAAGGCCGTGGTGTTGCTGCCGGCGTATCGCGCACGTTTGCCCGCCAGCGTGGCGTCGTCGAGCACCAGATACCCTTTCACCTTGTCCGCCATCACGTCTTTCGTGGCGAGCGACTCAGCGGCCGCGACACCGTCCGTGGTGGCGACGAACACGGTGGCGTTGCTGGTGCCGCCACTGATGCCGCCGCTGATGCGACTGGCCACGCGGTCGCCGAGTCCCGCGCCGGTGGCGTCGATGATGGCAATATGCGAGGCGTCGGCGGCGCCCTTGTCGCGTGACGCGATGATCGCCGGCAGGAACATCAGCAGTCCGAAAAAGAGCGGACCAAAGAGTGTCGCGATCAGAAACCAGCGCGATCGCACGCGCTCGATGTACTCGCGGCGGATGACCGCCATCAGCTTACCCATGGCCGCTCATCCCCGCTTCAACATTGGTGGCCCCGACTTTCTCGAGGAAGATTTTGTGCAGTGACGGTCGCACGAGTTCGAATCGTTCAATGATCGCGCCTGCCTGCATCAGCGCCGCGAGCAGTTCCTGCGCCACGGCGCCCGTCGCGAGTTCGACTTCCAGAAAGCGGTTCGAGTCGTCCACCTTGTTCACGAAACGCCGGTCGTGCAGCACCGCTTGCACGCCGGTTGACGGCGCGCCGTCGAATCCCAATGCCACCGTGCGCGCGCCATGCGCTTCACGCACCTCGGCGACGGCGCCGTCGAGCACCTTGAGCCCCCGCGCGATGATGCACACCGAATCGCACATGCGTTCGGCGTTCACCATGATGTGCGTGCTGAAAATGACTGTGCGGTTCTGCTTCTTGAGGTCGACAATCGTGTCCTTGAGCGCCTGCGCGTTGATCGGGTCGAGCCCACTGAACGGCTCGTCGAGAATCACCAGCTCGGGGTCATGCAGCAGCGCGCCGATGAACTGCACTTTTTGCTGCATGCCTCGCGAGAGTTCGTCGACCTTGGCATTGCCCCAGTCCTCGCTGCCATTTTTCAGCTGCAGTCGCTCGAGCCAAGCCTCAATGCGGCGATCGAGCTCGCGACCACCAAGCCCCTTGAGCTCACCAAGGAAGCGCAACACGCGTTTGACCTGCATCTTGCGATACAGGCCGCGCTCTTCCGGGAGATAGCCAATCCGGTCGACGAGCGAAGGGTCGGAGTGCGGCACGCCCAGCACACGAATCGTGCCTTCGTCGGGCGCGATGATGTTGAGCAACATCCGAATGGTCGTGGTCTTGCCCGCGCCGTTGGGGCCCAGCAACCCGTACACCGCGCCGCGGGGCACAGTGAGCGACAGCTGCTGGACGGCGACGTGGTGGTCGTAGCGTTTGACGATGCCTTGAATGTCGATGGCGGGAGTTGTCATCCGCGAAATATGGCGGCGAGAAAGTCAGGATGTGCGATGCGTCACCGACTCGTCTCCGGCGGGTCCGCGCGAGATATTGCGTCAATGACCGTGACGCATCCCGCCACCGCGCCAGCCCCTGTGCAAGCCTCCGCGCCAGCCACCGACGCGACGGGGCGCCTCGCATCGCCCATCGCGCTCCGTTTTGATCGTCAGGAGCTGGCCGGTGCATTCGGTGACCTTGGCACCGATCTGCCGCTGCTCGTGGGGGTCGTGATGGCGACGGGGATGGACGCAACGGCGGCGTTTGTCACGTTCGGCGTCTTGCAGATCCTGTCCGGCCTCGCGTACCGACTGCCTATGCCGGTGCAGCCACTCAAAGCGATGGCGGCGATCGCCATTGCCGGCAAGCTGTCACCGCCGCTGCTGGCGGCAGGTGGATTGATCGTTGGCGTCGTGATGCTGCTGCTCGCCAATAGCGGAGCGCTGGCATGGATTGCCCGCGTGGTGCCCAAGGCCGTGGTGCGGGGCATTCAGGTGGGCCTCGGTCTCCAGCTCGCGAAGTTGGCACTGACGCGGTTTATCCCCGCTGACGGCGGTCGTGGCTGGGCACTTGCCGCAGTGGCCCTGGCCGTCGTGTTGTGGTTGCGCACCAACCGACGCGTGCCGGCGGCGCTCGTGGTGTTGCTGTTGGGTTTTGCGTACGCCGCCGTCACGTGGCCGCCTGATGCAGCGTTGCCGTTCGGCTTTCGCTTGCCGATGTTGCCAACACGCTGGCCAACAGGTGACGAGTTTCTGCGCGCGAGTGTACTCCTTGCGTTACCGCAATTGGCGCTCTCGCTCGGCAACTCCGTGTTGGCCACGCGACAAGTCGTCGCCGATCTCTTTCCAGAGCGTGAACCGCTCAGTGTGCGGCGCATCGGCACCACCTACGCGCTGATGAATCTTGTTGCGGCGCCGTTGGGCGGGTTGCCCGTCTGTCACGGCAGTGGTGGTATTGCCGGTCACTACGCATTCGGCGCGCGCACGGGCGGATCGGCCGTCATCTATGGGACGTTTCTTGTTGCCGCTGGCCTCTTGCTCGTTGGCAGTCCTGCTGCGTTTCAGCGGCTCTTTCCCGGACCCGTGCTCGGCACGTTGCTGTTGGTAGAAGCCGTGACCGTGTTGCTGCTGGTGCGCGACCTGTTCGGGCAGCGCCTGGCGTTTGGCCTCGCGATCGCCTGCGGACTGACCGCCGCATTCGTTCCGTATGGCTACGCGTGGGCGCTCATCGGTGGAACGGCGGCGTGGTATGTGTCGCAACGCGCGAGGACACCATCGCCATGAGCAACGACGCGCCGTCGCACTTCGATCTCCTTGGCGGGGCACCAGGGATCCGCACACTGGTCGATCGTTTTTACGATCTGATGGACGCGCCCGAGGCGACCCACGTACGCGCCTTGCATGCATCGAGCCTGAAGATGTCGCGCGAAAAGCTGCGTCTGTTCATGACCGGATGGACTGGCGGACCACCGGTGTACGTCGAGCGCTACGGTCACCCGCGACTGCGCATGCGTCACCTGCCGTTTGCGATCAGTCCGCGTGAGCGCACCGAATGGCTCTGGTGTATGGACCAGGCACTCGATGCCCACGAGGTACCGGAGGATACGCGCACGTTTCTGCGGGAGCGGTTGCACGCACTGGCTGATCAGATGGTGAACCAACCGGCACCCACGGTGCACACACCCGGCGACTCTACTCCCCGTCGCTCATGACGGTTCGCGTCTTCGTCACCGGCGGTACGTTCGACAAGGAGTATGACGAACTTCGCGGCATGCTCGATTTCCGTCATACGCACGTCACGGAGATGCTGCGCCGCGGTCGCTGTCATCTCGATGTGCAGGTTGATGAGTTGATGATGGTGGACAGTCTCGACATGACAGAGGCGCAGCGCGCCAATATTGTCGAAGCGTGCATCGCCGTGCCCGAGTCACACATTGTCATCACGCATGGCACCGATACGCTGGTCGAGACGGCGCACGCACTGGCGCAGCGTGTGCGCGACAAAACCGTGGTACTCACCGGCGCGATGGTACCCTATGCGTTTGGGAGTTCAGACGGACTCTTCAACCTCGGCAGCGCGCTCAGCTTCGCGCAGCTCTTGCCGGCGGGTATCTACGTCGCGATGAACGGCCGCTGGTTTGCCTGGGATAACGTGCGCAAGAATCGCGACGCCGGCGTCTTCGAGTCGCTCCGCTGACCGGAGCACTGCGCACCTACTTCCGTGCGTACACCACGTTTGCGGTCGTCGTGGTCAAATTGATCACGGTCGCTTGCTGCGTGGCCGGCGTTGCGTCGTACACCGTGCCATCCGCCGCAGTTACCGACGACGCTTTCACCGTGTAGGCGCCTGGGCTCAGCAGAATCAGCGTGCTCGATGCCGTGAGACGGCCGGCGAGCGTCGTGCCTTGCGTGACCTCGACGTTGGCCAGCGCCGTGAGTGGCAATCCGGCGATGGATACGCTGAGACTGCCTTGCGCGCGCACCACGGTCACGGCCAACGATCCCGTGAGTGTCTGACCGTCGCTCAGCGTGATGGTGCCGGTCAGCGTCGTCGTACCCGGACCAACTCCCACCACGGTGATCGGTGCGACGTACACACCAGCGCTGTCGGTTGGTGTCGATCCGACGGTTTGCACCACCGTGGCGACTGCCGGATTGACGCTTGAGAGCACATACGTCGCCTTGCGTGTGGCACATCCGTTCGACAGCGACAGCGCGGTGCTGCTAAAGCGACCGGTCTTGGAGTCGCTGGAGCTGAGCGTCGTGGGAATACCAAGGAACGTGCTCGACACTAACGAGCATCCGACCGTTTCCGTTGGGGTCGCGTTGCTGTTGCAGCCTTGGGCAACAAACAGGGCCGCACAAATCACAAAAAAACGGGTACGCATGGCGTTCATCGGCGTGGAATGAGTAAGCGGACGCGTAGGCAATAACGTCACAAACTCAGGCCGACGCAATGCGATTTCCGGGCGCTAGGCGGCGCTCAGTTTGGCGACGAGGGGCGTGTAGCCGAGTGCCCGCGCCTGCACCCGGAAGCGATCGCGCGTGGCTTGCGTCGTTTGGTCGGGTGCACGCAGCACCTCCACACATTCCGCCGCCAGCCAGAGGGCCGCATACTGATCGTGACGTTCGGCACGCGCGAGCGCATCACGCAGCAGCGGAAGCGGCGCGTCGTCCCGCTCCAGACCAACGGCGAGGCGAACGGCCAGTGCCTCGCACAACTCGCGTCCCTGGAACCACCATTGCGCGCGATCACCGAGGAGTACGCGCGCCTGCTCCAACAGTTGGAGCGCGGCGGGCCCGCGGCCCAAGTCAAGTTGCGCCAGACCGGCACCAGACAGGGCGCCGATGTGTACGTCGATTTGTCCCACGCTGGCCGCCAGCGTCACGCACGCGCTGTAGAGCTCCAACGCACCGGCCGCGTCCTGCTCCGCCCGTGCCACGTGTGCCAGGTTGTACATCGACGCCAGACGATACGGCTCCTGGCCAATCTCAGTGAAGAGCGCCAATGCTTCTTCGAAGCGAGCACGCGCCAGTGCCGACTGTCCCGTTTTCAACAGTAAAACGCCAAGATTGAGCGACGCGACCCCGGTAAAATCCGCCGCACGAATCTCGCGACCGATCGCCAGGGCTTTGAGATATGACGCTTCGGACGCTGGTTGATTGCCGGCGCGATCACACGCCGAACCGATATTGATCTGACAGCGCAGTTGGCCAAACCGATCACCAAGCTCGGTGAACGTGTCCAGGGCACGTCGATAATGTGGCACGGCATTGGCCGGGTTCGATGTCAGCAGCACCGAACCCAATCGCATGACCGCGTCCGCAAGCAACGACGGTTGGGCGAACCGTTCCGCCTCGCTCACCGCCTCGCGGGCCAGTCGCTCTGCATCGTCCATGTCGCCAATGCGTTGTCGGGAGTTCGACAACATGATGAGCAACGCGATGGTCTCGTCCGCATTGCCGTCGCGTCGCGCGTTTTCAAGCAGTGCATCGCAGGCGCGAAGGATGTCGTCCGCCGGAACGCCCCGCTGCAACCGCAGTCGCTCCAGCATGCGACGCGCCGCCGGCACAATGGCCAACGACGCAGCCTCGCCGGTGCACGCAGCGAGGGCGAGCGCGCAGTGGACTTCTGCCTGTGTCGTTCGTCCGCTCAACTCCTCAACCTGCGCCAGATGCCACTCCACCGCAGCGATCGCTTTGGCGTCCCGCGCGTGGCGCTGCGCCATGCGGAAGAACTCAGCTGCACTCTCGAAGGCATACACGGACTGTGCCTGCACGCCGGCCTCAAGCGCTGTGCGATAGGCGTCGGCGCCACTCCCCGCGAGATCAAACTGCACCGCGACGGCCGCCGGATCGCGCACCGGCATCGCCTCGAGCGCACGGGCCACGCGGTCGCGCATCACGCGCAGTCGCAACGGATTCATGCTCTTGAGCAAGGCGCGCGTCATCAGCGCGTGCGTGAACGTCAGTGTCGGACGGGCACGCGCCGACGGCGCCAACACCGCGCTGGCAATGCCATCGTCGAGTGCGTCGTGCACATCGGACTCCGCACCAAGATGCGCCGCCACCAGTGTCTCCGGATCAAACTCACGACCAATGACCGCGGCGAGCGCCAGGATGTCGCGGCGACTGCGGCTCAGTCGTGCGATACGACGCGTCAGCAAATCGCCAATGGCGCGCGGCACTTGCAGGTCGTCGCGGAGCTCAAAGATCCAGTTGTCACCGTCCGCGCGCAGCACGCCATCTTCGACGAGCGCGCGAATCGTTTGCACGGCGAAGAACGGATTGCCCTCACTCTGCCGCATGACGTACTCGAGCAGCTCAGCATCCGGCGTTTGGCCACCGAGTGTCGCGCGCAGCCATTGACCAAGGTCGGCGCTGGTCAGTCGTTGCAGCGTGAGGTCGGTGCAGCGCTCTGAGCGGGACAGGCGACGAAGCCGCGTCTCACTCGCCTCGGTGTGGTCTTCCGGACGAACCGTGAGGCACAGCAGCAGCCGGTTGGCACGCAGTCGCGAGAGCAGAAACTCTACCGCATCCCACGTGGCCGGATCGGCCCATTGCATGTCGTCCAACACGACAACTACTGGGCGTGTCGTTGACGCGAGTTGCAGAAACTCTTCAAGCTCTTCCAGCAACACGCGCTGCGACCCGCCCTGCTTAAAGCCGCCGGTGGCCGGAGCGTGCCCGCCACGCGCTTGCTCCGCGTGGAGCTCCGGTACCAGTCGCGCCAGTTCGCGCCACACCCTCGGCGGCACAAGGCCAGCCCGGTGTGCTGCCAGCACCACGTCTGCCCATGGGCCGTACGGCACACCAACGTCCGCCTCGATGCATTCCCCCACCAACACGGCGCCCGCTCGAATGGCTACATCAGGACCGAGTTGTTTGAGCAACGCCGACTTCCCAACGCCGGCCTCGCCGAGCAAGATCGCCACCTGCGGATCACCGGCCGCTGCGCTCCACAAAAGCTTTTGTAGTTTGGTGCGTTCCAGCACGCGTCCAACAAAGCAGTCCGGCAGCACACCCCGAGCGCCTGCCCCAACGCGGGCAGCCGACGTGACGGCATTGCGACCGCTCCGTTTGGCACCGTACAGGGCATTGTCGGCCACGCCAAAGAGCACGTCCATGGTATCCCCGTGCACGGGCGCGCAAGCAGCACCAATCGACAGCGTCACACGCAGTGGTTCTGGCGATCCGTCAGCGCGTGTAAAGTGGGCGTTGGCGACCGTCTCGCGAATTCGCTCCGCCGCAATGCACGCGTCTTCCAGCCGCGTACCGGGCAACAGCACGACGAATTCGTCACCAGCATAGCGCGCGATGTAGTCGGTGCTCGGAATGTTCGCGCGCAAGAGATCGGTGACGATGCGCAATACCATGTCACCTTGCAAATGCCCGAAGGTGTCGTTGACCAGCTTGAAGTGATCGATGTCAATGACCAGCAACGACATCGGTCGCCCCGTCGTGCGCCGTGCTGCCAACATGTAGTCCGCTGTTTCCCGCAGTGCGCGCCGCGTAGGAATTCCGGTCAGGTCATCGAGGTCGGCTGTTGCGCTGCCGACGGTTCGCAGCGACGCGTCGCCCGGTGTCGTCACGCCGTCTGGTGTACTGGGCGCATCCTGCAACAAATGAGCGATGCGCGACGGCCAGTCCGCCGCCACTTCTTCGAACCAGGTGAACACTTGTGGATCGAACATCGTGCCGACGTCCTGTCGCAGGATGGTCAACGCCTCCTCATGCGAGTGCGCGCGCTTGTAGCTGCGCACCGACGTCAGCGCATCGTACACGTCGGCAATCGCGAGAATGCGTGCAATCGTCGGGATCTGTTCGCCGACCAGTCGGTGTGGGTAGCCCGTGCCGTCCCATCGTTCGTGATGGGACTCGACCATCGGGCGCACGTCCCACGGGAACTCGATGTCGGCGAGCATTTCCACACCCGCGGTCGTGTGACTGCGCATGAGCTTCCACTCGGCCTCGTCCAGTTTGCCGGGCTTGTTCAGCACGTCTTCCGGAATCACCAACTTGCCGACGTCGTGCAGCAAGGCGCCAATGCGAAACCAGAACATCGAGTGCGGGTCCATGCCGCTCTTGGCGGCGATGGCGCATGCGAGTTCGGCGACGCGCTGGCAATGACCCTGTGTGTAGCGGTCCTTGGCTTCAATCGACTCACCCCAGCGGCGCGCCACGTGCAGAAACTCTTGCTCGAGATCAGCCACGCGGGAGTCAACGTCGGTCAGATCCGGTCGCGCACGCAGGATGGTGAACAGTCGGTGCGAGCGGTTGAGCTGTTGCAAGACTTCACGATTCTTGCCGGTACGGCGCGCCAGGTCGGCCCGTTCGCGCGCCACTTCCGCCTGCAACAGCAACTCGCCGCGCGCCGTGGCTACCTCATCGGCACGCTGAAAGTGTCGATCGGCGTCGTCGAAACGCCCTGATTCGCGCGCGATGACGCCAAGCAGCTTGGTGGCCTTCCCGATCGCTGATGCATCACCCGTTTGCGTCGCCGCTTCAATCGCTTTGTGGACGGCACCTTGTGCACGCGCGTACTCGCCGCGACGCACCCACAGCTCGGCGAGGTTGATGTCGAGCTGCGTGCGCGTCATCGGATCACCGCTCAGTTCGCAAATCTGCACACCTTCGAGCAGTACCCGTTCCGCGTCGTCCCACCGCGACTGCGCGATATACAGCAATCCCAAATTGTTGAGCGCAATGCACACGTCAGTCGTTAAACCGAGTGAGCGATACTCGGCCAGACTCGCCGTATACTGCTGTTCCGCGACATCGAAATCGCCACGGATATTCGCCAGTACGGCAAGGTTCTGCGCCGTCATCGCGGCCAGTTTGGCGTCGCCGGCGCGAATCGCCCGATGCCGCGCCAGCAGGTAGAGTCGTTCGGCGTCATCGAGATCGCCGCGCTGCCAGCTCACGACCGCTTGCACGTTCATGGCGTGACCGGCCGACGCATCGTTGTCCCACGCCTCGGCAATGGCCAGCGCTGCGTCAAGACAGTCGCGCGCGGCCTCGGCGTTGCCGTCTACATGATACGTACGCGCAATCCAGCGAATGAGATTGGAAATAATGGACGCATCGTCGCCAGTACGGGCGATGTAGAGCGCGCGTTCGTACGCGCCGCGCGCAACCTCCCGTCGCCCCGCTCGTTCCTCGCCCTGTGCGAACGTGACCAGGTCGTCAAATGACATGGCGCGCGATGGCGCATGCGCCGAGACATCGGTCGGGGCGTGCGGTGTGCGTGATCGCGTGGATTCGGAAGTGTCGGCCATGGAACGAACGCGGTGGATGGTCGTGGCGAGGTCGTTACTGCCAAGACGCACAGGACGGCCACAAGCCACCACGTCGACCGCCGCCCGGGCGGGGCGTCCTCACGGCGGAGACGGCCGCACTCGAACGCGGGAGTTGGCGGCGCCGCTGGACGGCGCGATACTGGCGCTGCGCGCCACGCGTACCGTGCACGTGACGGAAAGGCCAAATGACCCAACCAATTTGTGCTTTTTGTATGCGTCTGGCGTCGAGCAAGCGGAGGAAAGTCAGCGAGGTGGCACGATTGGGCCTCGCAGTCCCTCTGGACCGTCACACAGCGGGCAAAACCGTGCCACGTTCGGGCGTGGTTTGACTTTTGTGGATGAGTTCGCTTGATTTCTCATCGTTATAGATGAGTTCGCTTACAAATCCGGCACTGTCGCCGGAACCGGGGAGCAGACCCGGAAACACCTCATCAAAGGACGGCTATGCAAGGAAACACTCGCACGACGAAGGCCTCGACTGGTCGCGCCAACCTGGCTCGACGGTGTGTGGCACTGGTAGGTACGGCCGGCATCGCACTGCTCGCGGCTTGTTCGACCGACAGCTTCACGGCGCCGGTCGCCCCCGTAGCGCCGGAACGCAGTAACGGTCTGTTGACGGACCTTTTGACCGGGCTCACGGCCACGCTGGATACCATGTCTGGACTGTCGCGCATTGTGCCGGCAGAAGCGATCACGCGGTCGCAGACGTTTGATCAGAATGGCGGAACACTCGACATCCCAGAGCTTGGCTTTACGCTTACGGTGCCGCGCAACGCCCTGCCGTCAGCGACACTGACGATCTCTGTGACCAGCTTGGCGGGAAGCGTTGTGGCGTATGACTTTGAGCCACACGGTACCGTGTTTAGAAAGTCACTCGTTTTTACGCAGCGGCTCAGTGGAACGAACTGGCTGCTGGCGTTGCTTTCGGGCAAGAGGCTGGGCGGCGGCTACTTCAAAGACGCCGCGCAGGTGGACACCAGGAATGGAAAGGCGGTTGTGAACGAGAAGTACGACGCGTTGACGTTGAACGGGTTCGTGTCGTTCCCTATCTCACATTTCTCCGGCTACATGGTGTCGACGGGCCGAGCGGAGCCGATGGATGACTTCTAAAGCCAGCGTCAACGTGACCGACACCGAATTGAGCGCCTATAGCGTGGTCGTGGGCTAACGGAGCCTGGACGGCACCACCGATTGGCGTCATAGGAAGCGCCTGTTGCGGCATTCGCCGGAGCAGGCGCTTTCTGTATTCTCACGCGCGCTGACTACGCCTCGGAGAGCATCGCGCCAAGCGCTGTTCCAAATCCCGCATCGGCCGGCAGCATCAGTTGCATCCCGTAGTAATCGCCAACCAGATCCAGCGCTTTGCGAAAGCTCGCCATGTCCGTCATGTGTCCAATTACGACTACACGCTCCAATCGCTCGGCGCGCGCCGCATTGATGGCGGTAATGGCAATGACCTGACCCACCAGCGTGATGAGCGCGGCAGCAAGATCTTCGCGACTGGCGACATGCCCTTCGCGCGCCAGCTTGCCGAAGTTCACGGCGGTCGCATCGGGTGGCAGGTTGCCAATCGGGCCGGAGATGACATCCTTGAGACTCAAGTCTGCGCCGTTGCGATCACCACGCAGGGCGAGTGCGTCAATCTCCCGCGCATCGCCAGTATGCAACAAGAGCCGACCGAGTCCCAACAGCGTCCCACCGCCCACACCGGTGCCCGTGATGTGCGCGTATTTCTTCCCCCGCGCCGTAATGATCGCCGTGCCCGACCCCGCACTGACGACGAGCATTGGGGTATCGGGTGCGTCGTGTATCGTCAGCGCGAGTGCCTGACCGCCCCGACCGATCGAGGTGATCTCGTCGACACTCGTGACCAGCACATCGCCGATGCGCGACGGCAGCCCGCGGTGTCGGCCGCCAGTCACCGAAAGCCGTGACAGCGAGGCGAGGTCGACGCCGCCGGCGGCGAGAATGGCGCGCACATCGTGTTCGCTTGGGCGTCCTTCTGACGGCCGAGTCCAGTGACGAACGGCGCCGTTGATCGAGGCAACGGCGTCTGTATTGCTAATACCGAAATCGATCGCAGCGTGCATGACAAAGAAAAGGGGAATCGCGATGCGGAAGCGGGAACGCTCGACGCTGGAACGGGTCTGCGCTAGGGCACACGAAGCGCCCCGCACGGGGACGTGCGGGGCGCTCACATCAAACAGGACCCGGGCTGGCTAGTACCGCGGAAAGCTGGTCGGACGTCCAACCGGGAACCGACCGGCTCCACCAATAATGCCGCCGATAACACCACCGATCCCCCCCATACCGCCAGCCTGTCCGCCGTTACGCGTGCCGCGGCGCGGACCCGGCTCACAATGGTCGTCCCCGGCGCCACCGCCGCGGATAATCACGCCGACGCCTCCCGGGCCCCGACCTTGCCCGTCGTCGCCACGGCCACGGCCAATGCTGCCTTGG
Source organism: Gemmatimonadaceae bacterium (assembly GCA_031372205.1). GTDB lineage: Bacteria > Gemmatimonadota > Gemmatimonadetes > Gemmatimonadales > Gemmatimonadaceae > Gemmatimonas. The sequence goes on along the minus strand of JANMKU010000066.1, from coordinate 6,492 downwards.
TCCGATCCGCCAGCATAGCTGCCATCACTGCCACCAATGGAGGGCCCCTGTGCCGGCGACGTGGCCACCGGATCAGGAATGTCGGTGGGCGCTGCGGTCTGCGTGACGCCAACCGCAAAGCGAGGTGCGGTGACGTCGGAGGCGACATGTATCGCTGCCACGTCCTGCTTCGCGCCAGTCCGCGATTCCACCGGCGAGGGCTTGCGCACATGCACCGACGACCGCACACCGCGCGACGTCCCACTCGGTCCGCCGTTTTCCACTTGCTCGATGGCACTCACCACGCCGGACCGCTGCGGCCGCACGGCCGCCGCCAATTGCAGGTCGCGCTCGAGGTCGGCCGTCATGCCATCTGCCGGCGTACGCGAGTCGTTCCGGCAGCCGACAACCGCGATCGTCACTGCGAGTGCGGACAACACGGTGATTCTGCGCACGTATCCTCCTGAGCCCGAACCAAACGCCACACTCGGCAGTCTGCCGAGTACTGGTAATGACAATATGGAGCACTGCAAGTGCTGCGCCAGAGTCGCTGGTCGACTTTCTCGGGCGCCCGAGCTTCGAACGAATAGGAACGGCAACCGCAACGGGAGCCATAGCAACAGCAACCGAGGGCTGCGCCCGATATGAGCGGATCAAACGGATACGAACGGATACCACAAATAATGGCTGTTGTGGTCGCTGTTGCTGTATCCGTGCTTTCCGTGTAATCCGTTGTTATCAGGGCGCAGCCCCCAAGCGGTTGCGGTTGCTGTTTAATCAGTTCACCAGCCTCTCGCAGCAGACGAGCTGTCCCTAAATCAGGACGCTATGGTGTCCTCAATGTCGCACACCGACCCTATGTTCGAGGAGGCCAGCAGGGCGCCATGCGCAATCGAGCCGCGCCCGAGATATGCGTGTAGAACCCCTCATGAAGATCCCTCAACCCGTCGGTAGCATGTCCGGTCAGCTCAGAAAGGTCGGCACAGTCCTCGTGGCGCTGTTGGTCCTCGGCGGCTGTCGCGGTGCCGATGCCGAGCATATCCCCGCCGATGAACGACGCACGATTGCCGCCGAGCTCGAGGCGCTGGTGACCAACGCGTACGATTTCACAAAACCGGACGTCGGGAAGCGGCTGCTCGGACTGTACGCCGATAGCGGTCGCGTGATATCGGCCGCCGCCGGACGCGTGACCACCACGCACGATGCGTTGCAGGCGGAAATCTTTCGCTTTTGGGGTCGGGTGGGGCGCAATATGCGACAGCCGCAGTTCGTGCTCGGTTCCACCTACGTCGACATCCTCACGCGGGACGCGGCAGTGATGACCTTTACCTACAGTATTCCGCACACCACCCCGCAAGGCACGCCGCATACGGTCAGTGGCGCATGGACGACGTTCTGGCGACGAGAAGGTGGCCGTTGGGTAATCGTGCAGGAGCATCTGTCGGACACGCCAGAATCGACCGCGCCAGGTCCGAGTGTGCCACCGCGCTAGACGCCAAACCCTCGCAGCTCCCCTGCTTTCGCGCGGCTCACCGGAATGCGCGTTCCGTCTTTCATTTCCGCTTCGACGCGTCCCTTTGGCAGTGTCTTGAACGCTTTGACATGATCAAGGTTGACGATGTGCGCACGATGCACGCGTGCGAACCGCGCCGGATCTAAGCGGGCCTCGAGTCGCGTGAGCGGGAGGTGCAGCATGTACCGCGACGTGCCCACCTGCGCGACGACGTAATCGCCAAGTGCCTCGAACGCGTGCACGCTGTCAACGTGGATTGGGATAATCGCGCGACCAGCGCGCACAAAGATTCGGCTCATCGGGCCGGCGCCGAGCGCGTCGCGCAAGCGGTCGAATGAGGACGGCGCGACGGGTTCGCCGATGGCCGCGCGCACCCGTTCCAGGGTGCCGGCCAGTCTCTCAGCGCCGAACGGTTTGAGGAGGTAGTCGAGCGCGCCGAGTTCGAATGCTGGCACGGCATGTTGCGCGTACGCAGTGGTAAAGATGACGAACGGCTGATGCACGAGATGCGCGAGCACATCGATACCGAGGAGTCCCGGCATCTGAATGTCGAGGAACGCGAGATCCGGTTTGAGACGATTGATGCCTTCGACCGCGGCCAGTCCGTTGGCGGCTTCGCCGACGCACTCGATCCACTCGATGCCTGCGAGCATATCGCGGAGACCCGTGCGCGCAATGGCCTCATCATCGGCGATGAAGGCGGACACTTTCACCGGTCGTCCTCGCGCTGCGGTACCACCATGAGTGCGACGAACCCGCGTGCGGCATCCGGGCCAACCTCAAGTCGCGCGCTGGCACCGAAAAGCACGTGCAAACGCTCCCGTAATCGCTGGAGTCCCGTTCCAGATCCGATCGCCCCCGCCCTGCTCACGCCGGAGTCGTCCGCCCTCCGTGTGTGCACGCCAACGCCATTGTCGCGGACCGTTACCCGCAGCGTGCCGTGATCACGACGCGCTTCGACCACGATGGTGGTCGCGTCGATGTTTGGTTCGGCGCCATGCCGCACGGCGTTTTCCATCAAGGTGAGGAGTGCGAAGGCCGGCAGGAGTGCATCGTCCGCATCGCCCTGCACATCGAAGCGCACGTGCAGTCGGTCTTCGAATCGCAATCGCTCGAGTGCCACATACTGCGTAACAAACGCACGTTCTTCGGCGAAGGTGACCAGCTCTCGATCTTCTTCGAGCGTAGCGCGCAACAGTCCAGCGACCTGTTCCGCCGCCTGAGATGCGCGCGCCGGTTCGCGCGGAATGAGATGCACCACGGTGTGCAGGGCATTGAACAGAAAATGCGGATTGAGCTGCGCTCGCAGTGCTGCGAGCTGCGAACGCACGGCCAGTGCTTCGGCGAGGCCCGCCCGCCGAGTGGCAGAGGTGGTATAACTCACCCCGCTGACCATCACGTACAGCCATACACCGGTCAGAAGAAACGCGGGAACACTTGGACCATACACGAGCACGATCGCGTGGCGCAAGAGACTCTCGATGGCGCTATTCGCGACGAGCCACGTCAAAGAAAATGCTGCGGCGGCCGCCACATGCAGACCCACGAACGAGACCTGAATGCGCGCGGGCCACGGCACGCGAGCCACGAAACGCACGACCAGCACGCTGAGAAGCGCTGCGGCGATGATCATGCGCAGCGCAATGAGCGCGGAGGAGAACACTGGGAGCGAGTGCGCTGCCACGCCAAGCACCGTAAACATCGCCCAGATGGGAAGCCATCCGAGCGCTATCTGCAACCACATCAGCGGCTGCCATCCGGACTTCACTCGCGTTTGGTGCATGCGCAAAATATGGAGTGACGCGCGGTTCCCGCTGATGGTTAGCGCGGCGCGGACGAGGCGACGCGCTTTGCGTCGACCTTGAGCGTGCCCTCCGTCCACGTCTTCCCGCCGTCGAACGAACGGTCTTGCTGCAACTTGAAGCTGGTCGCCGTGATAGTGTGATATCGCATACGGCTCATGTAGGCCTTGCCGTCGCCGTCGACGCCTTGCGCGGAGAGCAGCATCTCTCCGTTGCGAAACTCCCCGGTGCTGCTGCCAAAGGTGGTGCGGTACACATCGAGCGACGAACTTCGCCACTGCTTGGCCGCGGCATCGTAGACCCGCATCGCGCTGGCGAACAGCAGCGGATTGCCGGAGGCGTCGGTGAGCCGCATCTCGTCCTCGATACCAGCGCCGTCAAACATGCGCCATGCCTTGAGACTGCCAACGAGTTTTGGTGTGCCATGAATGCGTTGGGCCAGTGTCGTGGCACCGGGTTTGGCCTCCAACTCCCACTGCCCAATGAGGAAGGCGAACTGTTGTGACTCTTTCGGTACCGTGGAGTTGAGCGCCGCTGGCGCGCTGCCGTGCTGGGCGCGCGTGACAACGGGGACAGCGACGACGAACGCAGCAACCGTACAACGCAACATCGTGAGGCGGACGGACATGGGTGTCTCCAGTGAGTGAAGGTCGCGACTGACGCAATGTTACCGCGTAACGACGGCGGTCAACGCGCAAATTCGCTGAACGGTCGTTTCAGTACGACGAGTAGCGACGACTGGCGTGGCGGAGTGCCGATCGCGTCACGTATCGTGCAACCATGACTCTTGCTGTCTCGACTCCGATCATTGTTCTGCGCAATGTCACGCGCCACTACCCAACTGCTGCTGGCGCGTTTTCAGCGCTCGACGGCGTGAGTCTGGACATCGACCGCGGTGAATTCGCGGTCGTGGTTGGGCAGTCTGGTAGCGGCAAATCCACGCTACTCGCCATGCTCGCCGGTATTGACGCCCCGTCCAGCGGTGAAGTGTTCGTCGATGGCACCGCGGTACACCAGCTGACCGAACGCGCGAAGTCGGCGTGGCGGGGCAAGGCGGTGGGGATTGTGTTTCAGTTCTTTCAGTTGTTGCCGACGCTCACGACAATTGAGAACGTCATGCTGCCGATGGACTTCTGTGGCACGTTCGACGCCCACGAGCGACGGCCGCGCGCGCATGCGCTGCTTGAACGTCTCGGTGTCGGCGATCAGGCGCACAAACTGCCTTCCACACTCTCCGGCGGGCAGCAGCAACGCGTGGCGGTGGCGCGCGCGATGGCCAATGCGCCGGCCGTGTTGCTGGCGGACGAACCTACGGGAAACCTCGACTCGCGCACGGCCGGCGACATGATGGACGTGTTCACCGGACTTGTCGCTGAAGGACAGACGGTCGTCATGGTCACGCACGACGCGGCGGCACGAAAGTTCGCTTCGCGCACCATCACGCTGGCCGACGGCCGCATCGTGCCCGACGACGCGGGTATCGATTGATGCGGATCGCGCTGCGTCCGCGCTGGCGGAAAGTGTACCGCGACATTTGGCTGCACAAACCGCGGGCGATCCTGGTCGTCCTGGCCATCGTGGTTGGCATCGTTGGTGCGGGGTCTGTGCTCAATACGTGGGGGCTGATCCGCACCGCAACGCGTGACGAATACCGCGCGAGCAATCCGCCGTCTGCGGTGTTGCGTACCGATGCGATTGATACCACGTTGCTCGCCCGTGTGCGGGGACGTCCGGACATCGCGTACGCAGAGGCGCGACGCACGGTGGGGGCGAGCCTGCGTGTCGGTGGTGTGTCGCAGCGTGCACTGCTGTTTGCGCTCGCCGAGCCAACACGGCTGCGCATTGGCACCGTGGAATCGGTACGCGGCGCGTGGCCTGCGCGCGATGGCGGTCTCGTGGTCGAGCACTCATCCGTCGACTTCGCTGGTGTGGACATTGGCGGCGTTGTCACGGTGCAAGTCGACAGTGGCCCCGAGCAAGCGCTGCACGTGACTGGCGTGTCGCGCGATGTCGGGCTCGCGCCCGGGTGGATGGAGCACGTGGTCTATGGGTTTGTCACCCCAGCAACACTTGCGAGCCTTGGCGTCGCGCCGACGTTCAACGAGTTGCGCATCGTGGTGCGGGACCCTGGGCTCACGCGCGACGCCGTGCGGCGAATCGCCTTCGATATCAAAGCAGACATGGAGCGACTGGGGCACCCGGTGCGCGACGTGGACGTGCCGGTGCCTGGCCAGCACATACACGCCGGACAGATCGAGTCGCTGTTGTTCACGCAGGGCGCGTTCGGCGTGCTGGCGTTGCTACTGAGTGGATTTCTCGTGGTCAATCTCATTTCGGCGATGCTTACGGGTCAGGTGCGCGAGATTGGCATCATGAAGGCGATCGGTGCCTCTGGGAGCCAGATCGCACGAATGTATCTCGGGCTGGCGCTGGTACTGGGCCTCGTCGCATCGGCCATTGCGCTGCCGCTCGGTGCGCTGATCGGGCACGCGTACGCGCAGTTCACGGCCGACCTGCTCAACTTCAGCGTCGTTGGTGTTCCCATTCCGTGGCGCATGTTTGCGCTGCAGTTAGTTGTCGGCGCGTTGCTGCCGGTGTGTGCCGCGGCCATACCGGTGCGGCGCGGGTGCCGAATAGGCGTGAGTGATGCGTTGCGCGATGTGGGGATCGACCCACGCGCCGATGATGGCGCGGGACTCCTGTTGCGTCGTGCGCGTGGCGTGTCTCGGCCGTTGCTGCTGTCGTTGCGCAACGCATTTCGCCGTCGGCAGCGCATGGTGCTCACGCTGCTCACGCTGGCCACGGGTGGTGCCGTGTTTCTCGGCGCGCGGAATCTGCGGCGTTCGATTATCGGATCGGTGGACTTGCTGTTCGCATCGCAGCGCTACGACTTCTCGCTGCGCTTCGTGCGTCCGATCGATCCAGACAGTCTTGAGGCGGCGATCACTGTGGTTTCGGGAGTGGAACGCGCGGAAGCATGGAGCACGGCGCGCGCCGAGTTGGCGCATCCCGATAGCACGACGGGCAACGCGTTTGCGATCGTTGCACCACCGTATGGCAGCGTGATGTTTGCGCCCACGTTGGTGTCGGGCCGTCACCTGCGCGCCGGTGACACGCAAGCGGTACTCGTCAACAGTCGCCTGCTCGCCGACGAGCCGTCGTTGCGCGCCGGTGCGGCGGTGTCGCTGTTGGTGTCTG
>JANMKU010000053.1:0-2892 GCA_031372205.1 Gemmatimonadaceae bacterium | reverse complement strand
TGGTGCTGTTGTCGACCGGGTGGGTCGCATTTCTTCACGCGCGGTACGCGGACGCACTGGCGACGTGTGCCGAGGCGGAGCAGCTATTCCGCAGCAGTTGCGTGGGTGTGTGGTGGGAGTTGCTACTGGCTCGCACGTTGTTGGCATGGGGCAGGGCGCACGCCGGGCAACTGACGGAGCTCACGGCGTGCATCCGCGAATGGGAGCCAGAGGGGCGTGCGCGTGGCGACCACTTTATCGTTACCAACTTGCTGGCCTTCGCCATGCCGCACGAGCGCATGCTGCGCAACGACATTGTGACGGCCCGTGCGCAGCTCCGTGAAGCGTTGGCGCTCTGGCCGTACGAGGGGTTTCATCTGCAACACGTGTCGGTGTTGTTCAGTGAGGGCATGTTGTCGTTGTACACGGGTGACGGCGCGACCGCGTATGCGGCGATCAGCGCACGCTGGCCGAGCATGGTATCGTCACTGCAAACGCAGAATCAGCAGACGCGCGTGATGTTGCGCGACGTACGTGGTCGCGGGGCGCTCGCTGCGGCCGCTGCGCGTATCGACCCGAAGCGGCATCTCGCGCGAGCGGAGCGTGACGCCAGGAGCCTGGACGGTGAGCGTGCGGAGTGGGCCAGCGCGTTCGCGTGCCGACTGCGCGCGGGTGTGGCGCTGGCACGCGGCGACGATGCACGTGCGGTAGAGCAGTTGCGCAACGCCTTGCCGGCACTCGACCGGGCCAATCTCGTCCTGCAATCGACGGCGATTCGTCGTCGACTCGGCGCGCTGGTTGGTGGCGACGAGGGGCGGATCCTCGTCGCGGACGCCGAGTCGTTGATGCGCGAACGCGGTGTGGTTGATGTCGATGCAGTCACGCGCCTCTTTGCGATCCCGTGAGCGACCGCGTCAGCGCAAGTTGGAAATCCGCAACGCGTCGCGCAGCTGTGCCCGACCCCAGGGCTTGAGCACCGTGTAGTAGTACAACGCGAATGCCAGGTTGAGCACGACCATGCCGGCAAGCGCATTTGGCTTGCCAAGCGTGGGCCACCAGACGGCATACGCCGTAGCACCGAGCGCGCGGCCTGCGATGGCGACGCCGACATTGGCCAAGAGGCGCGTGGGGTTCAATGCCGTGACGAGGTAGAACAACGGCAAGACGAACAGAAAAATCGCCGCGTACGTGGGCCAGAAAATGAGGTGGCCTTCGACGGGCACACCAAACCAGCGCGCGGTGCGCTCGGGCTCCACGAGGAGCGCGATGCCGCCGCCGATGTCGACGAGTGCGCCGAGCACCAAGGAGATGCGCAGGGATCGCAATGGAAGCGGGATCGGTGGCGACGGGAGGTCGTGCACGGAGAATTCTCTGTAAGGGTGTGCCGCGTTACGGTTGCAACGTCAGCTTCTGCACGCGCCAGTTAAGGATTTCTGCCACCCAGATCTCGCGCTCGGAAGGGCAGGCCATCTCGTGAATCCAGCCAAACTGTTTGGGTTGCTTGCCGGCTTCCCCTAGAACGCCGAGCACCTTTCCGTCGAGCGAGACTTTGTAAATGCGTCCGGGCACCGCGTCGGACACGAACAGCACCTGCGTGGGACCCGGCGTGATGCACATGGCCCATGGCGCGCCCGACGCGGCCAGCGGATTCGCCATACTGCTCGGTGCCGCACCTACCATGATGTTCACGTCTTTCGTAAACGGCACGTCGATGCTGAAAGTGCGCACCGGGTTGCCATCTGGATCGAAAACCTGAATGCGCCGGTTGGTGCGATCGCCGATGTAGACATTGCCTTTCGCGTCGTTGACGATCGTGTGCAGAATGTTGAACTGCCCCGGTGCGGACCCGCGAGAACCCCACGTCTTGAGCCAGCGCCCGTCCTTGTCGATTTTTACGACTCGCGAATTGCCGTAGCCGTCGGCGACAAAGATGTTGCCGGCAAGGTCCCAGGCGACGTCGGCCGGGCGATTAAACGTGCCCCACTGCGGACGCGGTTCGACACCGGGCGTGGGTGCGGCTTCCGGTTCCACTGCTTCCGGTCGACGGCCCAGCACCATTGTCACGCGACCGGCAGGATTGAACTTGATGATCATGTTCGTTCCCTCGTCCGTCGCCCAGATGTTGTCGTCACGGTCGACGCGTACCGTGTGTGCGAAGGCAAAGCCGTAGAGATCCTTGCCGATCTCACGGAGGTAATTGCCGGTCGCGTCGAACTCGAACAACTGTGCGGCGTTGGCGCCGTGTACAGTGCTGCGTGCACCACTGCGAGTGAAGACGAAGACATGCCGTTTCGAGTTCATGGCGACGCCAACCACTTCGCCAAAGTGCATGGCGGCGGGCAGCTTCAGGGGTTCGATGTTGGCATCGAACCGAATCTCCGGCACGGGCGTTTGCGCCGCGGCGGCACCGGTGGCGACAGCAGACGTGAGCACACAGAGTGCGGTCGCGTTGATCCATTTCATGAGAGACTCCCGGCAGGTGGACATGTTGGTCGCCTGATGGTGCGGCGCAGACAGGGGCGCGTCAACTGCGTTCTTGCGTGACTGTAAGTATGCAGACCACTGGCGCGAAGTGCCTGACGGGTGTCGATTACATAAATCCCCTGCCACGAGGCCCGCTCCATGGACGTCCAGCATCCCCTCTCCCGCCGTGGTTTTGTCGGTGGTGTTGCCACCGCGCTCGGCTACATCACGCTCTCGCCAGATACCGCGCGGGCCGCTGAGGTATTGGCGCGGCAGGGAGCGGGGGTGGTAGACCGTCCGTTTGCCGCTGACGACTACGACAGTTACGCGAAGCTGGCCGCCAACGAAAATCCGTACGGGCCGCCTGACTCGGTGCTGAGTGCGATGTCGCAAGCGCTCAAGTACGCCAATCGCTATCAGTACCCGGACGGCAATGTGCTGGCCGAGATT
>JANMKU010000004.1:0-21163 GCA_031372205.1 Gemmatimonadaceae bacterium | reverse complement strand
CCTTGTGACCCAGCTACTGTCGATGTTGCTGCTGGCCGTGAGCGCGGCCTCGGGGGTTGAGGGGTTGCGCGCCACTGGCGTGTCACCGACCATCGCCACGGGGGAGCGCTGCGATACGATCCCGCGAGAAAGTGTGCAGATGGGCCAGTTCGACGCAGCGCGATTCGACAGCGTGACGGCGTTTGCGCTCCGCACGCTGCTCGACAGTGCTGTGGAGCGCAGGATCCCAACCGGTCCATTGGTAAGCCGCGCGCTCGAGGGCGCCGCGCGTCGCGCAAGCAGCGCCCGCATCCTTCTGGTGGTTCGCGAACATGCCGCCGCCCTGTCCGAAGCGCGTGATGTGTTAGGCGGCTCGTCTACAGTCGCAGACCTTGACGCTGGTGCCGATGCACTCAAGGGCGGGATCACGCGGGACGCGCTGCGATCGATTCGGTCCACGCGGCCGACATCGTCCGTGGCGATGCCGTTGACGGTGTTGACCGACCTCGTCAAACAGCGTGGCCTGCCGCTCGCCTCGGCCCTCGACGCGGTGGTAACGCTCTCACGCGCGCCGTCATCAGACGAAGCGTTGCAGGGGCTGCAGGTCACCGTCGCGAAAAATGCAATTCGCGGTCCGGGTATGGCCCTCGAAGCACTCAAGCGCTATGTTCGAATCACGGTACCCGGCTTGATTTCTCCGTCCGCACCCGCGACAGGAGAGCGCAGGCCGATCCGCCCTCCTGACTTGTGACGGCCGCCGACTACTTTTTTCGCGCGTCGCTCCACCGATCTGCTACGAGCCGCGGACCCGTGATTCCGTGCGTGCTCGCGCTTGTTGCGGCCGCCACGCCGGCCATGGCGCAGCGCCGCGGCGATGCGCCCATGGCGCCCTCGTCGGCGCTCGGACCATTGACGGAAGCGCCAACGCTTTCCGTCCTCGGGCTGGCTTCCCTACCAGACGGCAGCGGCACCTCGTTGACGAATCGCAATGAATTGTGGTTTGGCGCGACGCAACCAATCGGCCGCCTTCGCAACGTACGGTTCGCGGCCATTGGCAGCGGCGACTGGCGGCAGCGCGATGCGGTGGGTGCAGCAGGCGCGTTTGACGGTCAGCTGGCACTGCGGGCACGGGCACGCTTTGGCGGATCGCAGGCGTGGAGTGCGGTCAGCTACGGTCGGGCCAATGTGGCCACCGATGGCGGCGTGCAAGTCGGCAGTGTCCGCACGTCAACCCGACCACCGAGCTTTGGCTCTGCACCGATGGCCGACACCACCGTCTCCCGTCGTTTTGATGTCGGCAACTTAGGACGCGCCGAAGCCGGTGTGATTACCAATGTGTCCGGTGTCGAGTTGTCGCTGGGATTCTCGTTTGATCGGGCCACGCGCGTATCCACGCAGACGCTCACCATCAACGAGTCGAATGGCGCAATTCCGATGGCGAACATTGAGCGCGTCCAAACCACACGCACGCTGAAATCCTTGCAGCGGCGCGACATCGCCTCAAGTGTCGCGTCGATCGGGTTCAATACCGGTCCGACGCAATGGCTGGTCTCGGTCACCGCACCAATCGCGACCTGGATTGCCTCCGACGCACTCGGTGCGAAGGCTCGGGTTCCGACCTCCATTGCCTCGTTGGCTATCGCACAGCCGATTGCGGCGTGGTTGTCCGTCGTCGGGGCGGCCAGCACCAATTCGGCGACGGTTGGCTCGATGACGTTGCGCGACGAGATCGGTGGCGGCGGCTCGGGCAGTCGTTTCGCACCGATCGTGGCGCTCGGATTGCGGATCACCCGCCGGCCGTTCCACGGGGCGGATGACACCCCGGGCGGAATCCTGACCTTTGAGACGCGAACGATCGGCGCGGTGGACTCGGTCACCGTCGAACAGGGCGTACCGACTCCAGACTCCGATACGTTGCGTGTAGTGCTGTTGGTTGACGCTCCGCGTGCGGAATCTGTGGAGCTGATGGGTGACATTACCGAGTGGACCGTCACGCAGATGACCCGAAGCACGAACGGTCGCTGGCGCGCGGAGCTCAAGCTCTCGCCCGGTGTGCACCGCCTGATGGTGCGTGCAGATGGTGGCTCGTGGATTGCGCCACCGGGCTACCCGGTGGGCAACGACGACTACGGCGCACCAGTGGGCATGATCCTGGTGCGCGGTAGGAAGTAGTTAACGTTCGCCTTTGACGCGAATCATTTGTGTGGTGCTGTCCGTGATACCAGCGCCCGACACGAGAATCGTGAGCTGATACTGCCCGGCGGCGACGGGTGGAAAGTTCAGTTGGATGCTCCGACCTGATGCCCCGTCCGGCCGACCGTTGTCGGCATAACGAATAGACACTGGCGTCACGCTCTTCGACAGACCGATTGAACTGCCGAGCTTCTGAAAGAAGCTTGCTCCAACTCGTGTCGCCCGGACGGAGATTTGCAGCGGCGCCGCCGGAGTAGCCTCACGATAGATCTCCCAATACAGTCCGACCGCGGCACCGCGCTCGATTTCGAGTGATCCATACGCCTGCATGGCATTGCGCTCGAGTGACGGCGTGGCCGTGGCATCACCACGCTGCAGCAGCAGATAGTCGGACAGCCGCGCGTCCTTCGGCAGCGGTTGCACGGTGGTGCGCGCCCGCGTCGCGCGGCGGCCCGCAGGCGCAAGCACTTCGATGCTGGCGAGCATCGGCGACGCGCCGAGTGCGGCCAGCAACGCGCCGTTGGCCGCGGCACTGTCGCGCTTCACGGTGATCGGCGCGCGTCCGTCGAGCGCATCGAGCGTGAGCGCGGCCGAATACGGCGCGCGTCCCATTTCCAGCTCCCGCACCAGGCGATATGCGCCGGCGACCAGTGTCGTGTCGCCACGGCGGAAGCGTGCGATCTGGTGCGGCGCGATGCCAAAGCCGGTGGCATAGCGCGGCGCATACCGCATACGCGCTTTCTTTCGGGCTAGCTCCCAGTCTCCTTCGCTCGCACCAATCGGCGTCGCGATGATTTTGGCAACCGGCATGAAATCGTAGCTTGGGGTGGGCTCGTGGCCGATCACTTGCGGTGGACGAGGATCAGCAACGCCGCCGTTCTGTACCGACCACTGCATCGGCCAACCGAATCGCACCTGGGACTCGAGAAGATCGTCGCCCCATTGGATGTCGTACGGAATGCGGCCGAGCGAGTGAATTCGCGACATGGTGCGACGAGCATAGATCTCGCTCCGCAAGTCGTTTGCTGGCAACATCCAGAGCGGCTGGGCCAAGCGAAGGATTCGCGTGTTCTCGCTGGCGCGCCCGGCGCAAGTCAGCGCTGTATACGCGGCGTGCGCGGACCCGTCGAGCCACCACGAGAGGTCTGTCCAGACGCATCGCTGGGCGACCGGCATTTCGTCGAGCGCGCGCGCGTAGGCCGCCGCAGCATCGACGTGACGGTTCGCACTGTGCAATGCGAGTCCCTCGATCGCGTCGCACCACCAAGCGGTGCCTTTGCATGCGCGCGCAGCACTGATCGCGACATCAAACTTCTCTGCCTCGATTGCGTAGCGCACGCGCATCGCACTGACCCAGTCGTCGGTCGGATCCGCCGCCTGCGCCTGGCCCAGCGTTTCGAGCAACTGCTCGCGTTCCAACCGCGCGTCATTACGCTCCGCAGGCGGTGGGACGTCGCCGTTGTTGTTCCAGTAGCAGATGCGGCCCATTTGCACTTCGCAACTGGCGTCTGCTCCGCCGTTGTAGAAACGCAGCCCCTGACGGTGATTGCGTTCGAAGCCGTCTTGCTGCGAGCGCGCTTGCGAGGACAGCGAGGACCCCGCCTTGCCCAGGCTGCGCAGGGGATCGTTCGCCAGCGCTTGCGCCGACTGCGCCGCCCGCGCCGCCGAATCCAGCAGTGGTGGTGTACCCTGCGCCCGCGTCAGCGACGGCGCGAGCGCCGCCCCGATAAGCGTGAGCCGCGCAATCGCGGCGAAGCGTTGAATCCGCACGTTGATATGTCTCCAGAGAAAACGACACCGCGTCGCGGCGGGCACACCAGCCCGCGCGACGCGTCATCGCAACCACTCTTCTAAACCGCCGGCCTCATGCCGCAGATGCCGTATTCGCGTTGGTCAGCGTTGTCGAAGTGTAACGCGCTGGCGTCAGAAGGCGAGCTTGACGCCCCCCGTGAGCGCCCAGTTGTGCGCAAGATTTGCCTTCGTTGCAAAGCCAACCGCGTCCTTCGAATCGAACCGTCCGATCCAGTCCTTCGCCTGAACACGCACCGCGAGCGAACGCGTCAAGCCAATGTCTGCGCCGAGCCCCGCTGTGTACGCCAGATTCGATGCGTGCGTATCGAACAGGCGATTCTTGATATCGTTAGTCATACCGCCAACGCCCGCTTGCACGAACGGTGCGATACCCACGCCGCTGGCGAGCCCACCCAGCTCCAGTCCCGCGTCGTACAGCCAGGTACGTGCCGTCCCAATCTTGACACCACCGATGATGGGCAACCCTACCTGCAGATCACCCGAGGCGTAGCCGAGATTGCCGACCAACGCAAGGCCTTTAGTGATGGGGATATTTGCCTGCACGCCGAGCATGGGTGCGTTACTCGTCGAGAGGCTGGTGCCTATTGGTCCTGTGTACCAGTCGCCGGTGACGAGATACCCGGCGTACGGCGTGAGCGAGGCCCCGACGCGCGCATGCTGTGCACGGACGGCAGCGGGGAACGCGAGGGCGGCAATCGTGAAGGCGACGGCAGGACGAACAAGGCTACGCATGATGCACTCCGGTTTGGGGACACCCCCTACCGGTGCACAACTCGCGCCGAATAGACCGTCGTCTCACGGAGTGATGTAAACCGTTTCAGCACAACAAGTTGGGTTGACAAATGCCAGATCTAAACAGATTACACCGTCCTCAAAAAGGGACAATTTCGCAGTGCGCGAGGGGCCACCACGCCCCAGGCGACGCGACCGGACACGCGCGTGGTCCGTTACTCAGCGATGTCGGTCGGCATAGAGGGTCCACGCAGCTTCACTGCCCGTTGCAGCTTGGCGCGTGACTTGATGTTGAGCATTTCCACAATCACCGAAAAGGCCATGGCCATGTACGTGTAGCCTTTCGAGATGTGCTGGCCGAATCCTTCGGCGACGAGATTGGTGCCGATGAGTACGAGGAACGACAGCGCGAGCATCTTGATCGTTGGGTGTCGATCGACAAAATCACTGATCCGGCGAGCGGCGAAGAGCATGCCGCCGAGGGCGATCACGTTGGCCCCAATCATGATGGTGACGTCGCTGGCCATGCCAACGGCAGTAATGACCGAGTCCAGTGAAAAGACGATATCCACCACCATGATCTGGGCGACGGTGGCCCACAGCGATCGGCCCGCGCCACCCGACGCTGCGCCATCCTCAGCGCCTTCAAGCTTGTGATGGATCTCCATCGTCGCCTTGCCAATCAGGAACAGGCCGCCGACGATCAAAATCAAATCGCGCCCGGAAAATCCGTGCGAGTAAGCCTCGAACACCGGCTGTGTCAGCTTCATCACGCGCGTGATCGACAGCAACAACAGCACGCGTGTGCAGAACGCGCCCATCAGTCCGAGCGAGCGCGCGCGCGGTTGTTGGGCGAGCGGCAATTTCCCGCTCAGGATCGAGATGAAGATGATGTTGTCGATGCCGAGCACGAGCTCGAGCACCGTGAGCGTGAGCAGTGAAAGCCACGCAGAAGGATCGGCAAGCCAAGTAATCATGAGGACAGAACACTCAACTATTTTTCTCCAATGAGCAACGCCCTTGCTACCGGCACAGCCCCTACGCGACGCGCGATTGTCCTCCTCTCCGGCGGGCTCGACTCAGCAACCGTATTGGCATGTGCCAAACGGGACGGCTTCACACCGCTGGCCATGACATTCCGCTACGGTCAACGACATTCGGTGGAAATCGAAGCGTCGCGCCGAGTCGCCGCGGCGAACGGCGTTGCGCAGCACGTTGTCGTGGACATTGACTTGCGGCAGTGGGGTGGATCGGCACTCACGGCGGATGTGGCGGTGCCGAAGGACCGCGACGTTGAGATGCCGAGCGAGGAGATCCCGATTACGTATGTGCCGGCGAGGAATACGATCTTCTTGTCGTTCGCACTCGCCTGGGCGGAGGTTGCTGGCGCGCACGACATTTTTATCGGCGTCAACGCGCTGGATTATTCGGGCTACCCAGATTGCCGGCCGGAGTACATCGATGCGTTCGCGAGGATGGCCAACCTGGCCACGCGCGCTGGTGTGGAGGATTCGCAGCGTCTGCGGATTCACGCGCCGCTCCAGCACTTGAGCAAGGCACAGATCGTGTTGATGGGCAGTGAACTCGGCGTGGACTACGCGTTGACGACGAGCTGTTACGACCCGGCGCCAAACGGTATCGCGTGCGCGCGCTGCGACGCCTGTCAATTGCGCCTCAAGGGCTTTGCAGCGGCCGGAGTGCGTGACCCCATCCCGTATGCGTCCACGACAGCGGCATTGGGCGAACGGTGACGTACACGGTGAAGGAGTGCTTCTACACGCTGCAGGGCGAGGGGATCAACGCTGGGCGGCCTGCCGTGTTTTGTCGGTTTGCCGGGTGCAACCTCTGGAGTGGTCGCGAAATTGATCGTGCGGATGCTGTGTGCACGTTCTGTGATACTGATTTTGTGGGGGTGGCGGCCGACGGTGGGCGGTTCGCGACGGCAGCGGCGCTGGCCGATTTTGTGGCCAGCCGCTGGCCGGCTGACGCTCCCGCAGACATTCGGCCCTTCGTGGTCTGTACCGGTGGTGAACCGCTACTGCAGCTGGATCAAGCCGCCGTCGACGCGCTGCACGAGGTCGGCTTCGAGATCGCGGTGGAGACCAACGGCACGCAGGCGGCGCCAGCCGGTATCGATTGGGTGTGCGTCAGCCCGAAGGCCAACGCGGCACTTGTCCTCACCGCCGGTGATGAGCTCAAGTTGGTATATCCACAGGAGTTAGCAATGCCGGAGCGCTTCGAACGACTCCAGTTCCGCCACTTTCTGCTCCAGCCCATGGACGGTCCCGACGCGGTCCAAAACAGTGCCGCTGCGCTTGCCTACTGCCTCGCCCACCCGCGCTGGCGCCTGTCGGTGCAGACGCACAAGGTTCTCAAGATCCGGTAGGACTCGTGGACGGGTCGCCCTCGCGCCGGTGGCCGCGACCGGCTAAGTTTTTCGTTTGGTCAGACTTTGGCGCTAGAGCGTCCTGTCCGCCTTTATTGCGTCGACGCGTCTTGTCCGTCTTTCCAGCAGCGTACGCCGCTCTCCGATTTCGACTTTCCAACTTGTGACTGCCTTCTTTCGACAGCCCATTCTGCCATTCGTACTGTGTGTCGCTTTGGTCGCGACGCCGGAGCTCGCGAGCGCGCAGAAACCGGGAACGAAGAAGCCGTTTGCCGCGTGGAGCGCGTCGGCATCGGCGCTGCGGGACTCCGTTGTCGCGATGGCGCGCAGTCAGATCGGCACGCGATACAAGCTGGGTGGCGATACGCCGAACATCGCGCTCGACTGCAGCAGTCTCGTGAAGTACGTGATGAGCAAATTGAACGTCATTGTGCCACGGACGGCGCAGCAACAGTCGAAGATGGGTGAAGCAGTGCCGAGGGATCTCGCAGCGCTCAAGCCCGGCGACTTGCTGACGTTCGGAAAGGGAAAGTCGATTTCGCACGTTGGCATTTACGTCGGCGACGGTCGTATGGTGCACGCCAGCACGAGTCAGCACAGTGTGATCGAGACAACGCTCAATCCGCATTCGCCGCTCATTCTCCAGTGGAAGGGCGTACGGCGTATCGTCGCCGGCTCCGCCACCGCGTTCCGCGACAGCCTGCTCGCGATCGCTGATACGCTGCGATAGTCGCTCCGGTGTCGTCGCGCCGACTGCAAGCGCGCGTGTGACATGAGTGATCTGTTCCTGCGGGGGCGCGGCGCCAACATCGGTGTTCGTGCCCCCACGTTTGTTCTCCGTCTCTGCGGAGCGGCGCTGGCCCTTGGCGTGTACGCCCTCGCCGAGGCCCTTGGCGTGTGGCAGGTGATTGGTGTGCCGACGTGGATCGTCCAGCTCACCGCGTTGTCAGTGGGTATCCTTCTCGCTCCGACGCGCTACGGGGGCCTGCTGTGGCTCGGCATTGGTAGCCTGGGCTTCCTCACAACGGTCGTGGCGTACACGCCGATCGTTCGCCCTCTCGCCTATGCGTTCCTCCGTGCCGACGCCGATCCCCGCACTGGCGTTCCGATCGATGCGGTGATCGTCTTGTCCGGAGACATTACCGCTGACGGCCGCCTCACCGGCCAAGCGCTGGACAGACTGCTGACGGCGTTTGCGGAAGCTCGCGAGCGACACATCGGCACGCTGGAGCTTTCCGTCGTTGAGCAGCGGCGGGGACGGGGCGCCGTGAACTCCGAAGCAGATCAGCGTGCGCTGGCCACCTTGCTCGCGCCAGAGTTGACGTTGCACTTCGTGTATGCCGTACACAGCACACGCGATGAGGCGGTGGCCTTTGCGGCGCTCGCCCGCACCCATCACTGGCAGCGGGTGCTGTTGGTGACGTCACCGCTGCATTCGCGTCGTGCCTGCAACGCCTTCGAAACGGTTGGTCTCATGGTCACGTGCCGACCAGCGAAGTCTCGTGACTACGCGCTTAGTGCGTTGGATACCCGAGGCAATCGGATGTTGGCGTTTCAGGACGTCCTCTACGAGAGCGCCGCCGCGGTGCTGTACCGCGTTCGCGGCTGGACGTCGTAGGAAGCGCGCCGCACCGTGCGCTCGGCGTGGCGCTCAATTTCCGCGGTTCGAGTTCAGTTCGGTCAGCAACTCCGCCCCGTGATCGGCCAGTGCCAGCGCGACTCGCTCCAACGTCAACCACGCCGCGCGCGCGTCCCCACGCGCCAGGTCACTGACCGCCGCGGTCTGCGTGAAGCCACTCGATGCCAGCACGGCGGCGGTGGTCTGCGTCACGCCCGCCGGATACGACGTAGCCTGCTGGATCGCGCGCAAAATGACGAGTGTGCTGTGCGTCACATAGTCCGTACGAAAAGTGAGCACGAGATGCCATTGTTTATAGCGATAGCGGTCTTCCCACATGCCGCCGAGCGACGACCGAATCCAGCCTTCCCGCCGGTTTGTGGCTGTCACCTGTACGCCAACATTGAACAACACCGTTCGCGCCAGCGCCTGCGCGTCCTCGCTGGAGAGCGCAACGCGGAGCGCCACAGACTCAACCGGCGGCACAGAGACACTGGCCACGTGGCGTGTGGTGGTCGCATGACACGCTGCGAGTGTCATGAGCAGCAGCATCGCGATGTACGAAGCACGCGCACGCGCGTCGGTACGAGATCCGCACCAGCGGTGTAGTACTAGCAGGACTTTCATGAAACCCTCGAGTCCGGTACCTTCCCCGGGTTAGTCCCCCTCAACAAACAATTCCATGCAACTTCCTCGTTTTCGCAACCCCGTCGTTCCAATAACGGTATTGCTTTTCGGCTTCGGGCTGGCGTCGTGTACCGACAAAAAGAGCATCGCGCGCGCCGATTCGCTGGCGGCGGCTCTCTCGTTGGCGACCGCGCAGCGCGATTCAATCGATGCGCTGATGAAGGGCAACGCGGCGGAAAAGGACCGCGCGTTGTCGCAGGTGGTGGCGGCGACCAAGTTCGCCGATCAAATCGATGCTGAGCTGCGTACGGTGCGCGGACTGTCGTCCAAGGTCGGGGTCAACAAGAGCGACGAGTCCGGCAAGGTTGAAGCGGCCGTTGCCCAGAAAGACATCCTGGACCGTCTGGCGCAGTTGCGATCGCGGTTGAACGCTCGGCAGGCGCAAGTGGCCGCTATGCTCGACACGATGAAATCGCTGCGTTCGGACTCCTCAGGAACAGCCGTCCTGCTCACCGATTTGAACACCCGGTTGGCGCTGCGTGAAAAGGAAATCGGAGCATTCCAGGACGAGATTAAGCAGCTTCGTGCCGCGAATCAGCAGCTGACGAGCGAGAAGTTGGTGCTCAACGACACGGTCAAAGCAATGGACGTGCGTGAGAATCGCGTCTATTTCGTGGTGGGCGCTCGTCGACAGCTGCTCGCCGACGGTGTGGTGACGGAAGAAGGTGGATCGCGTGGATTCCTGATCGTGCGCCTGGGCAAAACGTTGGTGCCGGCCCGCACACTGGACGAAACGAAGTTCACGCGGGCGGACAAACGCGAAGTGCTAACCATCCCGCTGCCGCGCGCCGACCGTCCGTATCGCATTGTGTCGCGCCACGACTTGGCGCTGATCGACGTCGGCAAGAAGGAGAAGGACGGCTCATTCCGCGGTGCGTCGATTCGTATTACCGATCCGGCGAAGTTCTGGGCAACGTCACGCTACCTCATCATCTCCGAGAAGTAGACCACGCGGCTCGCACCGTTCGCTGCCCCACGGGTGACTACGCGTTACACGTGGGGTAGTTCGCGTTCGCCAGCGACACCGTCCTCATTGTGCCAGTGCAGCTCTTCCGCCGAGAGTGGCCGGATGGCCAGATCAACGGCCAACCACGTCGTCTTGGCAAATGGGTAGCAGAAAAAGCACCCGGACAACATGAGAAATGCGGTCGTGTAGGTGATAAGGTCCCACGGCGGATTGGGCCACGTGACCGCCACGAATCCGCACACAACAAAGAACAGAATCAATTCGACGGCAATGAGATTGAAGAGGTACGCGCCGACAAAGTAGTCGCCCTCACCACGCTCAGTGCGCAGGCCGCACGTTGGACAGTGGGGCTTGAGCGCAAAGAAACTTGCGAAGAGCCGACCGCCGCCGCAGTAGGGGCAGCGGAGCAGTAAGGCCCGGGCAAAGAGGCGGCTCGCTGATGGCCTGACGAAGTCGGCCGGCTCCACTCGTTGCGCTGTTGCCAGCGTGGCAAGCGGTGTCATCGTTCAGGCAGTTTCGACAGGAATTCGCGCAGGTACTCCCCCCACACCAGCGGCAAGGAATGCGTCCCATGTCCGCGCGTTTGGTCGGAAATGGGAATCAGGATGAACTTCGCGTGGACGATCTTCGCCGCGAGCTTTTCTGCCAGGCCGAGTTCCGGCGGGTTGACTTCGTCATCGGCGGAATTGATGTAGAGCGCTGGTGCAGTGATCCTCGCGAGGAACGGTGAAGGGTCGTAGTCACGCGATGCATCGAACTGGTAGAGAAAGTCATTGGCGTCACTGCTGCGCATCCGTTGGTCCAGATAGGCACGGATGACACTGTCCGCGGCATCGCGTGTGGGCGCCTGTCGGTGTTGCAACAGCGGCGCGGTGCCCATCATGTACAACATCATCGACGCCGCTTTGAGTCCCGCCGGTTGCGTGGTGTAGTTGCCGCCCTTCCAGGTTGGGTCGTCACGGATTGCATCCATGGCCATCGTGCGCATCATGCGATTGCGCCCGGCAATTTGCGCGGGCACGCATGCAAACGGCGCCAAGCCGTCCATGAAGTCGGGGTGTGCATAGCCCCAGATCCAGCCCTGCATACACCCCATCGATGTGCCCATGATGAGTCGCAGATGCGTGACGCCAAGGTGTTGCGTGAGCAGCCGGTATTGCGCCTCGACCATGTCGTCGTACGTGTACTTCGGAAATTTGGCGCGCAGGCCATCGCTCGGTTTGCTCGACGCGCCGTGTCCGATGCCATCGGGTAAGATGATGAAGTACTTGCTGCTGTCGAGCAGCTTGCCGGGTGCGAACAGTTGTCCAGCGTAGCCAGCGCTCAGGAAGCTGCTCCCGGCGCCGCCCGTGCCGTGCAGAATCATGACCGCATTGCGGACGGTGCCGGCGGCGTCTTTGCGCGGCGTGCCGAGCGTGGTGTAGTGCAACCGCATTTCGGGCAACGATTCACCGTTCTGGAAGGTGAAGTTGCGGACGATGAAGTCGCCCCGGGTTCCGACGGTGCCCCACGCATTCGTGCCTTGCGCGAGGACCACCGACGACGTCAGCAGGGCTGACGCGAAGGTCATCGCGGATTGACGCACGAGATCGCGGACGATTCGGTTGAGTGTCATTCGAGAAATGTAGTTGGACCAGTGCGCCGCACGGGCGAAGTCGCGGCGATGCGTTGACGGGCCGGTGCGCGTGGTCGCATAGTGCTGGGATGACCACACGTTCCGGATTCACTCCGCACGGCCACGGCATAGCACCGCCCCACTACCGGCTGCCCGACGCCACTCGTCTCGGGCGTGTCCAACTGCAGGTTGCGGACGTGGCGCGATCGATGCGCTATTATCGCGACGTGATTGGGTTGCGCGTGCTGACGCAGGCGACGGGGACGGCGTCGATGGGTGCGCACGGTGGCAGCGATGTGCTGATAGAACTGGTCGAACTCCCGGGGGCCACGCCCGTGCCTCCGCGCGGTCGGCTGGGACTGTTTCATGTGGCCATCCTGCTGCCGGATCGCGCCGCGCTGGGTCGCTTTCTTTCGCACCTAGGAGATATCGACGAGCGTGCCGGCATGTCGGATCATCTGGTGAGTGAAGCGATCTACCTCACAGACCCCGATGGGCTCGGCCTTGAGATTTACGCCGATCGCCCGCGCGAACAGTGGGAGGTGCGAGGCAGCGAACTCGCCATGGCGACGGAACCGCTTGATGTGCGCAGTGTGCTCGCGGCGGCAAATGGCGAACCGTGGACTGGTGCGCCGGCCGGCACCAGCATCGGACATGTGCATCTTCACGTGGGCGACCTCACCCAAGGTGCGGCGTTCTATCACGAGGCGCTGGGGTTCGACAAAACGGTGTGGCAGTATCCCGGCGCGCTGTTCCTCTCGGCGGGTGGATATCACCACCATCTCGGCACGAACACCTGGGCGCGCGACGCCGAGCCGGCGCGAGCAACGGAAGCACGCCTGTTATCGTGGGAGATTGTCGTGCCGACCGCCCTGGACGTGCACGCGCTGCGCGGAAGTCTTGACGCGAGCCGGGTGGCGGTGGCTGCGGACGAACACGCGCTCTTGGTCGCCGACCCGTGGGGTACGCGCGTTCGTATTCGCGCCGACGCAGCCGACGCCTAAACCCCGCATAATCCTCGCCCAACCCGATACCCGTTGCGCCGTATCCCGTCACCAACACATGGAGTCTTCATGCGTCTCGTCAGTCCCCTGCTCTTCTCCACGCTCATCGCCACGCTCGCTGTGTCGCTACTCGTGCCTGGCGCATCGTCGGCGCAGGTGCCGACGCGTTTCTCAACGACCGCGCCATTGCCGTGGCCGCCCGTCGCGACCTTTTCCATTCTCGGCTACGATCCGGCAACTGGCGAAGTCGGTGGTGCGGTGCAGTCGCGAGTCTTTTCGGTGGGCAACGGCGTGCTGTGGGCGGAGGCGGGAGTCGGCGCGGCCGCGACGCAGGCGATTGTGGACGTGAGCTACGGACCGCAGGCGATCGCGTTATTGCGCAAAGGGGTGAAGCCGGCGGATGTGGTGAAACAGGTGTGGGACGCCGATCCCGATCCACGACCGACGGACTGGACCAAGCAGGGCAGACAGTTCGCGGTGATTGACGCGCAGGGGAACGTGGCCGCGTACACCGGCCCGAAAGCCACCGAATGGGCTGGCGACAAACAGGGGAAGTACTGCACGGCGCAGGGCAATATTCTTGCTAGCCCTGACGTGGTGAGTGCGATGGTGAAAGCATTTGAAGAAACCACGGGCCATCTCTCCTTGCGACTGCTCGCCGCACTTGAAGCCGGTCAGCTGGCGGGCGGGGACAAGCGCGGGATGCAGTCGGCCGCGATGCTGATCGTCAAGAAGGACGGCGGTGTGTGGCTGCACAACGATGTTGTCGTGCGGCTGCAGGTTGACGACAGTCCCGAACCGATCAAGGAGTTGCGTCGGTTGGTGGAGAAGAACGCGGCACAACGCCGGCTGCGATAGGGACGCCGGCCGTTCGCAACGCTTCCATCAGTTTCGCTATTCCGTTTGTGTCGAGCGCAGTGATATGCGCGCGGTGCGATTCCAGTTCGGCGGCCAGCGCCTGAACCAGTTGTTGCTGGTCTGCGCTGACCGGGAATGACACGGCGAGTGTTTCGTTGAGTGTGGCGGCGCGCGCTTGCAGCGAGAGTCCCGGCGATTGCGCGGCGGCCGCATCTTCGTCGATCGGCGGTGGCGCAGCCGCACCGCCACGGCCCCCGACCGGAACCGCGGCAGCGCCTGCAGCTGGAGGCGCGCCACCCGCTCGACCGGCACCACCAGCGCGACCGACTCCCAGCGCACCTGCGCCGAACTGTCCGCGTGGGGCGCCGATCTCACACACGATGGCGGTGAGTTCCTTCTCGATCGCGGCCGCATCGTCCCGCAGTTCGGTCGACACTTTTGCAGCGTTCGCATCCATCGCGCGTTTGATATCGGCGATGCGTCGCACCGCACTGTCGGCCTTTGACTGATCGTCGCTGAGCGCGCGTTGGACCCTGACCACACGAAGACGGAATTGGTCGAGCGCTTGCAGCTCGCCGATTGTCATGATCTGCTGCGGATCCTTCAGCAGGCTAAAGCGCTGCGTGAAAACCGTTGGGGCGCCCACGGCTGTTGTTACCGTCAACCGGACGGCGTATTCACCGGGTGGCACAGGATACGTTGGAGCGCTCGACGACGCGTTGATGCCAAAGCCTGCGCCAGCACCACCACCAGCGCCACCGGCTCGGCCACCGCGTCCTGTCGCTTGTGTGGTATCCACCGGGCCGGTGAGTGGCGCACCGGCGCGCATGTCCCACACTGGGCGGTGAATCCCCGCTTGCCGTGAGACGGGCAGGTCGCGAATAACGACGCCGGTGCGGTCAAGAATTTCGAGTTTTGTTTTCGCGTCGGACGACACGGCGTTGAGTTGATAGGCCATGCGTACACCATGCTCGGGATTTTGCCCGGTGTACCCAGTCGAGCCCATGCCGGAATTGCGACTGGTGTTGAGTTGCATGGCGATCTCGTTCCGCGGCGGAAAGAGGTACGCGACGCTCGACGTCTTTGCTTGCGCGAGATGTTCAAGCGGTGACAGGTCGTCGAGAATGTAGATGCCGCGACCGTGGGTACCCACGACCAGATCATTCCAGCGCGCTTGCAGCTGCAGATCCCACACGGGGACGCCGGGAATTCCATTCTTGAGTTGCGTCCAATGCACACCGCCGTCGACGGTCGCAAATACGCCGAATTCAGTGCCGACAAATAGCAGATTCGGTTGACGAAAGTGCTCGCGAATCACCTGCACTGATCCATTGCCGGGTAAGTCGCCAGTGATCGTCGTCCATGATTTCCCAAAGTCCGTGCTTTTGAGCACGTACGGCTTGAAATCGTTGCTACGGTGGCCATCCATCGTCGCATACAACGTCCCGTCATCGGTGTTGGACCACACCACGCGGCTGACGAACGTCGTGTCCGGCACGCCGGGAAACGCTGTCGTCTTGCTCCACGTTTTACCGTCGTCGCGCGTCACCTGGATGTTGCCATCATCCGTGCCCACCGCCAGCAATCCCGCGCGGCGCGGCGACTCGGCGACCGTACTGATGTTACTGAACTCCGCCGTGCCTTCATGCAAACCGAGTGTTCCTGTATCGGGAACCACACCGCGCATCGGCAACTGTTTGCGATCGATGGCGCGCGTGAGGTCGGGGCTGATGGTCTTCCACGAGTCGCCGCGATCGTCGCTCTTGAACAGGTAGTTCGCGGCGAAGTACACGACGCCCGCTGTATGCCGCGACGGCACGATTGGTGCGCTCCAGTTGTACCGGTGCTTTTCTCCAGCCTTTGGCACCGGCTTGATATTCTTGGCCTGCCCGGTGCGCGTATCGTAGCGCACAATTCCACCACTTTGCATTTCCGCGTACACGAGGGCCTGATCGGTCGCATCGGGCACGTTATAGAAGCCATCGCCGCCGTGCATGCGATACCAGTCGGCGTTGCTCGGACCAAACGTCGTTCGTGTGCGGCTTGGTCCTCCCCACGTCTGATTGTCCTGCAGTCCGCCAAAGACATTGTAGAACGGCTGCGCGTCATCAACAGCAATGGCGTAGAACTGCGCGCCGACGATGTTCTCCACGTTGTACCAACTCCGGCCGCGGTCGTACGAAATATCCAACCCGCCATCGTTGCCGAGGACGATGTGTTCCGGTGACTCGGGGTTGATCCAGAGCGCGTGCGCATCGCCGTGGACGCCGCCATTGTTCCCAAACGCAGCCCAGGTACGACCACCGTCGTAGGATTCCTGCGAACTGGCATTCAGTCGATAGACATGTTCCGCGTCGGTTGGATCACAGCGCACCTGACTGTAGTACCAGGCCGTGCCGTTGCTGGCGTTGACGTTCCGCCAGGTGGCCCCGGCATCATCACTCCGATAGAGTCCGTTGGCCGCACCCTTCGCGTGCACGCTCGCGTACACGGTGCTCGGACGGGACCGACAGACGGTCAGTCCAATACGGCCGAGTTCTCCGACCGGAAGGCCGCCCGCAAGTTTGCTCCAGGTCTTCGCACCATCGACGCTTTTCCAGATGGCACTCTCGGCACCGCCAGGGAGGAACCCATATTCGCGCCGTTCGCGCTGCAACGAGGCAGCGTAGAGCACATCGGCATTCGACGGGTCCATAACCAATTCCGAAAAGCCCGTTTGCGCGCCGAGATTCTTGGTGTTGGTCCAGGTGAGACCTCCGTCGACGGTTTTGAACACGCCGCGGTCACCACCAGGTGCCCACAGCGGCCCAAGAGCGGCGACATACACCACATCGGGGTCACGCGGGTCGATAACGATGCGGCCAATGTGCTGCGTCTGCTCCAGCATGGGCTTGGACCACGTGCGTCCACCGTCCGTCGACTTGAATACGCCTGCGCCCCACGATGAGCTGCGCATGTTGTTTCCTTCGCCCGTGCCCACCCACACCACATCGCCGTTGGACGGCGCAGCAGCCACCGCACCGACGGAGCCAATGCGGATGGAATCGGAGATCGGTGTCCACGCGATGCCGCCATTGGTCGTCTTCCAGACACCGCCGGTCGCGACCGCGACGTACATCGACGTGCCAAGGCGTGCACCGCGCGCAGACTTCGGCGCCTCTATCACTGCAAGGTCGACGATCCGACCGCTCATTGACGCGGGGCCGATGGAGCGAAAGGCGAGTGCGCGTACGAGCAGTGAATCCGCCTGCTGTGCGCGCGCGAATGTGGGCGTGACGATCGCGAGGTGCGCGAGACACAGGGCGGCGACGGTGACGCAACGACGAAGGAGTGTCATAACAGGCGTGGTTCAAAGGGCGACCGGGGACATCGAAGCGCAGCGGGCGGTGTGCAATGACGCCCTGCGCGTCTCCCAAGTCTATCGGTGGTACCAAGTGCGCGGCCAGCAGTATCTTCACGTTGTACGTATTGCACGTGATCCGACCAGCGTACCAGGCGCTCGTCGTACGTGCTCTGTCCGCCTTCCGCACACGTCGATATGTCCGCCCTCCCGTTCGAAAATGCCTCTGCGCTGGCCAAACGCCTCGACGCGGAGATCGGTCGTGTCATCATTGGCCAACATCAGGTGCGACTCGAGGTGCTGACGTGCCTCTTCGCCGGCGGCCACTGCTTGCTGCGGGGCGTGCCAGGGCTCGCGAAGACCTTGCTCATCAAAACGTTGGCCGATGCGGTGCAGCTGACGTTCAGTCGCATTCAGTTCACACCAGATTTGATGCCGTCCGACATCCTCGGCACCGAGGTGATTGAAGACGATGCGGTGACCGGAAAGCGACATGTAAGGTTCATCGCGGGTCCAATCTTTGCGAACATCATTCTCGCCGATGAGATCAACCGGACACCGCCGCGGACACAGGCCGCACTACTCGAAGCGATGCAGGAGTATCAAGTGACCGTGGGTGGCGTGCGATATCCGTTGGCGCGTCCGTTGTTCGTGCTCGCCACGGAAAATCCGATTGAGCAAGAAGGCACGCATCCGCTGCCTGAGGCGCAGCTCGATCGGTTCATGTTTAACGTCGTCATGGACTATCCAGCGGCCGACGACGAGCGACGCATTCTCGCTGACACCACCACGGGCGCTGATCGCACCGCGCAACACGTATCGACCGGCGCGGAGCTCGAGAGTGCGCGCTTGCTGGTGCGTGAGCTTCCCGCAGCGGCGAACGTGGTGGACTATGCGCTTCGCCTCATTCGCGCCACACGTCCCGCAGACGCGACTGCACCTGCTCCGGTGCGCGAGTGGGTGCGCTGGGGCGCTGGTCCGCGCGCCGGGCAAGCATTGCTGCTGGGCGCCAAAGCCGCGGCGCTGCTGGACGGGCGCACCGTGCCCGCACCGGAAGACGTCACCCGCGTCGCACTCCCCGTGCTCCGTCACCGGCTGCTGGTGAACTTCCACGCCGAAGCCGATAGCGTGTCGCCCGATCAAGTGATTCAGCGACTGC
The DNA here is from genome assembly GCA_031372205.1 of Gemmatimonadaceae bacterium. Taxonomy (GTDB): domain Bacteria; phylum Gemmatimonadota; class Gemmatimonadetes; order Gemmatimonadales; family Gemmatimonadaceae; genus Gemmatimonas. The sequence continues at coordinate 2,813 of JANMKU010000004.1, read as the reverse complement.
TCGAGGTGGTCAGACCGTGATCGACGCGCGCGTCTTCCCATCGCGCTGATGTCGTCACTCTCGGCGACGGTCGTTGCGGCCATCGACGATCTCGAGCTTGCCGCACGACTGGTCGTCGAAGGGCTGCGCGTGGGTGGTCACCGCAGTCCGTTTCGCGGTCATAGCACGGAGTTTCAGCAGTATCGCCCGTACCGCGTTGGCGACGACCTCAAACATCTCGACTGGAAGCTGTTCGCGCGCAGCGATCGGTTGTACACACGGCAATTTCGCGAATCAACGAATGTGTCGGTGATGCTCGTGCTCGACGCGAGCGCCTCGATGGCGTTCCCACGCGACGGTGTGAGCAAGTTTCGCTATGCCTGCATCATTGCCGCATCACTGGCGTATTTGATTTCCACACAGGGCAACGCCGTCGGCCTGATGACGATGCAGGCCGGGAAACTGTTGTACCAGCCGGCACGCGGTGGACGGCTGCACCTGCTCGCCCTCCTCGCCGAGATTGATCGGTTGTCCGCTGATGGTACGTGGGAGCCGGGCCGCGTGATTGCCCGCGGCGCCGAACTGCTGCAGCGTCGTGGTGTGGTCGTCACGATTTCCGATTTCTATGACGACGAGATGGGGACCCGTCGCGAACTTCGGCGTGTCGCGCAGCGCGGCCACGACGTGGCCATGCTGCAGGTGGTGTCGCCCGAGGAGCTCGATTTCCCGTACTCGGGGAATGTGTCGTTCGAAGATATGGAGTCCGGTGCGCGGCAGACTGTCGACGCCGATGCGATCGCGGCTGAGTATCGCGCGCAGGCAGCTGCGTTTTTTGAACGATGCCGCACGGCGGCCCGACGCGACAATGTGGAGTACGCATTGTTGTCCAGCGGCGTGCCGCCCGCGCGAGCGTTGCGCGATTTCCTCGTGCGTCGCTCCGCGCGAGAACGGCCGTCGCCTGTACCGCTCGCGGGGCGCCCGTGATCTGGCAGAATCCATGGAGCTGGTTCGGCTTGTTGACGCTGGCCATTCCCGTGCTCGTGCATGCGTTCGGTCGTCAGCGCGCGCGCGAGCAACCGTTCCCGACGCTCGCCTTCATTCGTGCATCGCGCTTAACACCGAAGCGACGCCGACGCTTGAGTGACGTGCCGTTGCTGCTGGTGCGCGTCGCGGTACTGGCTCTTGCGACCATGGCGCTCGCGCAACCGCTCGTGCTAGCTGATGCAAGCGAACGTGCATCGGCGAGCACGGTTGCCCGGGCGATCGTCGTCGACACCAGCGCGAGCATGCAACGCACCGCGGCAGACGGCACACGCGCAATCGACGTGGCACGCCTGCGCGCCAAACAGACAGCCGATTCATCGCGGACGAGCACGATCCTCGAGACCACGGCACCATCGTCCGTCATCGCGGGAGCTGTCGCGTGGCTCGAGACGCAATCCTCGCGGCGCGAACTTGTTGTGCTGTCAGATTTTCAGGTAGGATCGTTCGATGCGGCTGCCGTCGCGAGTGTGCCAACGGATATCGGCTTGCGTTTTGCGCAATTCGACGCTGCGGCTGCAGATACAGCGCGCCTGTCCCAAACGCGGACTGGCGATCGTGTGGTGACGGCGCGCACGACGGTGAGCTCAGTCGGGACGACCGTCGAGTGGCGTACGAGGGCCGCACGCGACGCGGGGGCCATTGCCACAACCGACGCACTCGAACTGCTCGTCGGTGTGGCGGACCAAGCGGCCGCAGCACGAGCCCGGCGCGCCGGCGGAGCGCCCCCGAGCGCCACTGCACCGGGGCAGGGGCACACGATCGCGGTAGTTTTTCCGACGTATGCACAGCGAAGCGCGCTTGCAGAGCGGGCGCGGCCCATTGCGGATCTCTGGATGCTGCGTGCCATCGAGCGGATCCGAATGGACTCGACGCTCCTGGCGATCGCTTCCCGTATTAGCGGCATTGTGGGACCACACGCCGACGTTGGCACACGCGCCATTCTGCTTCGCGATGCCAACGGGCGGCCCATCGTTTCCGCCGCAACTGATTCAATCGCCGGCGCGAGCCGACTGCTGTTGTTCGCCGACGTTGACGTCGAGAGTCTTGCATCTGCCGCGTTGGCGTCGGCAACGTGGGCCGCCATTGCTGACGCACCATCGTTGGATGAATCTGAGCCCGACCGCGTACCTGCGGACTCACTGCAACGATGGACTCGCGCGCCGTCGGCGACGAGTCCGTCACCTTCCGCACGTGGGCCGACCGACCGGTCGGACGGGCGTTGGCTGTGGCTTGTCGCGCTGTTGCTGCTTGTTGCAGAGTTCTGGCTGCGTCGGGTGACGCGTGGCGCGGATGCGAACGAGATGGTAGCGTGATCGACGCGACGTGCGCCAACACGGTACGTGACGCGATCGGACTGGTGACGCGCCGACTCTCGTGGCTTGCCGCCGCGCGGGGGGCGTGCGGCGCCTTCGTTGCCGCAGCGGTCGCGCAGCTGCTTGGATGGCCAGCGCACCTCACGACACTGCCGACGAACGCTTCGGCCACGCCCGCAGGCCTTCTCCATGCTCTCGCCGCAGTGGCCGCACTGATGCTTGTTGGCGCAGGGATTGCATTGTTCGTGACGTCGAGATCGCGTGCAGCGGTCGCACGACGGATCGAACAGGCGGCGCCGCAGTGTCGGAATCTGGTGGTGACAGCAGAAGAACTCCTGCACGCACCAGATCGCGTATCGCCTGCGATATTCGCCTTGGTCCAGCGTGAAGCGGCGCGCCTGCTCGATGGCTTGCACATCGCCACGTTGTTCCCCACACGCCGAACCATTGTTGCGCTTGGCGCAAGCATCGCGCTCT
>JANMKU010000527.1:0-9911 GCA_031372205.1 Gemmatimonadaceae bacterium | reverse complement strand
GAGGTCCCCATGAATCTGTCCAACATGCTCTCGGGACGGTTGGCTGGTGTGACGGTGGCTGGTGGCGTTGGAAACGCCGGCGCGGGTTCGGCCATACGCTTGCGTGGCACCACCAGCGTGTCGCTCTCGAATCAGCCACTCATCTTCATTGATGGGGTGCGGACGCGCAGCGACGAGTATCCGCGCAACGGCATTTTCACTGGCACGACGCAACGCGGCGCCAACTCGTACGGCAGCCCCCTCAACGACATCAACCCGGACGACATCGATCGCATTGAGATCGTCAAGGGCGCGGCCGCTGCCACCCTGTATGGAACCGACGCGGCAGCCGGCGTCATCCAGATTTTCACCAAGCGCGGTGCGAACGGCGCGGCGCGGTGGCAAGCGCGATTCAATTCGGGGGTGAGCAGCCTGCGCCCGTTCGGCACGGACTCGGTCCCGTTGCTGTTCATGGATCCGTTTCTGCGGCACGCAGGCGGCGCAGGGATCCCGTTCCTCGACAACTACGCGGCGCGTTTTGGCACGGCAATTCAGGTGTCCGGTGGCACGTCGGACAACCTCAAGTACCTGTTGTCGACGAACGTCGACAACACGGACGGCGTGTTGCCCAACGACCGCGACCGCAAGTATCAGGTGCGCGCCAATCTCGACTTCTCGCCGATGAAAAAGTTGGCGGTGAACTGGAGCAGCGCCTACACCAACAATCTGGTGAACCAAACGCCAGCGGGTAACAACGCGCAGGGCATCACGCTCAACGCGTTCCGTCGCGATCGCAACTACTTCGGCAGCGCCAACCCGGACACCATCCGCCAAGTACTGCAGCAAAATCTGGCGTCCAACATCGATCGCCTCATCATCGGCCTGACCGGCACGTACACGCCGTTCAACCGCGTCTCCAGTCGCTTGACGGTGGGCTTCGACCGCGCGGCGCTCGAGAATCGCAACGTGCGGCCGTTCGGCTTCCCCGCCGCGCCACTCGGTGTGATTCAGAATCAGCGCTGGTCGAACGTCACGATCAGCACCGATTGGGTGAACAACTACGACTTCAACCTGGGTCAGGACCTCAAGATCACGGCCTCAGCGGGCACGCAGTATGTGAACTCGCTGGTCGGTGACGTCGTCGCACTCTCCGAGAATTTTGCCACACCGTCCGATCCGAGCGTGGCCAGCGGCGCCATCAAGAACGCGGACGAAAACCGCCGGCGAATCATTACCGGTGGCGCATTCGGCACCGCACTGTTCGGCTTCAAGAACCGGTATTTCGTCACCGTTGGCGGTCGACTCGACGGCAACAGCGCCTTCGGCAAAGACTTCGGCCTGCAGTTCTATCCCAAGATCAACGGCTCGTGGGTGCTGTCCGAAGAGTCATTCTGGAAGGAATCGATGGGGACGCTCAAGCTGCGCGGAGCCTTCGGATCGGCGGGACGAGCACCCGGCGCGTTCGATGCGGTTCGCACGTACAACCAGGTGGGATGGGGCACCGCGACAGCCGTCCGACCGAACAACACCGGCAACCCCGACCTCGGACCGGAACGGACGACGGAGTTGGAGTTAGGGTTCGACCAGAGTCTCTTTACCGGCCGCACGACGCTGGACGTCACGTACTTCAAGGCGAAGACGACCGACGCGCTCTTCAGCGTGCGCTCCATTCCGAGCCTCGGCTTCCTCAACAACGCATTGAGCAACGTCGGTGAAATGCAGAAGGCGGGCGTCGAAGTGGCGCTCAACCAGGAGATCATCAAGCGCGACAACTTCGGAGTAAATGCGGGGCTCAATATCACCACCAACAACAGCAAAGTGCTGAGCCTTGGCGGTGCACCGTCGTTCAGCGTGGGCAACTCAGGCTGGGTCGTCGTTGGCCAGCCGGCACCGGTGGTGCGCGGCAAGATCATTCGCAACGCGAACGAACGCGGTGTGGCACCAGACACGGCGTCGAACTACGACTTTGGCCCAAGCCAGCCAACGAAAATCATTGGCGGCAACATCAACATTCGTGGCTGGAAGAATATCAGCCTGTCTGTTCGCGGCGAATATCAGAGCGGTGCGTACATCGAAGAGGGCGCGTCATTCAACGCACTCTCGCGCTCGGTGCTGTGGCCAACCTGCTTCGATGCCTATGCGAACATCGCCGCCAACAAACCCATCACGGCGCGCGAGACCCTCACCTGCATCCCGGCCAACGTCCGCACCGACATGTTCATCTTCAAAGCGGATTTCTTCAAGATTCGCGACATCTCGCTCAGTGTGCCACTCGGTAAACTGATCCCGAGGACGGCGAGCAGCACGTTTGTCTTCTCGGCCCAGAACGCGTTCCGTCGCAACTACGGTATGCCGCTCTTCGATCCCGAGATGACGAACAACGATTCGTTCAACGCCACCGTGCGCGGTATCAACGAGCAGATTCCGGCACCCGCGGTGTTCCTGGCATCCCTCCGCATCTCCTACTGAGGAATACGCGAATGCCTTTCACGACTTCCTCGACCATGCCGACGATCATCCGTTGGACAGCGCGCGCCGCTGCGCCACTCGTCGTACTCGCTGTTGCTTCGGCGTGTGCGCTTGACGCCACAAACCCAGGTCCGATCCAGGCCGACGCCCTCAACGCGCCAACCGCACTGGGATCTATCGTGTCCGGTTCGGGACGTGATCTCTCCGAGGCCCTCAATTGGGTGGCCTACACCGGCGGTGCCGCAGCGCGCGAAATATTTCCGGGCGGATCGTCCGGTGCGTTTGGTATCACGGTGCAGCAGCAAAACGGACGCCTCACTGATGACGACGGTGGCACGTGGTGGGACTTCTCACAGCGCGCTCGGTGGACCGCAGAAGACGCCGTGGCGCGCGCGAAGGTGGCACTCGGCACCGCTGCGGCGAGCAATGCGACCCATGCACAAGCGCTCGTCTGGGCCGGCTTCGCCAATCGGTTGCTCGGCGAGAACTTCTGCGAAGGCGTGATCAATGGCGGTGCACCGGGTGCGAACACGGTGTACTTCACGCGCGCGGAAGCGGCCTTCACCGAAGCGATCGCTGTGGCCACAGCCGCCAACAACACGCCGCTCGCGCAAGCGGCAACGGCAGGACGCGCTTCGGTGCGATTGTCGCTCAACAACACGGCTGGTGCGGTGACCGATGCAGCGGCCCTGCCCAGCACGTTTGTCTATCGCATGCCGTACTACCAGAACGAGCTCGATCAATACAACCGCATCTTCTGGGCGAGCGCCAATCAACCGTACCGTGCCCACACGGTATGGAACACTGCCATCGAAGACATCCGCAAAGTCGGCAAAGATCCGCGGGTGCCGTTCGACAGCAGTCTCACGGTGCTGGTTGGTGATGCCGCCGTCGGTAACCTCGGTCGCGTACGCTGGTACTTCCAGACCAAGTATCCAGCGCTCACGTCGCCGATCACGCTGGCCTCCGGTTGGGAGATGCGGCTCATCGAGGCCGAGTCCAAGCTGATTGCGAACGACGTTCCCGGCGCCGTGACGTCGATCAACCTGCGGCGCACCGCACTCGCGCTGCCAGCCGCAACGGCCGCTGACGCCGCGACCGCGTGGACGTTGCTCAAGCGCGAGCGCGCCATCGAACTGTGGCTCGAGGGTCGCCGCCTGGGGGATCTGCGTCGATGGGCGGCGCTCAGCCGTCCTGGTTCGTACGACGCCAAGGAAGAAATTCCCGGTCGCAGCTTGTGTTTCGCCACTCCGCTGTCGGAGAAGCAGACGAACCCGAATTTCCCGCGGTGAACGGTATCGCTCGTTCGCTCGTTTCGTAGTGCTCCAGCGTGGCGTTCCGACGGTTCGGGGCGCCACGCTGGCATTCACACCTCTCACGGAGCCCCGTCACATGCGACGCGTGTCACTTGCGCTGCTGACCCTCGCGCTGGCTGCTGACGTTGCGTCGGCGCAAGCGCCCAAACGCGTCTTTCTCGAAGAGCTCACGTGGACCGAGTTGCGCGATCTGCAGCGCGCCGGCACCACCTCGGTCATCATCGGCACCGCCGGCCAGGAGCAGAAAGGGCCACACATGGTCACCGGCGAACATAAATACGTGCTGACGCACACCACGGAGCGGATTGCACGCACGCTTGGCGACGCGGTGGTGGCCCCGATCATTACCTATGTGCCGGAAGGGAGTTGGGAGCCGCCACTGCGCGGTCACATGGCCAAGGCCGGGTCGATCACGCTGCCCGAAGACCGATTCGTTGAATTGCTCGTGCACGCCGGCAAGAGTCTGCACGCCGGTGGTTTCAAAACCGTGATTCTCATTGGTGATTCCGGTGGCAATCAGTCCGGTATGAAGACGGCTGCCGACGCGCTCAACCTCGCCTGGAAAGACGACGGCGGTCGTGCGCTGTTCATTGGCGACTACTACACGAAATCAGCGGCCGACATTCGCACCTATCTCGGCGCACTCGGTTTTCCGATGGAATCGATCGGCAGTCACGCCGGTATGGTCGACACGTCGGAACTCCTGTTCGTCAATCCGTCCCTGATACGCAAGGAGCGACTCGCGCCGTCCGGCGGCTCAGCGGACAGTGGAGTGAATGGCGATCCGAGCAAGGCCACTGCCGAACTGGGGAAGAAACTCGTGCAAATCAAGATCGACAACGCGCTGGCGCAGATCCGTGCAGCCAGCTCCGCCAAGCGAGGCGACTAGTGCGCAACACACTCATCCCTGCCGCGCTGGCGCTGGTTGTCTTCGCACCCGCGCCAACCGCACTGGAGGCCCAGGAGCGGCCCAACCTGCTCGCCGCACCGTATCTCGAAGCCATGACCTGGACGGAGATTCGCGATGCCATTCAGGGCGGCAAGCGCGTCGTCATCGTACCGACCGGCGGCACGGAACAGAACGGGCCGCACATGGTGCTCGGGAAGCACAACTACATCGTGACCTTCGCCGCCGGTGTGATTGCGAACCGCTTGGGCAATGCACTGGTCGCACCAACAGTCCAGTACGTGCCTGAGGGTGACTACACGCGCGCCGGCTTTGGCGACAAGCCGGGCGTGATCTCGCTGCCATCACCGAGCTACGATCGGTTGCTCGACGCCGCTGCGCGGTCGCTCAAGGTGCATGGATTCACGGACATTTTGCTGATCGGTGACAGCGGCGGCAATCAGGCCGGGTTGACCGCGGTGGCGAACGCGCTCAATGCCGAGTGGGCCGGTACGGGCGTGCGCGTGTACGCGCTAATCGACTACTACCAGAAGGGCCGCATCGAAATCCGCGACTATCTGCAGAAAACATTTGGCTGGGACGCGGCCACCGTGGGCTCGCACGCCGGCACGAGCGACACATCGCAATTGCTCTACGTGTTTGCAGACGGCATTCGGCTCGACAAGCTGCTGCCCAACGGCGGTGGCCCGGAGTCCGGTGTGCAGGGCGATCCCACCAAGGCGTCGGCGGCGATCGGCAAGATTGCGATCGAGCAGAAGGTGAACGCGGCGCTCACCCAGTACAAAACGCTCAAGTCCAGCGCACCGTAGCACTCAGCAGGAGATGCACTTGTGGTTGTTCGTCGATCCCAAGCCTTCGAGCAACTTGACCGTATCGAGATACGGGGAAATGCGCTGCACCGGTCCGTTCGCCATGTCCGCTGTGGTTTGTCCACTCCGGGACACCGCCTTCACATCGGCACCCTTTGACACGAGATACTTGATCATGTCGTTGTCACCGCGAGCCGCGGCATGGTGCAGGGGCGTGTAGCCACTGTAGTCGCGGGCGTTCACATCGGCGCCCAGTTGCTCGATCAGGAATTTCACAGTCGGCATCCACCCGTCGGTCACATGCCGATGATCGTTGGCGGCGAAACCCTGTCCATAGCCAACGCCTGACGCGGCATGAATGGCGAGGAGGCCGAGTCCACCGTCTGGAATCGGGGCGAGGCCCGATGGATCTTCTCGCGGTGCGCCACCAGCGGGCTGGCCACGACGGGCGCGAGCGACGGGCTTGATCGTGCCAATGCTTGGATCGGCGCCCGCTGCGAGCAGGAGTTTCATCGCCGGCACGTCAGTCGCGTACGCCGCACGGAAGAAGGCCGTCGCACCCGCAAAATCGACGCGCAGGTTGTCCCGGTTGTAGGTCGTGTACCAGAGGTTGCGCTTGAGTCGAGCATTGGGATCTGCCTTCGCTTTGAGCAGCGCCTGCATGACGTCCAGGTAGCTGGCCTTCTGCTGCAGTTGGTAGGCGGGTTGCGGCGTACGTGACGTTGGTGCCCATTCCTTGTTGAGTACACCGAACAAGGGCGTCGCGCCCGCTTCGCTCGACACGTTGGGGTTCGCCCCAGCCGCGAGCAGCAGCATGATCGCGTCGTACTGGCCGTTAATGGCGGCCATCAGCAGCGGGCTGGTGTGGTCACCCGTGCTGACTTGGTTGACATCTGCGCCCGCGGCAATCAGGGCGCGAATGGTTTCCTGATGTCCCTCGCGGATGGCCAGCAGGAGCGCTGTGTGTCCTCCCTGCAGCCCCAGCAACTCCGTATAGCCTGGGGAGTCATCGTCCAGCCCCGCGCCGCCCTGCGCGGCAAGGCGTGCCTCTTCGGCGGCCGTGGCTGCTGCGGCACTCGCCAGCGCAGCAGCGTCCGCAGTCTGTCGTTCCACCTCCAACGCCGCCCTGACGGCGGTTTGAACCTGCCGGGAATCGGGCATCCAGTTGAGGTTCGTGGTCGCTCCCTGCTGTTCACGCAGTTTCGCCAAAGTAGCGTTGCGCTGCTGCTTGGCAACGCGGTCCTGCGCCGCACTGGCCATCGGATCAGTCGTCTTGCCAACGCGACGCCAGTCCGCTCCCCGTGCGATCAGCGCCCGCACGGCATTCGCGCGGCCGCGTGCGGCCGCCACCATGAGCGGTGTTTCGCCAAAATTCTGCTCGACCGCGTTCACATCGGCTCCCGCCTGCTGAAGGGCCGCGATGATGGTCGTGTCGCCGCCCATGGCCGCGAGGTGCATGGCGGTCACCCCTTCCGACGTGACCGCGCGCGCATCCGCCTTGGCGCGCAGCAACGCCCGAACCACCGACGCACTCGCGTTCTGCGCCGCAATGTGCAGTGGCGTGTAGGCGCCGATACGTGTTGTCGCCGTGACGCTCGCGCGCGCTTGCAGCAGGACGAGCGCGAGCGTGGAGTCGCCGCGGCTGGCCGCCCAGTGGAGCGCCGTCATGCCGTCGCCCTGCGCCGCGTTGACGTCGACGCCTTTGCGCACTAACACGCGCACCGTGGCGACATCACCGCGGCTCGCGGCATCAGCGATGGGCGCTAACACCGGCGCTGTCACACGCGACGAAGGAGGCAGGGGCCGATGCGTCGGCGTGGCGAGGCCAATAGGCAGTACCACGAACAGGGCGCCGAGGCGACGAAGCATGGATTGCGCGGAGAAATTTTTCATGGCGTGGATCCACTCACAGGTCAAAACGTGAACTCGTCGGTACTGTCCCCAAAGCTCTGCAGATCATCCATCCCCAGTCGATGCATCAAACTCAGCATGGCGTTCGCCATCGGTGTCCCGTCGGGTGCCTTGAGATGCAGGTTGCCCGCAATCTTGCGCTGGGCGCCAGTCAAGAAGATGAGCGGGCAGCGTCGGTGATTGTGCGTATTGCTGTCGGACATTGGCGAGCCATACACGATGGCGGTTTTCTCAAACAGCGACTGGTCGCCATCCATTGTGGTCTTGAGCTTGTCCAGCAAATACGGCAGCAGCCCAACGTGATATCGATTGATCTCGGCGAACTCCTTGACGCGCGCCGGATTGTTGCCGTGGTGCGACGCCGGATGAAAACCGGTCATGATGCCACTGTCGGGGAACACGCGCGACGACGCGTCACGTCCCATCTTGAACGAGAAGACACGCGTCATGTCGGCCTGCAGTGCCAGCACTTGCAGGTCGAACATGATTTTCACGTGATCGGTGTACGAGTCCGGGACACCGGTGGGCGCGCCAGCCAACTCACGCTCCTCACCACTCGCATTGCGCTTCTCGACGTGCTGAATGCGTCGTTCAATTTCACGAATGTTGTCGAGGTACTGATCCATGCGCTGTCGATCCGCGGCGCCCAACTCCCGCTGCAGCTGACCCACGCGCGCGGTGATCCAATCCAGCACACTACCGGTGCTGCGCGTCCGTGCGGCCCGCTCCGCCGCCGTGCCACCCACACCAAACAGCTGTTCGAATGCCACGCGCGGATCGCGAATCATCGGCAGTGGCGCTGTCGGCGACGCCCAGCTGATGGAATCGGTGTACATGCACGAGTAACCGTACGCGCATCCACCGGCGCGATCGAGCGGCTCAATGCAGAGCTGCATCGAGGGAATCGGCGTGCCCTGCCCAAAGCGGTTCGCGTAGATCTGATCGAGCGACGTACCAACGAAAATGTCAGACCCTTCCGTCTGTGTCGGGTGCGACTGCGTGAGGAATACCGCGCTGGAGCGGAAGTGGTCACCACCAATCTCCTCGGCCTTATACGCCTCGGCCATACGGACGTCGGTGTTGCTCACGATCGTCAGATATTTGCGCCAGGGCTCGAGTGGGGACAGCGACGTCGCGCTCAAGTCAAACGTCGATCCCGTTCCGGAGGGTGACCACAGGTGCTCTGCTAGTCCGTACGGGCTGCAGCCCGCTGCACCATGCACCATCTCCATGAACAGCAGACGCGTCGGATCTGCCGCGGCCGTTGCACCGCGCAACCGCTGCACGGGACGCATGGCGTCGAGGTAGGGCAGAGCCACCATCGCCCCCATGCCCTGCAGGAACGTGCGACGGTCGAGCGGCTGTCTGGGAATCATCGCCATGAAAACACGTCCTCAGCGGGAAGAAGCTTCTGGTTGGACGGCCGTGTTGGCCCGGGTATCACTCACACGCTGCATCTGGAACGCCGGGCTGCGCACGATACCAAGTATGTACGCCGACATACGATGGTCCTTTGCTGACGCGTCACGCACGATCTTGCGCACCGTCGGCATATCGGTCGCGGTGATCCGCCGTCCGGTGGCGTAGGCGAGCAAGTTGCGCGTGAACGTGCGCAGCAACGTCTCCTGTTGCTTGAGCAGCGCCGCCTGCAGTTCGGGGAGCCCCTCGACTTTGGACCCATCCCACAGTTCACCGCGTGAATCGATCGGCATGCCGTTGTCACGCACACGCCAGCGACCGGTGACGTCGAAGTTCTCCATCGCGAGGCCGATCGGATCCATCATCTTGTGGCACGAACTGCACGCCGGATTCGCCCGATGCGCCTCCATGCGTTGCCGCACGGTGAGCGTTTTTCCGTCGACGGCACCTGGCGTTGCTTCCAGATCCGGTACACCAGGCGGTGGCGGTGGTGGCGGGCTGTTCAGCAGCACTTCCATCACCCACTTGCCGCGCTCGACAGCGGACGTGCGCACCGCGTGCGAGGTGAGCGTGAGTATGCTTGCGTGACCGAGAATGCCGCGCCGCGAGCTGTCAGGGTATGTCACGCGACGAAACGCCGGCCCGGCCACATTGGGAATGCCATAGTGTCGCGCCAGCTGCTCGTTCACAAACGTGTAGTCCGCGCGATAGAGATCGAGCACGCTGTGATCGCCCTGCACCGTGTTGTCAAAGAACAACTCCGTCTCGCGACGCATGGCCGCACGCAGCTGTTCGTCGAAGTCGGGATACTGCCGAATGTCCGGTTGCACCATGTCCAGGTCGGGTAAGCGCAGCCACTGCGCGGCGAAGCGCGTCGACAAGGCACTGGCCTTCGAATCGGCCAGCATACGCCGCACTTCACGTTCCAGCACCGCAGGCTGCGACAATCGTCCCGACGTCGCGACGGTGATCAGCGCGCGATCTGGCGGTGCCGACCACAGGAAGAACGCGAGTCGCGACGCCAGATCGAGGTCGCTCACGCGGTAGTTCGTGCCCGGCGCCGCATTGAGGGGCGTTCGCTCAAAGCGAAAAACAAAATCA
>JANMKU010000520.1:0-7049 GCA_031372205.1 Gemmatimonadaceae bacterium | reverse complement strand
CAGACATCACGCTTTGGGCGAATGCGTGTCGGCCATCCTCGGCATCACGAAAGCGGATTTCGTACCCGATCAAGGCATCATTTGCGCCAAACACGGGCTGTCGAACGAGGCGAAGATCAGACATACGAGTTTGCGGGAACGAGATTGGACGGGGAAGCACGCAGGCACTTGAACCCGGTCTGCCACTTCTGCGTAGTTTGATGTGCCGATCGGAGGTGTTCCCGTATGAGATCACCTAGGGTCGGCGCATCTTCGACGATCGATCGGCCAGGAACGGCACGTCTACACCGGGTTCCACCTCTTCCCACTGCGTTTCTTCATGAGTTTTGCCTCCCTTCACGGCACCTTGCACCGCGGCTGCGGCGGCCGGTACGCGCTCCAGACCGAACCCGTCACCATGCGACTCAGTGGCATGACGGCCGACGTCACGCGCGAGTTCTATCGCTGCGAAAAATGCGGCAACGAAAACCGCACCATCGAGCAACGAGACGCCGCCGAGAAAGCGGCCACCGAGCAGATTCGCGGCGCACACGACCTCCTCTCACCCAAAGGCATTCGCCAGCTGCGCGAGTCCCTGCTGCTCACCATTCCGCAGTTTGCAGAGCTCTGCTACGGCACGCCAAAAGGGATCGTGGAGGGCTGGGAGAAGGGCCGCTATCTGCAGAATCGGGAGGCTGACGCTCTCATGCGCGGTCTGACCGACCGTGATACGCTCGAACGACGCGCCGGCAAAGCGGGATTGACGCTGCCGGTGCCGCCCTCGGCGCAGCCCGTCGGCGCTGCATCCGGATTGGAGTAGCCATCAACGTCATTGAAACGACGTCACTGACGCGCACCTACGGCCCGGTCGTCGCTCTTGATGCGCTGACTGTGTCCATTCAGCCCGGCATCACCGGGCTGGTGGGGGCCAACGGCGCTGGCAAGAGCACGCTGGTCAAGGTGTTGCTCGGACTCGTTGAACCGACCGACGGCAGCGCCACGGTGTTTGGCCACGACGTGGTCCGCGAGCGTGTCGCCATCAGCGCGCTCGTCGGCTACATGCCGGAACACGACTGTCTCCCTCCGGACATGAGTGCGACTGAGTTTGTCTCCTGGCTCGCCCGCTGCTCCGGGCTCCCAGCCAACGCCGCTCGCGAGCGCGCCGCCGAAGTCCTGCGGCACGTTGGACTGTTTGAAGAGCGATACCGCCCCATGGGTGGGTACTCCACGGGCATGGCGCAGCGGGTCAAGCTCGCGCAGGCCCTCGTACACGATCCGCGTCTGCTGATTCTCGACGAGCCGACCAATGGCCTCGACCCCGCTGGCCGTGAAGAGATGCTGGCGCTCATTCAGCGGACCGGTCGTGAATTCGGAATCTCTGTGCTCGTCTCGTCGCACCTACTCGGTGAGCTCGAACGGATTTGCGAGGGCTTCGTGCTCATTGAGAACGGACGTTTGGTGCGCGCCGAACGACTCGGCACCCTCACCGGCGAGACCGGGACCTTACTCATTGAAGTCGATGGCGACGCGACCGCGTTCACGGCGCAACTCGTCCAGCGCGGAGTGGCCGCGTTGCAAGAACGCGAACGCGTCCTCGTCTCGATCGCGGCTGATAGTGGTGACGACGGACTGCGCGCGGTCTGTGACGTGATCCGCGATACGGCCGCCGCCGAAGATGTTGGGCTACTGCGACTCGAACGGCGCCGTGGACATCTCGAAGATCTTTTCCTGGGTGACGCATGACGGCGCCGAGTACACGTGTTGCGCCGAACGGAGCATCGCGCAACGACGCGGCAGATGACACCGCAATCCATGACCTCGGATATCGTCGCTACGACGGACCGCGCGTCGGTGCCGTTGGTGCGTGGCGCGCCCTGTACTGGCAGGGACTGCGCACGATGTTCGGTATCGGGCGCAGTGCCAAAGCGAAAGTCGTACCCGTGTTCGTGATCCTGGTGTCGATGTTACCCGCGGCCGCGATGGTATTGGCGTTCTCCTTATCCAAAGGCGTACAACCCATTCGCTACGGCGCGATGATCGGCGGCCAACTCATTCTATTCGTCCTGTTCATCGCGGCCCAGGCGCCAGAACTCCTCAGTCGCGATCAACAGCATCGCGTCCTGCCATTGTTGCTCACGCGTGAGGTGTCGCGCACGTCATACGCGAGCGCGCGATTGTTGGCCATGTTCACCGCGCTGTTTGTGGCGGCGCTCGCCCCACTGCTGCTCGCCTACATCGGCGAGATCGGCACCGCCATTGATCCGGTGGCCGCCTTTGGCAGCATGGGCACACGCATCGGGCCAATTCTCGCCATCGCCACACTTACGGCGATCATGATGAGTGGCGTCGCATCGGCGCTTGCGGTGTGGACGCCGCGTCGGGCCTATGCGACCGCTGCCATCATCGGCGCGTTCCTCGTCGCCGCCGCGATCGCGACTGGTCTCGATGATCTCGCCGGCGTGGGAATGCGCACCGCAGAAATGCTAGACCCGATACGCGCGCTGCGGACGCTCGCGCTGGTGCTCTTTGGAGAAACCAACCGTGGCATGGAGATGAATCCGCCAGCGGCGATCGGCTTCTATGTCGCGCTCGAAGTTGGCCTTGGCGCGCTCGGTGCCTTCATCATGCACTGGCGTCTGCGCCGAGTGGTCGTATGACGGAAGGGCCGGTAACCGAGTCGGCCGTTGCGCCACTCGTCTTCGATCACGTCTCGCATTGGTACGGTGACGTGGTCGCCGTGAACGACATCTCGTGTACGGTGGGTGTTGGCATCACGGGTCTGCTAGGTCCGAATGGCGCGGGCAAAACCACGCTGCTGCAACTGGCGGCCGGACTGCTCGTGCCTGACAGCGGTACGGTGCGCGTCTACGGCCAATCACCAGCCGATCGTCCGAGTGCGTACGCGCGCATCGCCCTGGTACCCGAGCGCGAGGCCTTGCCCGGCATGCTCACCGCGCGTGCCTTCGTCGAAGCACGGGCCACCATGCTCGGCGTGCGTGACGTGCGCACCGCCGTGGATCGCGCGCTCGCGCTGGTGGAACTCGACACCGTGGCCGATCGACGCGTCGGTGGGTTCAGCAAGGGCATGCGACAGCGCGCCAAGCTCGCGGCCGCGTTGGTGCACGAACCCACGCTCGTGCTGCTCGACGAACCATTCAACGGGCTCGATCCGCGGCAACGCGTGCACATGATGCGCTTGCTCGAAGCACGCGCTGCGGACGGCACCGCGGTGCTACTCAGTTCGCACATTCTCGAAGAGATCGAAGGGGTTGCGTCGCGTATTCTGGTGGTGTTGGCCGGGCGGCTTGCGGCAACTGGTGATTACCGCGCACTGCGCCGCCTGATGACCGACCAACCGCACACCGTGCGCGTGCGGACCAGCAACGACCGCGCGTTTGCATCGGCGCTCATGCAGCTGTCGCTCGTGCTGGGGGTGGAAGTCACGTCTGGTGGACTAATGGTCCGCACCAACGACTATGCAGCACTCGCGCGCGCGCTGTCGCCAACCGCGAAACAGTGTGAACTGTCCCTGTACGAAGTGGAAGCGCAGGACGAATCACTGGAACATGTGTTCGCCTACCTGGTGCAGCGATGAGCGCGCCCGTCACTGCCGCGCCGCGCGAAGCCGTAAGGCGCAACGCCGCGCCCGTTGTGCTCGGTCGGGTGTCGCTGTGGCGCACCGGCCGTGTGCTGCTCCGTATGTCGTGGGCGCGCACCATCACACCGGTGCTGCTCATCGCGATGCTGGGCCTGATCGCGCTGCCTATGCTGTTCGCGCTCGTGTTTGCGTCGCGCGGTGCACTCTCCGGTGACCCGGTGCCGTTCCTGATGCAGCGCTACGATCAGTTGGTATGCGCGCTGGCCACGCCGGTCATTGCACTGCTCTTGGGCACCAGCGCTTTCAGCGCCGAAGCCGATGACGGCACGTTGCTGTATCTCGTCACCACGACCACACCACGGTGGTGGATCACGTTGGTGCGCGTGGCGTTCGCATCGGTGGGCACCGCCGTGCTGTCGGCGCTCGCCGTGTGGGCGACGGGCAAGATTGCGACTGGTGCCAACGATCCACAGGACGTCACACGTGCGTTCACACTCGCGACGGCCTTTGGCGGTGCGACGTACGCCGCGTTGTTTACCACGCTGTCACTGGCCACGCGCCGCTCGCTGGTCGCCGGCCTGATGTACGTGCTGATCTGGGAAGGCATTCTGAGCACGACATTCCCCGCCATTCACTATCTGAGTGTGCGACAGTGGATGCTGGTCGTTGCGCATCACTTCATCGACAGCGCCGACAAAACGGTCATGCCAGGGCCATCGTTCACCGCATCATTGATAGGCGCTGGCGTGGTATTCGTGATGGCAATTCTCGTTGGCGCGCAACGACTGCAGCGACCGCGACTTTCGCGCGTCGGCACTTGAGATTGCGCTAAGGCGCCGGTCCGCGGTGCATCGCCGAACGGATTTCCAGATCGGGCAGCACTCGGCGCAACACGGCGTCAATGCGGGTCAGGCGCGCGGCCGGTGAGCGTTCCGCGAGCAACGTCTGTTGCTCGTCAAGATCGAGATCGATCATCGACGCAATGCTGTACGCCACCTGCGCAGGATCGTCTGGGAGCGTTGGCGGATCACGTGTGTCGTCATTGAGCGTGCGCACTGCCGTCACCACGCGGAAGAATCGCGACGCAACGTCGTCGGCGGTGAGCATCAGCGCCATTGTGGTCGAATCGGTCGCATCCGGCAGCGGCTCCACCGCGGCCACGTGGTACGGTGCCGCATCGTCCAGCAACTGTGTGAACGAGAAGCGTTCGCGACCGGTGACGACGATGTCCGCGCGTCCATCAGGGTACATGCTGATGTGCGTGATCTCCGCGACACATCCGGCGCGACCTTCCGGGAGCTCCGCTTCGACGACACCCGGGATTCCGCAGACAATGCCAAAGCGACGGTCCCCATCCCGCACGTCGGCCAGCATTTGCCGATAGCGCGGTTCGAAGAGATGCAGGGGGACTGTCACTCCCGGAAAGAGCACTATGCCGAGCGGGAAGAGCGGGATCCGGGTGGCCATGATAGGCTCAAGGATGCCGACGTTCCGAAAGTTCCACGACGTTGGCTGGCGGCGCCGCTCCCTACCGTGGCGGCAGCGGCCATGAGTAGATTCCCTCACAGGTTGGGCGCCGTAGCCAAGTGGTAAGGCAGGAGACTGCAAATCTCTCATCCGTCGGTTCGATTCCGACCGGCGCCTCTGCAGTTGCTCGGTGTGACGACGTACACAGCAAAAGCGCTCCGTTTCTTTGAACGGAGCGCTTTGCACATCCACACCCCGTCAACCACGGGCGTCCGCTTTCCCGGCCGTGACTCACCGTTGGCCAGTCGCTCCGTTAGCGAAACGTCACCACGCGGTCGACGTCGTGACGATGCGAGACGAAGCCATCCTCGCTCCCCCAGCCAAGGGCGACCAACGCCGTGACCGTCGCGTGCGCCGGAATGCCGAGTAATGACTTGACGGCGTCAGGCTGAAACCCAAGCATCGGCGACGTACCGATCCCTCGTGAACTCGCGAGCAGCAGCAAGTAGCCCAGTGCAATGTTGGCCTGCGCATTGCCCCAGGCCGCACGCGCCTCTGGCGTCATGCCGCCAAAGGTGCGCCGGATCATCGCCGCCGTCTCGGCTGCCTTCTCCGGCGCCAGTCCAGGATTTACGACCTCTTCGGCGTTGGCGATGGCGTCTTCCATATCGGAGTACATCGCGATCACCACCGGTGCGCCCGCAACCTGTGGCTGATTATAGGCCGCGCCCTGCAACTCGCGCTTCAGCGTCTCGTCGCGCACCACGACGAAGCGCCAGGGTTGGACGTTGAATGCCGACGGCGCTCGACCGACGAGGGCGAGCAGTTCATTGATCTGCGCGTCAGTCAGTGGTGCATCCGAGAATTTGCGAACCGATCGACGCGAAACGGCGGCGAACTCGGCTGTCGTCCACCCCGACGGGGTGTCGGTGTCTTGCAGGCTGTCAGCAGCGGTAGGTGACGTAATCATCTTAATACTCTCCTTTTGGTGTGACTGATGTCGTTATAACAAGTATCTTGGTAAAACTTTAGTTCCTGCTGCGATCGCGCTGTACGTCGTTGAGCAGGGCGGCGAGGTGCAGTCGGTCGCGGGCGGCGAGGTCGGCGAGTACCTGATCCTCAGCCTCCCTCACAAGCGGAACCGCCTGCGACAGCAATGAGACCCCGGCCTCGGTGATTCGCGTGTGCACGACACGACGGTCTTTTTTATCGCGTTCACGCGCCACTAAGCCAACAGTTTCAAGCCTGTCTAGCAACCGTGTCACGTCTGGTGCGGCTGCGGCCAAGCGTTTCCCGATCTCAGAACAGCCCAGCACCTGGCCGTCCACCTCATGCATCACTTGAAGGACCGAGTACTGTGCGGCGGTCAAGCCGAGCGGTTCTAGCACTCTTGCGAACGCCCGATCGACGTGCGCGGCCGCTGCGCGCAGGGCGTGGATCGCCGCTGAATTCGCTGAGGATTCTAATGTGTTGGCCACGATTGCATCGCTCATGGCAGTATATTACTTGTGCAAACACATATTGTCAAGCCAGTGAAGATTGAACTATTTAGCTCGACTTAACGGTTCGATCTTCCGCTGAGTGTTCGCAACCAGTCTCGTGGCAAGTGCTAGACCCTCCTTACACCGACTCAAAACGTCTTGGCGCAACCGGAAACGACGAACGCCCCGTCCATGTGGACGAGGCGTTGGCCAGCGCAGCCCTATGATGTCGGTCTACCAGCGCGCGCGGAAGTCATAGTCGTCGGCGCCGCTGCGGCGGTCCTCAAGCCGGATGATCGCCGTATAGCCGTTCGACGCCGACGGTTGCTGCACGACGTCTACCGCACCGCGACCACTCCGCTTGTCGATGTCCACGCGGACGTTCGCGCGCGGCAAACCGGCACCAACGATATCGGCGTTGACGTCCCGCAGCTCCTTGCCGCTCCGTGTAATGAAGTCGACGCGTCGCCCTTGGATGCGCACCTCAACGACATCATCAACACGTCCGCTCCAGCGCAGCGCGC
>JANMKU010000444.1:0-2737 GCA_031372205.1 Gemmatimonadaceae bacterium | reverse complement strand
CACGTGGGTGCGTGGCGTGGCCGATCAGGTGGCCGCCGACGGGTTCATTGCGATCGCCCCCGACATTCTGTCACGTGTGCGTGGTGGTGCATCGAACGTGGAGCTCTCGGGCGACTCGGCGCGTAAGCTCATCGCCGGCGTGAACACCACCGAACGAAACCGCGCCATTGCGGCGGCGGCGAACTATGCCATGATGCTGCCGTCCGCGCAGCAGAAGTACAGCGTGATTGGCTATTGCTGGGGTGGGCAGACCGTGTTTGCGCACGCCATCAATCAGGGCGTGAAAGGTTTTTCCGGCGGTGTGGCATTCTACGGGGCGTTTCCGTACATGAAGGGCGGATCACCGGCAACCGCGACGACCGCTGCGGTTCCAGCCACGGTCGACGTCGACTCGCTGTCGAAGATCAAAGCACCCGTCATGCTGCTCAGTGGCTCAAAGGACGGACGCATTGGTGCCATGATGCCGACGATTGATTCGCTGATGAAGAGCATGGGCAAAAGCTACTCGGGCACCAACTACGAGGGCGCCGTGCATGGCTTCCTGCGCGCGCAGGACGATCCCAAGGCGACGCGTGATCAGGTAGAAGAAGCGGCCAACCTCGCGGCGACCAAAGACGGGTGGCCAAAGACGATCGCGTTTCTGAAGAAAAATATGGGTGTGAAGTAGTCTCCCTCAGAACACAAACGGCAGCACCTGCATCTGTCGACTCACCAACCACGCCCCTTTCCGCCCCGGCACGTACCCAACCTTGAGCTCGCCCCAGCTCACGTACGCGCCGGTGCGCGTGTGCCCGTCCCACGGCCACGCCAGCGCACCACTCTTGTCGCTGGCCACCAACGCGCCAACCGACAGAAACGACGGGCGCAGTAGACCGGCGACGCCGTCCTTCCCCCATTGATCGCCGAACAAGTACCAGCGCGCGCCGAACTCGGTCGCTGACGCGGCCGCCAGCTTCTTCCCCTCGACGGTGCCGTACGTTGGTACGTAAGACGCCACCAACTCAATGGGCGACGGCCCGCGAGTCACACTCGGACTGAACCCCGGCACGAAGCGCTGCGCGCCGTAGTTGAGCAACAACTCCACGACGTTGAGCTTGGCCGAGCCCGGTCCCAACTTGCGCTCATAGTTGGACAGGCGCACGAGCGCGCGATCCCGCGCCTCACGCACGAACAGCCCGTTCGCCGTCTCACTCACCACGGTGAGCGCTTGCGACGCCGAATCGCCAATGGCGGCACGCAACAGCGGTCGCACATCGGCACCGCGCAATCGGCTGCGCACGATCTGCATCGCGGTATCGAGCGGCGAGACAAGTGCCTCGTGCAAACCCTTCTCACGCAGTCGTCCAACCGCGGCCAGCGACGCTGAGCCACTGCCCGTGAGCGCACGCAACGAGAGGGGTGCGACGCGCGGATCGCAGATGCGCGTCAGTTGCGCGTCTACCAGCGCGACCTCATCAGCGAGCGCGGCACGGATTGTTGCCTTACCCGCCGCATTGCTGGCTGCCGCACAGTAGTCACCAACGGTGAGTGAGTCGGCACGGGCCAGCAGTGACTTATCCGCCGCGGTCTGTGCACCGAGCGCGCGTGTGGCGACGAGCAGCGCGGCGAATACGCCCGTCTGTAACCGACGATGCGCGTTCATGCGAACACTCCGGCAAGTAACGCTGCCTCACGTTCCACATACGCGCTCCATGAATGCGGATCTTGCACCGCCGCCGTCGCGCCGCCACCACCTGGTTCAAGCGCCGTGATCAACGCCCGCTTCGGGTCGCCCTCGGTCAGCGTTTGCTGCACGATCTCCGTCTGCTGGCCGGTAATGTTCATGAAGGCCCACGCGTTTTTCTTGCCGAGCAGGTGACCGCCCACGGGGTCTTGTGTGCCCGTCACCGAGATGAACTTTCGTGTCGCGAGCACACGTTTCTTGCCCATGAGCTCCGCCGGGAGCGACAGCCCGGCGGGATCGAGCGTCGCCAGCAAGGCGCTCTGCGGTACGAACGCCCTGATGGTATCGCCGATCGCGCGGATGAGCTGCACGGGCGATGCCATCAGGATCACGGTGTCCAATTGCGTCAGGTCCGTGCCGGGGCGCAACCGATAGGATGGTTCACGCACGGCCGCGTGGAGTGCCTCATACGTGTGAAAGCACCCAAGGCTGTGGGTGACAATACTCACACGGTAGTCGAGCGGATCATGTCCGCGCGCGAGCGCCGCTTCGCCGCAGTCGAGGACGATCTGCTGCAACTGCGCGATGTACGCATCCCGAATGGCCAGACGCGTGTCGGAATGGATTACGGGCCAGAGAATGTCGCCGAAGTATTCGGTGAGCGTGTTATCCAGGTCGGGTGACGCGTACCGCTTCGCCACCGCCATGCCGACCGCCGCGAACTGCGCCGCGAGCGGCAACTTGCGAGCGCTCCAATCGTTGATGAAGTCGTAGTTCAGCGTGTAGACCGCAACATCGGACGCACCGGCGCCCATGGCGGTCTTGAGTTGCGCGAGTGGGAACGCGGCAGCGCCATTCGCACTCGCATCGCCAATGCCATGGACGAGCAACACGGCACGGTCGGACGGCCACTGTAACGACTGCGGTTTGAACGTCGGCACGAGATCGGCTCCGGTGTGGTTCGCCGGATTGTAGCACCAAACTCGTCGATCGGCGACGCCAGTTAGGCCGCGTTGAGATGCCGTCCGAGGATGTCGTCAAAACGCATCGGGTCTCCGGGCAACTGCCCAAGAC
>JANMKU010000440.1:0-7188 GCA_031372205.1 Gemmatimonadaceae bacterium | reverse complement strand
TGCAACTCCTGCGCAGTGAACACCGCGTTGAAGTTTGGCGCGCCGCCGGTAAATGCCTGATCAAATTTTGACGTGCCGGATGTCAGTGACCGCACGAACTGCGCGAGGGCCCGCGACACCCGATCACTCGTCACTTCGGTGGTACCAAACGCCGATTGAAACAGCGGGGCATAGTGCGACGACAGCGAGAGCTTGGTCACCAGATTGTCGAGTGTCATCCCCATCTCGGTCGCGTCCTGGATGGGTGCCAACACCTGGGCTTCCAGCGTGGCTGCGCGCTCATCCCAGAAAAACCGGCCGCGCTGGTAGAACCGCGCATTTTGCAGACCAATGCTGTGACGTCCGGTCGATCCCCCGGCGAAACCAGTACTCAATCGAGCGGTGTCGCCGAAGGCGAATTGCTGCTGGTGACATGATGCGCACGAGACTCGGTCATTCAACGACAGTCGGCGATCATAGAACAGCACGCGCCCAAGTGCCGCGCCGGCATCGCTTGTGCGATTGGTGGCCGGGGTGTTGTCCTGCCGCGTGACCGCGCCGCCTGGACCGTTGGGATCTGAAAAGTGTGCTGGCAGTGGTGAGCTTGCGTCAGCATAACCGAACGGTGTGGTCGGCATCGTGGGCGCAGTCAAATCCGCACCGAACGCCACGATCGGAAAGGTGTTACTGGCCGTGCGGCCGCTGGCGTCGGTTGCCACCACCGTGACAAGCGTCGTACCCGTTGTTGTCGGCACACCAACGATTCGGCCATTCACCGCACTCAACCCATTGGCGGTGGGTGAGAAGGAAACCGCATACGTCAAATTCGTCCCGGAGAACGTCGTGCCGCCCTTCGTGGCGTCAAAACTGAAACTGCTGCCAACCGTCGCGCCTTGTGGCGAATTCGCAGACGTCACCAGCACCACTGTCGGTGTCGTGACCACGATGGTGACCACGTCCGTCGCGCTGCGCCGTGTGAGATCGGTCGCGGTGATCGTCGCCGTGACTGTGCCTGCAGACTGTGGCACGCCACTGATGCGTCCGGCCGTCGCGCTTAAGCCGTTCGCGGTCGGCGAGAACACCACACGGAACGTCAAGCCAGTGGTCCGCAGTTGCCGGAACGCGGCAGCGTTGCGCGTGGCATCATACGTAAAGGGCGAACCCACCGTCGCCTCCAACGCTGTGGCCAACGACACCACAGTCGTCGCTGTGCTCGCGGGCTCGGTCACGGCCGCAAGGCCATCGCCGCGGTCGGCTGGCGCGCACGAGATCGCCACACCCAACACGATGCTGGCCATCGACGCGCGATGGAGACGACGCACTACCATGGCTCGACGGGTCATCGTATTCCTCAAGGCGTACCGGGCGTGGAGCGCGACACCGCGCGGGTGCGGCGAATCGTCCAATGCCACTGTGACCACTCGTTCTGTTGAAATGACACGCGCCGCATCGCAAACCCGATGTTGGCGACACAATTGCTTTTGGTACACAGGGACAATACGAGAAGCGCGATGACGACACCGTCACCGCGCTGGCACTCACTCGTTCGTTGTGCGTGATCGCACCACGGCTCTCTATGTCGCGCTACATCATGCTACATCATGGCGTCTGATACTCGCCCTTAGCCTGACGCGCCAACTGCCGCGAAAAATTCAGGCATACAATGATGAGCGCTGCCGTGATCACCGTGAAGGCGATGTAGCAGATCGTCGCCACAGTCGGCTCCATTCCCCCGGTGGCATTGGGCATCGCGACTTTGATGAGCAAAACGTACAGGCCAAGCAACGGCAGTACGGCGCCGGCGAACACGAGACTGAGGAGGCGATTGGTCTTCGGAGCGATCATGTGCCCAGGTGCTGGGTGCGCAAGGCGCGCACGTTGGGTTGGCAGCCGGATGGCTTGCGTGACGGGGCGGAAGCTATCCATGGCGGGCCTAAACAGGGAGTCCTTGTTTCAGGCGTCATACAGTTCCACGCCTGCTTCGGTGACCCGGTGCGAAATCAGTGGCAGCGGAAGCTCGGCCTCGTCTGCAATGTGAATGGCGTTTCTTAGCACCTCCAGTCCGTCCGAGACACCGCCACGGTTGCGCGCAAAGACTGTGGCCAGCGGCTCGCCCGCACGAACCATGTCACCCGGACGCGCGGTGATGACAAAGCCAACGGTCGGGTCCACTGTGTCCTCGACCTTGGTGCGCCCGCCACCGAGCAGCGTGATGCCCCGACCAACGGCCCGCGGCTCGATCTGGGCGACGATCCCGTCTCGCGGTGCGAGAAACAGTTCACACTCCGCCGCCTGCGGCAACAGGGACGGGTCATTGACCACCGCAGGGTTCCCCCCCTGCGCCTCAATGATCTGCTCAAACTTGGCCGCCGCGGCCCCGCTGGAAATGGCCACCTCCATCCGTCGGCGCGCATCGTCGCGATCCGCCGCAACCCCACCGAGCAGCAGCATCTCTGCGCCGAGCGCATAGGTGACGCTCATAAGATCGGGCGGCCCTTCGCCCCGCAGCGCCATGATCGACTCTTCGACTTCAAGCGCATTGCCACAGGCGCGACCGAGTGGACGATCCATCGCCGTGAGCAACGCAATCACGGGGCAGCCATGATCGGCGCCGAGCTCGATCATCGTTTGTGCCAGCGCAAGACCGCGTTCCAAGTCCGGAAGGAACGCGCCGGACCCTCGTTTCACATCGAGCACCAGTCCAGTGAGCCCCTCGGCGAGTTTCTTTGACATGATACTGGCACTGATCAGCGGAATACTCTCGACGGTCGCCGTCGCATCGCGCAGGGCATACAATCGCCGGTCGGCGGGCGCGATCTCGCCGGTCTGCCCGATCAATGCACATCCCACCTGTTCGACCAGTCGGACTGCTTCGGCTAGTGAGAGATTGGTGCGGAAACCGGGGATCGCTTCGAGTTTGTCGAGGGTACCACCCGTATGACCGAGGCCACGGCCCGACATCATCGGCACGGCGACACCGAGCGACGCCACGAGGGGCGCGAGGATGAGCGACACCTTATCACCCACACCGCCGGTCGAGTGCTTATCCACGCGACCAATACGCAGATGACTGAGCTCCAACACCGACCCGCTGTGCAGCATCGCGTCAGTCATCGC
The DNA here is from genome assembly GCA_031372205.1 of Gemmatimonadaceae bacterium. GTDB lineage: Bacteria > Gemmatimonadota > Gemmatimonadetes > Gemmatimonadales > Gemmatimonadaceae > Gemmatimonas. Next base: position 4,092 of record JANMKU010000440.1, on the reverse strand, counting down.
GCCAATTTCGCCGCGATCGAGGCCGTTCAGGAAAATGGCCATCGCCAACGCGGCCATCTGATAATCGGGAACGTCACCCGACCCATACCGTTGCATCAGTGCGCGCCATTCGGACGATGTAATTCGTCCACCGTCGCGCTTTCGTTCGATCAGAGTTCGTGCCAACATAGTGCAGCCAACCTACCACGCGGGTCACAGCTCCGCACCGTGTGCCTTCGGTTCTTTCGACCCCCGTCGCCAATGATGTCGGCGCAACGTTACCTTCGTCCGATGGTCGCGCTCACGACCGTTGCGCTCGCGCTCGCGCTGTCCGCGCCCGCACAGCTGCTCGCACAGTCGGCCGCGGAACGCATAGCCGCCGGTGACAAGGAAAGCGCGGCCGGTCGCACGGCGCAGGCGCTGCAGCAGTACGATGGTGCCATACAGCTCGAGCCGCGCAACTATCCGGCCCTGTGGAAAGCCGCACGAGAGGCGGTCGACCTCGGCGAAATCGAATCAGACGCGGTGAAGCGTTCGGCGTTTTACGTGCGTGCGACGGCTTACGCGAAGCGCGCTATTGCGGTCGACTCAACGGACGCTGAGGCATACTTTCACGCGGCGCGAGCACTGGGCCGCGAAGCGCTGACCATGGGCGCGCGCGACAAAGTCAAACTTGCCGCAGAGATTCGGCACGACGCGATGCGTGCACTTGCACTGGAGCCGCGCCACCCCGGTGCGGCGCATGTGATGGGCGTGTGGAACGCCGAGATCATGCGACTGAATGGGATGACGCGACTGATCGCCAGAACGTTCCTCGGCGGTCAGGTGTTCAGCACCGCAAGCTGGCCTGAGGCCACACGCTACATGGAACTGGCCGTGGCCATCGAGCCCGGTCGCCTCGTCCATCGACTCGATCTCGCACGGGTGTACAGGGACAGCGGCCGAATCGCCGACGCGAGACGCACGTATGAGATAGCAATCGGTCTGACGTCAACGGACGCCAACGACGCGGGCTTTCGGCGCGAAGCACAGGATGAGCTGAAAGCGCTTCGTTAGCCGTCGTTCTCGATACAATTCTGCTAGCGTCGAGCGTACCGACGCGTTTCGTCGAGGAGATCACCGGCGGCGTCGCGGGTGCGGGCCGCGACCTTCCGTCCCTGTCTGGCAAGCCGACGCGCGGCACGCTCCGCGTCTTCGCCAATGTCGCCGATCGCGTCGCGGCCACGTTCCGAGAGTCGGCGCGCGTTGCGGCGCAGCACCTTGCGCGTTTCGTCGCCGCTCGCTGGCGCCCACAGCAGTGCCGCCGCGCCGCCGAGCAGTGCACCGACGATCAAACCAACAGCAAATCCCTTCGATGTCTCGTGACGATTCCGTTCTGACAACCCGTACATGACGCCTCCATTGCGTTGCGCGTTAATTTCCGAAACATGAGCGCCGTACCCGCATCCATCGTTATGCGTGCCGCCGAACTCCGTGACACGGTGGCCGCGGCACAGATCCAGTACTACGTGCTGGATCGCCCCACTTTATCAGACCAAGAATACGACCGACTGTTCCGTGAGTTGGAGACTCTGGAGGCGTCGTATCCGTCGCTCAAAACAGCGGATTCGCCAACGCAACGAGTCGGCGCGCGCATCCAGTCGTCCTTTCAACCCCACCAGCATCTGGTGCGGATGCTGTCACTGGATAATGCCTTTAGTGACGACGAATTGCAGGCCTACGAGTCGTCGTTAGTGCGCCTGGCCGGTGACGCTGTGCGCACGAGCGGCTATACGGCTGAGCTCAAGATTGACGGCGCGGCCATCGCACTCACGTATCGCGAAGGCGTGCTCGTGGCTGGTACCACCCGCGGCGATGGCACGGAGGGAGAGGACGTCACCGTCAACATTCGGACCATTCGAGCGATTCCACTGCGCTTGCAGGGGCACGGGCATCCGCCATTGATGGAAGTGCGAGGCGAGGTGTACATGCCGTTTGCCGGCTTCGAACGCATGAACGAACTGCGGGTGGCCGCCGGTGAACCAGTGTTCGTGAATCCGCGGAATTCCGCGGCGGGCTCCTTACGCCAACTCGACGCGTCGATCACGGCATCCCGTCCGCTCAAGTTCTTCGGCTATGCCGCCGTGTTGCCCGACGGGCGAACGCCGGCCGCCACCCAATGGGCGCTGCTCGACCTCCTGGCCACATGGGGTATTCCGGTCGCGCCGCACCGCGCTCGTTGCGCGACCATGGCGGAGGTTGCAGCCTGGGCCTACACCGTTGAACACACAACGCGCGCTGAGTTGGGGTTTGCCATCGATGGTGGCGTGGTGAAGGTCGATAGCGTCGCGGTGCAGGACGAATTGGGCATCCGCAACGATCGCACGCCGCGCTGGGCCATCGCCCGCAAGTTTGCGCCGGACATGGCGGAGACGCGCCTCACGAAGATTGACGTCAACGTCGGTCGCACTGGTGTACTGACGCCGTTCGCCGTGTTGGAGCCCGTCGAGGTCGGCGGCGCCACGGTCACGTATGCGTCGCTGCATAACGCGGATCAGATTGCGAAGAAGGACCTGCGCGAGGGGGACTGGGTGCAGGTGGTGCGCGCGGGCGATGTGATTCCCTACGTGCTCGGCCCGGTGCCGGAGAAACGTGACGGGAGCGAGACCGTGTGGACGATTCCTTCGCACTGTCCACGCTGCAACACCCCAACGATTCGCGCGGGCGAAGACGTCGCGACCTATTGTCCGAATGTGGCGTGCCCCGGTCGGCTACTCGAAGGGCTCGTGCACTTCGCGTCAGGAGACGCGCTCGACGTTGACGGGCTGTCATACAAGCGCATCGAACAACTCCTCTCGGCGGACCTCGTCCACGATTTCGCTGACTTGTTCGACATCACGGTTGCGCAACTGCTGACCCTCGAACGTTTCGGCGTCAAGAGCGCCGAGAGTCTCGTTGCGGCGCTCGTGGCAGCGAAGCAGCAACCGTTGTCGCGGCTGTTGTTTGGCCTCGGTATTCGGCACGTTGGGGCACAGGCGGCGCAGTTGTTGGCCCGTCACTTCGGTTCACTGGACGGGATCGTCGCCGCCACACCGGACGCGCTGGCCGGTGTACGTGGTGTTGGCGACACGATCGCCGCATCGGTCAGCGAGTACTTCGCTGACCCAACGTCCCGCGCGCTCGTTGAGCGGTTGGTAGCGCGCGGCGTGCAGACCACCGAACCCAATGCGATGTCGACGGGCGGCGCGCTGGCCGACGCCACCGTCGTACTCACCGGATCGTTGCCCACGTTGTCGCGTGGCGAAGCGTCGACGCTCGTTGAACGCGCCGGCGGTCGCGTGACAAGCGGTGTTTCGAAGAAGACCACGTTTGTGGTGGCGGGCGATGACGCCGGTAGCAAGCTGGACAGAGCCAACGAACTCGGCGTCGAGGTGATCGATGAAGCGGAACTGCTGCGTCGCGCCGGTTCGAGGGGTGAGCAGACCGTTTCAGGGGCGGTACCGCCCGTCACACCTACGGACACCGCTTTGCGGTGATTGACGGCTTGACGTGACCGTGCCGATCGGCGAGCGTCGTACACACATATGAGCACACCCCTGCCTTTCCTGACCACCCGTGCGGTGGCCATGCCCATCGAGTTCTTCTCCGCGCTTCGTAGTGCGGCGCAAGATCCGAACAGCCCGCCCGCGGTCATGGAGGCAGTACGTGACGCAGGCTACCACGCGGGTACCGCGCTGTACGACGGATTCGACGAATGGCTTTCGTCGCACGGAGAGGCGGCTCCCGAGACGATGGCCGACGCGCGCTTCGCTTCGCTGTTCAGCGACTATCTCAAAGGAGCCGGCTGGGGACACATCACGTTGACCGCCCTCAACGACGCCGTGATAGCGCTGGACGCTTTGGACTGGACAGAGGCGCGTGGTGAACATGGCGGATGCTTGATCACGATTGGCCTTTTTGCCGGGTTTTTCGGTCGATTGGCCGAAGCGCCCATCGCCGTGCTCGAGGTCGAATGCCGCAATGCAGGCGAATCGCGTTGTCGATTTCTGCTTGGCTCAGAGGACGTGCTGGGCCATGTGCACGAGGCCATGATGACTGGCGCGTCGTACGAAATGGCTGCCATTAGCGCTGATC
>JANMKU010000430.1:0-14738 GCA_031372205.1 Gemmatimonadaceae bacterium | reverse complement strand
GTCGCGGTATCGCGGCTGGACCATTTCGGTAGAGAGCAGCGTCGGTCGTCGTGACACATTCATGGCGCGCAAAGACGTCGCCGTCGCCTGACATCGTGGCTGCGAAGTGTCTCATTGACACGGGCTGATGTATGTGTGACGTGTCGTTTTGAAACCGTCGATGCCAATGGTGTCGACGGTTTTTCGTAAGCCATTGACATACAGTGGCTTAAAATACGCGCTATTGATGGCACGGAATGTGCTCAGAGTGTCGTCAAGACGGCCGCACTTCCAGCGCCGTGACACCATCGGAATTATCGGGACGGAATAGACGCCATGTTGCTCAATCGGATGAAGATGGACGAGCGGGAGCCCATCGGTATTGTGATTTCGGACGGCGGCCCGCCCGCATTTATGCCGCGTCTCTCGGCGTTTGTGTGGGGACCGGTGCCGGACGATGTGGATGCACCCGTTACGGAGCGCGGACTCGTCAGCGCCGTGTAAACGTGGCGGTGTGAGTGGAGCGCGGGAACGTGAAAGGCGCCGGCAGACATGCCGGCGCCTTCGCGTTTGTACGAACTGCAGACTGCACTGACCTGAGAGTTACGCTGCCATTGGAGCTGGAGCGACAACTTTCTTGGCGCGCTTGGTCGTCTTGCGCTTTGCGGCCTTCTTGGTGGCCTTCTTCGCAGCCTTGCGGCCGCCCTTCTTGGCCGCCTTCTTGGCACCCTTCTTTGCAGCCTTCTTGGTGGCCTTGCGGGCACCCTTCTTGGCGGCCTTCTTCGCGACCTTGCGAGCGCCCTTCTTCGCTCCCTTCTTCGCGGCTTTCTTTGCGACCTTGCGGGCGCCCTTCTTTGCAGCCTTACGGCCACCCTTCTTCGCCGCTTTCTTCGCGGCTTTCTTGGCTGGAGCCATGATCCTACTCTCCTCGTGAGGAGGTTGTGGTGCTCCCTTTCCCCCGGTGGAAAGGTGAGCCGCGAACGGTGCAGCGCGTGAGCGCCACACCGTCACGCGCTACGCGGCCTCAGAGAGACACGCGAAGGTGTTCGCCTGCGTCGTGACAACGGCAGGCCGTGACCGACGCGCGCAATGATCGCGCGTCATGGGTGCGATAAATGCAGAGGGGGTGTTGCTGCGCATCCGGCGATGAACGCCACGGGGTTCGGTCTCGACCGAACCTGGGATGCGCGACTCACGCGTCGCAACGGCGACAACGGAGCGCATCGTCGCTCGCTGCGACGACGAAAATTGGGCAGCCGACGAGGAAGTCGAGTCAGCCGCTGCATGAGGCGTTCGAACAACAACGCCGTTACTCCGGTGGAACAGTCGCCGTGGTTTTGCCACGCGTTTCCAGTAAGGACGGCGCGCCTCGTTTTCGAGGATGTGGACATCACGCGCAAGTCGTTGTGGTGTAGCGAATATACGCGTGGATATTTCCTCCGCGCAATAGCGCGTATAAAGAACGCGCGCGATTTATCATCGTTTCGACGACGGAAGTACCTGACACGTAACCGGCACAGCGACAGCGGATCACCGCAAGACGTGTCGAGCGTCGTCGTGCATGCCACTATTTTCCTGCTGCACCACCGCTGCTGACAACACCAAACCCCACGGAGACCGAGTGCGAGCGCTGGTCAAACAGTCGGCTGAACGAGGATTCTCGCTCACGGAAGTCCCGGAACCGCGCATACGCGACGATGAAGTGCTCATTCGCGTTCGCAGCGCCGGCGTGTGCGGCACAGACGTGCACATCTACGAGTGGGACGCATGGGCGGCGGGTCGATGCAAGCCACCATTCGTCGTCGGACATGAATTTGCCGGCGACGTGGTGTCGGTCGGCAGTCTCGTGGAGACCGTGAAGGTCGGCGACCGCGTGACGGCGGAAGGACACATCGTTGACGAACGGTCACTCTTCAGCCGCACGGGCAATGCGCATGTCGATCCGTCGACGCGCATCATCGGTGTCGACCGTGATGGGTGTTTTGCCGACTTCATCGCGATGCCCGCCACCAACGTCTGGCACCTCGACGATGCGATCAGCTACGACATTGGCGGCATTCACGATCCTATGGGCAACGCCTTTCACACGGCGCTGACCGCAACGATTCCGGGCGCCGTCGTGCTGATCACCGGGTGTGGCCCGATCGGCGCGTTCGCTGTCGGTATCTGCAAAGCGGCGGGCGCGTCGCACATCATCGCCACGGATGTGAATCCGCGCCGCCTCGCCTTGGCGAGAACAATGGGCGCGCATTCGGCCGTGCGCCCGGACGATGCCGCTGCCGCCGTGTATGCCGCCTCGGACGGACTCGGCGCCGATGTCGTCCTCGAAATGTCCGGCGTCCCCAGTGCGGTGCATCAAGCCTTTGCGCTGGCACGTCCCGCCGGTCGCGTCAACATGCTGGGCATCCCGTCGCGCACGATCGATATCGATTTCGCAACAGAGATCATTTTCAAGGGCCTCACCATTTACGGCGTGGTGGGCCGCCGCATGTACGACACCTGGCACCAGATGACGCGGTTCCTGCGATCGGGCGCATTCGATCCGTCACCGGTGATCACGCATCGACTGCCGCTCGAAGCCGTGGACGAGGCGATGCATCTCATTAAGTCGGGTGAGGCGGGCAAGATTATTTTCCAGTTGTAGTGAAACTGCGGTTCACGCGGAGTGGTGCTGCAACTGCGGTTCACGCGGAGGCTACAGAGGTGCTTGAACTGCAGTTCACGCGGAGACGCGGAGGCGCGGAGAGGTGAACCAATGGAGTTGTGCGTCAACCTCGGAACTGCAATGCGCCTTCCCTATCGAGCGATCTAGCCGCCACACAGTTCAGTCAAATTTTCTTTTGTTGTTCTCCGCGCCCTCCGCGCCTCCGCGTGATCAAGCAGTTCGTGCCCGCGCCTCCGCGTCAGATCATCCTGCTCCCCACCAACCCCATCCCGCCCTCCGCGTGACGCTCTCCACCGAACTCCAAACCGAACTCGACGCGCTCAAATCCGCCGGCACCTACAAGCGCTTGAACTACCTCGAGTCGCCGCAAGGCGCGCGCGTGACGATGGAAGGACGCGGCGAAGTCATCGTGCTGTCCTCCAACAACTATCTGGGACTGGCCAACGAACCGTCGGTCGTCAACGCCGGAATCGACGCGCTCCGACAGCTCGGCGCAGGCACCGCATCGGTCCGCTTCATCTGCGGCACGTTTGCCCTGCACCGCGAACTGGAAGCGGAGCTCGCCGCGTTTGTCGGCACGCCGGCGGCGCTCTCATTCGTCTCCGCGTGGAACGCGAACGAAGCGCTCACACCAACCATCGTGCGTGAAGGCGATTTCGTGGTGTCGGACGCCCTCAACCACGCGTCGATCATCGATTCCATCCGACTGGCCAAGGCCATCACGAAATGCACAACGGCGGTGTACAAACACGCCGACATGGATGATCTGCGCGACAAGTTGGCCAGCGCACGCAGTGCTCCGCGGCGTATCATCTGGACCGACGGTGTCTTCTCGATGGAAGGCGCGATCGCCAAGCTGCCGGAGATCCTCCAACTGGCGCGCGACTACAACGCCACTGTGATACTGGACGATTCCCACGCGACCGGCGTGCTCGGCGCCACCGGACGTGGCACCGCCGAGCACTTTGGGGTGCTCGGCGACGTCGATGTGATCACGTCCACACTGGGGAAAGCCCTTGGCGGCGCTGCGGGTGGGTTTATCGCGGGCCCATCGTCGCTGTGTGACATCATGACCCAGCGCTCGCGACCGCAACTCTTTTCCAACGCGCTGCCCCCAACCGTCGCGGCGAGTTCTTTGGCCGCGGTACGCCACACGGTCGCCCACCCAGAACTGGTGACCCGATTGCGCGAGAACACGGCGTACTTTCGCGGGGCCATCGAAGAGGCTGGATTTCGGCCGCTGGCTGGGGAAACGCCGATCGTTCCGATCATCGTCGGCGAAACGGCACTGGCGATCCGTGTCAGCGAAATGATGCTCGACCGCGGCGTCTTCGTGACGGGCTTTGGCTTCCCGGTGGTGCCGCAGGGACAGGCCCGCGTGCGCTGCCAGGTGAGCGCCGCGCACACCCGCGCCGACCTCGATCAGGTAATTGCGACGTTCAAGGAGGTGGGGCGAGCGGTTGGTCTGCTGACCTAGGTCACCCGGCACGCCCTCCCCGCGAGCTGCGGGCCGCAAAAAAAACCGCAGGCCGCGAACCGCCCGAACCCCTTGGAATCTGACCGAGTCGGATTCCAGCGTTCGGGAAATTCGCGGCCTGCGGTAGGCGGGCCGAGCGAGCGCTACTTCTTGCTGCTCTTCGCTGCCTTTTTCGCGGGCACCTTGGCGGTCTTCTTGCCCGCACCTGCCGCGGACGCTGTTGGCGCCTTGGCGGCCTTGCCAGCCGTCTTCACAGCCGCTTTCCCAACCTCTTTGGCGACGGCAGTGGCTGGGGCCTTCGATGCCGCCTTGGCCGGAGCCTTCGGGGCAGGTTTTGCAGCCACTTTAGCCGCAGGAACCTTCGCCGCCGCCTTTTTACTCACAGACTTCCGGCCGCCGTCCTTCGCCGCCGGTGCGTCCGCCTCTGTCACGTCAGCGACGGTCACCACGGCTGGAGCCAATATCGGCACCCGTGCTTCGGCGACCGCTGGTGCGGCAGCGCGGGGCCCAACCACGCCAACCATCAGCAACTCGGCCGACGGCGCGCTGAGACCCTTGCCGCGACCGCCCATGCCGCGGGGCGCGACGCCACGGTGCGACATGCCCCGCGGCGGTGGTGGTGGTGCGCTTGCTGCCGCGGCGGCGGCATGGGCCTGATCGACCGACTTGAGCTGGTCGGTGATCGGTGCCGCATCGGCCGCCCGCGCCAGTTCGAAGTCGTTCCCACGGCGACGCAAATCGATCATGCTGGCATCGTGCGCGTCCTGCAGGATGCGCTCAAAATTCCGCATGCTGAGCGATTCACTGTCGCGCCCAAGCAGCTCAAAGGCGCGCTGGCGTGCGGCACTCGCGCTGGTCGCGTCCTCACCCTCGACCAACGATTCGACGGCGCGGCGCACGAGATCGAACGCCTCGCTCCGCGTGAGCCGCTCGCCGCTCGTCCCGATCCCAACCGCGACCGTTTCGCCGAACGCTGCAGACGGCGCCGACGCCACTTCAGGCTGACGCGCGACGGTGTCCGGACGCTCCTCCCGACGCCCACGGCCACGATCACGACCACGATGGTCGCGCGGACGCGCGCCCTCCGGCGCGACCACACTTTGCGCCGCTTCGACCACGACCTGCGGAGCAACGGCGACTGGCGGCAAGGCAACCGGTGGCGTGGGTGCCACGACCGGCTCACCCGCTGCGGCCGGCGCGTCGGTCTCCGTTCGTTCGCCGCGCTCGCGGTCACGTCCGCGGCCTCGACGACCGCGACGTCCACGCCGCTCATCACGCTCACGCTCGCGCTCGCGCCGCTGCTCCGGCGTTTCGGCGTCTGCGGAAGCAGCGGCTGGCGACGCAGCAACAGCGCCATCAGCGGACGGGGCATCAATCTCGAGCTGTCCGCTTTCAAGCTTGGTGACTTTGAGCAATCCCTTGTTGGCTGCGTCCTGCACAAAGCGGGAGAACTTGGGCATGCCAAGCAACTTTTCGTCGAAGGACGAATCGATCTCCTGCATCACCTGCTTGAGGCGATCCGAGCGCATCACGTCGCCGTTACGCTTCATGCGGTTGACGGACTCGGTGACGAGTTCCCACGGATCCCATCGCGTGGATTCATCGTCGCCGGTTTTGGTGAGACCGGCCAGCGCATTGTACGAGTAGTACTCGTCGCAATTCATGACGAGCAGATCGCTCGACGACTCGCGAATACCAACACCGATCACGTACTTGCCGTACTCCTTGAGCTTGATGACCATGCTCGAAAAATCGGAGTCGCCGGAGAGCAGGACGAACGTTCCGATCTCGGGCCGCGTGAACACCAGCTCCATCGCGTCGATCGCGAGGCGGATGTCGGTTGCGTTCTTCTTTGATGTGCCGTACGCGGGCGCGAAGATCAGATCGATCGACGATTCGGTGAGTGGCACGATGTACTGCGGATAGCGACGCCAGTCGGCGTAGGCGCGGCGCACGGCCACTTTGCCTTTGATGATGTCTGACGACAGGAGATTGTTGAGCTCCCCCTGGAGATCAGAACGAATCCCCATCGTGACATTGTCGAAGTCGATAAGCAGCGCGGCATTCGGAGCCGACATTGGTGGGGCGCCGGCGGACGACATGGGAGCGGCTTGCGGGCCGCGGTGAAACGGTGCAACGGAACGGCTCGGCGAGGGTGCTGGCCGGATGTGACGTGAATTCATGTGCTATCCAGAGTGCGAAACAGTGTGATCGAGCGCGATGGCCCGCGCGAGTTCTCGTCGCCGTACTTTGCCACTGCCCGTCATGGGGAAGGCATCGAAGAAGCGAACAAGATCGGGAATCTTCCAGGCGGCCATCGACTCCTTCGCGAAGCGCTTGATTTCGCCTCCGGTGATGACCGCACCTTCAACGGCAACGACGCACGCGCACACCTGCTCCCCCAACGTGTCGTGGGGAACGCCGATCACGCAGACATCGTCTACTGCCGGATGCGCACGAAGATGATCTTCGAGTTCGCGCGGATAGAGCTGGTTGCCCCCGCGCGAGATCGTCTCCTGACGCCGTCCGAGAATCTTGACATACCCATCCTCGTCGATGATCCCCAGATCACCGGTGAGGAAATACCCTTCCGGCGTATGCACTTTGGCTGTCTCCGCCGGCATACGCAGATACCCCTGCATCAACCCGAACCCCCGCACCGCGATCTCGCCGACGGCTTCCGGTCCGTGCAACGTGCCCGTGAGAAGGTCGACCGCCATGATCTCGATGCCTGGCAGCGCGCGTCCCACCGTTCCCACACGACGATCGTCGCTATCTGTGAAGCGCGTCATCGTCACCGTCGGTCCGGTCTCGGTGAGTCCGTACGCGACCAGCACATCGCACCAGCGACGTACGCGTCGCACCAACTCCTCGGCCACGGCGCTGCCGGCGATGACACCGGTGCGCAGTGAGCGCAATCGTGACGGGTGAAACCCCTCCTCACGCATGAGCAGGTGATACAAGGTGGGTACGCCGTGCAGCACGGTGACTTGCCGTTGCTCAATGAGCGCCAGCACTCCTGCGGCATCCGACGCCGGTCGCAACACGAGGGTCGCACCGGCGATGATCGTTCCCACCATCACGCTCAAGCCGAAGATGGCGAAGAGCGGCACGGCAGCCAGCACGCGGTCGTCTGGTGACAACTCGACGATCTCTGCACTGCGCACCGCATTCTCTACCACTGCCCGTTGGGACAGTCGCACGCCTTTCGGCTTTCCCATCGTTCCCGACGTGTACACCACGGCGAGATCCATCTGGTCGCTATGCGAGGGAGGACTCGGGAACGCGCGGCCGGAACCGCTGGAGACCAGATCTTCGAACTGAAAGATCCGATCATCGTACCACATGTCTTCCTCACCCACGGTGACGACATACTGCAGGTCGGGCAGATCGCCGAGCAGATCCTCAAAGCGCTGGAGGAAATCGACGCCACCGTGCTTCTCGATAGTGACGACCGCACTGGCTTCGGCGTGACGCAATTGGTAGCGCAACTCATGCGAGCTAAGCTGCGGACTGACCGGCACAACAACCGCTCCAAGCTTGGCACAGGCCAGCAACGAGATGATCCACTCCACGCCGTTCGGCAGATTCACCGCGACACGGTCGCCGACGCCAAGGCCGAGTTCCGAGAACGCAGCCGCCAGCGACGATGCCTGCGTGTCGACCTGTGCATATGACCACGTCCGTTCACCAACGATCGCCAACGTCCGCTCAGGATGTTCCCGAGCGCGCTGCTCCACGAGTGGGGCGAGGGACCACGACGTTGCCATGCCACTCCGAGATCGACGCGTACATCACTCCGTCGGCGGGATTGTGGCGTGCCGAGCGGGTGTAGCCACGTAAATTATCTTGCATGAAGGAGATACGGAAGCCGACCGGCCAAGCAATCGGTGAGGATGCAGACGAGAAACCGTCTCCTCCATCGATGCGTAGGGAACGCACGCGCGCACCGTTCCGCTCCCGGCTGTTCGCGACGTTGCTCTTGTTTGCCGTGGTGCCAACGATCGCCGTGACGTTGTTGTGGACTGGCACGGCCAGTCGGGCGCTCTCGCTGATGTCGGCGGGATCGGCGTGGGAGCGGATTGCCCGAAGCGGAGCGGCAGCGATTGAAGCGGCGCGGACTGCGCCGTTGACGGCACCGCAACGCGCGTTGCTCGACTCGCATGAGCGCGAGCTCCGACAGTCAGTGGAGTTGGCACGTCGATTCGATTTTGTGGCGGGCCGCACGATGCGGTTGATCGCGGCCGGCGCGTTGTTTGTGGTGGTGCTGATTGCGGTGGGCGCGTCGCGCGTGGCCGGACATTTGAGCCGTCAGCTGAGCCGACCGTTGGACGAGTTGGTGGGATGGACGAGATTAATTCGTCGAGGCAAACCTCTGCCGGACGTGGCGGAGCGACGCGGTGCGCCGGAATTCGCCGTGCTTCGAACCGGGATGCGCACGATGGCGCTGGGGCTCGAGGAGGGGCGACGACAGGCGATCGAAACGGAACGCGCCGAGGCGTTTCGCGAATCGGCCCGACGTTTCGCGCACGAACTCAAGAATCCACTCACGCCGATTCGGTTTGCGGTTGATCGGTTGCGGCGGAGCGCCCCGGACGAGTTGCACGAGACGGTCGAGGTGCTGGTAGAGGAGTCAGCACGACTGGATGCGATGGCGCGCAGTTTCGCGCAATTTGGTCGGCTGCCGGATGGGCCGGCGGCCGAGATCGATCTGGCAGAGTTGGTCACGAAGACGGCGCGACATACCGTGCCGGAGCGGTTGGCGCTGGAGCTGGACATTGCGTCGTCGCTGCCACTGGTGGTTGGCTTTTATGAGCCGTTGGTTCGCGCGGTCGCGAATGTCTTGCTCAACGCGGTGGATGCGTGTGCTGAACTTGTCGGTGTAGCCCGTGTGGTGGTGCTGGTGCGACCGGATGTGCTGGATGGGCATGACGCTGTGTGCATCGCTGTTCGGGACAACGGTTGCGGGATGAGCGCGTCGGCGCTGGCGCACATGTTTGAACCGTATGTGACCACCAAGCCGGGCGGGACCGGACTGGGGTTGGCCATCGCGCGACAGACGCTTTCGGCGCATCACGGTGTCATGGAAGCGACGAGTTTTCCCGGCGAGGGCACCGAAGTTCGGATGCGTCTTCCGGTCACTGGTGTTCAAGGAGCATGAAAGTTTATGACCATGCAAACAGCACAGCAGCAGGCGCAGGCGTCGGCAGATCAGGCAGCGCGATCTGCAGACCAGGCAGCCAACCAAGCGCAGAGTGCACGTGACGCGGCGCGGACGCAGATCCAGACCAGTACCAGAGACCAGATTCGCCAGCAAGTGCGTGATGCGATTCGCGGTGTCAATGATGCGACGAGCGATCTCGGCAATGACGCGTCGATTTCCGTGGGAGCGAGCGCTCAAGACGGTCTCACCAAAACCATCACGTTCCCCGATGGCAATGGTGGCATTACCAGGATTAGACTCGGGCGTGAAGGCATTCAGGTTGGCACGCCAGGATCGATGGCCACATTGCCCTTCGACAAGATTGTGCCACGCGGCATTGTCACGATGACCTACGCGGTGTGTCTGACGATGGTGCTCGTGTTTGTCGGAGGTCCGATTGCGCGCGCTTTTGCCAGACGCATGGATCGCAGGCCCATCGTGCCGAGCGTGCCGCCTGAAGTCATGCAGCGACTGGCGGCGATTGAGCAGGCGGTGGACACAGTCGCGGTGGAGGTGGAGCGGATCAGTGAAGGGCAGCGCTTCACGACCAAACTGCTGTCAGAGCGCACGCACGAACCGGCACCGGACTTCAGTGCGTCCGTGCGCGGTGCGATGGTTGAACGACATCATGGATAAGGGATGCCAAGCGTTCTAATCGTCGATGACGAACCGAACATCCGACGGATGGTCGGGGCGCTGCTCGCGGGTGAGGGCTATGATGTGCGCGACGCAGCGGATGGCGCGACTGGACTCGCCCTCGCCGAGGTGATCGAGCCCGACGTGGCGCTGGTCGATCTGATGATGCCCGGCGCTCTCGATGGATTGGCCTTGTTGGCACGACTCCGCGAGCGGCGCCCGGATCTTCCCGTGGTGATGATGAGCGGACGCGCAGCACTGACGGACGCCGTGCGGGCGACGCGCCTTGGCGCCTTTACCTTTCTCGAAAAGCCGCTGACGCCCGAGGGTGTGCTGCTGGCGATCGCGTCCGCCTTTGAGCTGCGCCAGGCGCGGCGTGCGGCGCAAGCGTTACGCGAGGATCTAGGCATCTCGGGCGAGATGATCGGCGAATCGCCCGCGTTGCGCGAGGTGCGTCAGCTCATCGCCCGCGTTGGCCCAACCGACGCACGCGTACTCATCACCGGCGAGTCAGGCACCGGCAAAGAGCTGGTCGCGGCGGCCCTGCACTTGTCGAGCGCGCGACGCGACCGTCCGTTCGTGCGCGTGAACTGCGCGGCCATTCCCCGCGATCTTGTGGAGAGCGAAATGTTCGGTCACGAGCGAGGCGCATTTACCGGCGCGACGGATCGGCGCATCGGCCGCTTCGAGCTCGCGCACACTGGCACGCTCTTTCTCGACGAAGTGGGCGACCTCGGTGCAGATGCCCAGGCGAAGCTGCTGCGCGCCATCGATGCTGGGGAGATCGAACGCGTGGGGGGTGGAAAGCCGATCCGGATTGACGTGCGGATTCTCGCGGCGACCAACAAGGATCTCGCGCGCGCCGTGTCCGACGGCTCGTTTCGTGAAGACCTGTTCTTTCGGCTGAACGTGATCCCGATCGCGTTGCCACCGCTGCGCGATCGGCCGGGTGACATCGCGGCACTAGTGCGTCACTTCGCGGCGCGCCACCGAACGCGCACCGGCCAACCGCTGGTCCGCTGGCGGGACGACGCCATCGGTGCATTGTCCGACTATCGATGGCCCGGCAATGTGCGTGAACTGGCCAACGTCGTCGAACGCCTGGCGATTTTGTACGCCGGGAGTGAACTCAACGAGCGGCTGGTGCACGAAGTGCTTCCGACAATTGGCAACGTGCTCACTCCGCTCGACAGCGACAGCGGCGGCGACATTAGCGCCACGTCGCTGCCACTGAATGACGCGCTCGACGCGTACGAGCGGCGATTGATTTCTACGGCGCTGTCCCAGAGCGATGGCAACGTGGCGGAAGCGGCGCGACGCCTGCAAACCGATCGTCCGAATCTGTATCGTCGCATGCGGCGCCTCGGCCTTGCCTCGGTCAGCGACTGATGCCCACTAGTCACAGGGAGCAGAGTTTTTGCGACACACGCGCACAACGCGCCTGCGTGCATCTATTCCGCGCGCATCTATATAGATGTGCGTTTTCGATACCGTTGCTGATGGCGATGGTGTTGGCGAGAGCACTCCCGGCACAGGAGCGTGCGCCTGACCGACGCACGGGCAGTGTGCCGCGTGATGTTGCGCGCGCGCTCGCCTCGGTGTGGAATGCATCCACGTCCAAGCGGGTGCGCGGCGACTTCAGCCTCGCGGCCGGTGACACCGTTCGCACCGATGTCGCGGTGCTCGGCGGACGCACGCGCATTGCGGGCGTGATCGCCGGACAGCTCGTGATCATCAATGGCGACGTGACACTGGCGGATGGTGGCCGAGTTACCGGCGCGGTGACGGTCGTGGGCGGCGACGTGAGTGGACGGGATCGCGCCGCCGCCGACGGCGAGACGCGCGTGTGGCAGGCCAGCGTTCAATATCGCGACGCTGGCGACACGCTGATTGTCGCGTTGGAGCCCGATGTGTTTAGCCGACTCACCCGATGGCGTGGCGACGCGAATGCCCAGAAGACGCAGCTCTATTTGACGTCTGCGCACACGTACAACCGCGTGGAAGGGTTGCCCGTGTATATCGGTCCGCGATTCTTTGCCCAGAACGGCAGCACGCGCGTGAGCGGCGAATTGTTCGGCATTTTCCGTACAATCGATCGGCTGCAATGGACGCCAGAGAGCCGAGGCCATCGCGTGCAGTTCGAAGCGCGACAGGGGCGCCATGGAGGCGCATTGGTTGGTGGTCGGCTTTACAACGAGGTCACGCCGGTTGAAGACTGGCAACTGACGGACGGCGAAGTCGGGTTGTCGAGCTTTCTTTTTACCCGTGACTATCGCGACTACTGGCAACGACACGGCGGCTCCGGTTACGTCTCCATTTTCAGTGGCCGCGGCTCAGAGCTGCGCGGATCTCTTGCCCAAGAGCGCTGGTCGTCGCGAACGGCGAGCACGCCGTGGTCGCTGATCAACCGTGATGACGCGTGGCGCGCCAATCCGGCAGCGGATGAGGGCGTGATGCACCTGATCACGCTCAGTGGCAGACTCGACACGCGCAACGACCATCGCCATCCACGCACCGGATGGCTGCTGCGCGCCGACTACGAACGAGGCGATGGCACGATCACGACGGTGGCGACGAGTACGCCGGGGATTCGCCTGCAGACAGGGGGCGACGTGACCTACGCGCGTGGCTTACTCGACGTGCGCCGCTACACGCGCCTCGGACCGAGTACGCAAATCAACCTGCGTGCGGTGGCCGCCGGCTGGTTAGGCGGAGATGCACTGCCGATGCAGCGCCGTGTCTCGGTGAGCGGCATTGATGCACTGCCCGGTTTCGATTTCAGACAATCCATTGGCGAGACAGACGCCGGCACCTGCGCCACCGGTGACGCCGCGACATACGCGCTGCGGGGACGCCCCGCGCAGTGCGATCGCATGCTGCTCGTGCAGGCGGAATGGAAGAGCGATTTCCGGATCAATCTCTTCGGCCGGCGCGATCACTTTGGCGACCGTCGCTGGACGATGGGTGGCTTCAGTGGTGATGGCAACTGGGTGGTGTTTGCAAACGCCGGCCGTGGATGGTTGGTCGGCGATACACCAGGCGCCGGACATTTTCCGAACGGGCGTCTGCCCAACATTGGCAGCTGGCGCAGTGACCTGGGCGGCGGACTCGATTTTGGTGCGTTCGGTATCTACGCGGCGGAGGCGGTCTCCATTGGTGGGATGCAGCCGAACGTGTACGTCAGACTGGGACATCGATTCTGACACGACGACGCTTCGCGCGTATGGCGTTCGCGCTCTCGCTGTTGCTGGGAGCGGCGCCGCTGCGCGCGCAATCGTCGCCCAAGATCGAGATCTCCGTCGTTGCGAACTCGACGTCCCCGTTGGTTGCAGTGCGCGGCGTGCTGGACGAACGGCCGTTTGACGAACTGCTGCGCAGTGGCTTCCCGGTGCATTTGCGCTTTCGCGCAGAGCTCTGGATGACGGGACGTTGGTTCGACGATGTGGTGGATCATGACGAATGGGACGTCGTCGTCCGCTTCGACGTCATTGACCAGACGTACGAAGTGGCGCGCAAGTCTGGGGCACTCGTCGTCGTGCTGGGCAGCTACAAGGCGTTCGCCGAGGCGCGCGCGGCGAGCGAACTCGCGTTCACGCCCAGTCTGACGCCGCGCGTGCGGGGCCGGAAAGGCTACGTCGCTGTGCAAATCGACGTCGAGACGCTCGAAATGAGCGACTTGGCCGAATTGCAGCGCTGGCTACGCGGCGAAGCGGCACCGGCTGTACAGGGTCGGCGAAACCCCGGCACCGCACTCACCAAAGGGTTCCGCACGTTGGTGACACGCCTGCTCGGCGGCGAAGTGCGTCATCTCGAAGCACGTAGTGGCGTGATCGATTTTTGACCCGTGGCGACCAACGGACGTTTCGACGGAGCGTTCGTTACCCGGCGCTGACTTTCGTCGACGTGCCGGGGAGCAACGCGGTGCGCGGATCGACGCGGTCGAGTTCCTCAAGTTGCTTGAGCGTGGCCTCGCCGTAGAACACACGAATGTACCGCGCCTGAATCGGCGTAAGTCGACGCACGGCCCAACTCAGGTGAACGAAGTGTGGTTCGACTGGTGCCTGCATCGGATGCATGCCGATTTCATCCGGCAGCCGATTGGCCTTGCGCGTGTTGCAGCTGCTGCACGCGGTGACCACGTTGGTCCACTCGTTCGCACCGCCGCGGGAAATCGGGATCAGATGATCGCGCGTGAGCGACTCGCGCGGCTTGAGATCGATCGCGGAACGGCGGCAGTACTGGCACTGGTACTCATCGCGCGCGAACAGAAACGTATTCGTGACTTGCCGCCGGAAGCGTCGCGGCACATGAACGAATCGCGTGAGTCGAATGACGGCCGGCCGTGGATAGTTCGCGCGTTCCGAATGCACAGGCCGATCACGGTCTGCCTCGACGATCTCGGCCTTACCGTCAATGACCAGGCGGAGCGCCCGACGCAGCGGCACCATCGTCAACGGTTCATACGAGGCATTCAAGGCAAGACATCCGGTGATCACGCCGAGTTCTCCATCAGACGAGCGCTTCCTCTGGAATGAACGTGAGCCATTTGTGCCGGTCTGGTCGCCTACCCTTGGCGATGCCGAGGAACTCGTCCTGAATTTTGCGGGTGATCGGGCCGGGAGTACCGGTACCGACCTGGATGTGATCGACCGACCGAATTGGCGTGAGTTCGGCAGCGGTTCCGCAGAAGAATAGTTCGTCCGCTACGTACAACATTTCGCGCGGCAACTCCAATTCCTTGACCGTCAGACCGAAGTCTTCGGCGATGTGCATGATGG
>JANMKU010000419.1:0-3019 GCA_031372205.1 Gemmatimonadaceae bacterium | reverse complement strand
ACTTGTTCTCATTCGTACTGGGTACAGGTCAGGTGATTGCCGGCTGGGACTTGGGCGTGGCGGGAATGAGAGTGGGTGGCAAGCGCAAGATCGTGCTTGGTTCGGCGTTGGGGTACGGACCGTCCGGTCAGGGAACGATTCCCGCCAATGCGACACTCGTGTTTGACGTTGAGGTGGTGTCCGTTCGGTAGCTGGAGTGCGCGCACGCTGTCGATGCAACGTTGCGTGATCATGGGCGAGAAAACGGTGATGCGCGTGGTGCGCGACACCGTACTCTCACTCCATGCTTGCCGCTGTTGCTTCCGCCGCCGTCCTTGGAATTGACGCGCTCGACATTTTGGTCGAGGTGCACGTAGCCAATGGGCTACCGCAATGGGCGCTCGTCGGACTTGCCGCTACGGCAGTGAAGGAGAGCCGCGACCGCGTCGGGGCGGCGTTGGCCAACTCAGGGTTCGTCCTCCCGCCTCGGCGGGTCACGGTGAACCTCCAGCCAGCCGACATACAAAAAACAGGCACTGCATTCGATCTGCCCATCGCCCTCGCTCTGCTCGCTGCCAGTGGTCAGCTGCCACTGGACGCGCTGCAGGGCGTGTGCGCGATCGGTGAACTTGGACTCGATGGACAATTGCGCAGTGTGCGCGGCGTGTTGGCCGTTGCACGACATGTAGCCGCGACGAGCAACCTGCTGCTCATCGTACCACCAGACAATCTTGATGAAGCGCTGCGCGTGCCACTGTCGCGCGCGACCGCACCACGAACCTTGAGCGAACTCGTCGCGTCACTGCGCGGCGGTTTGTTGCGTGCCGAATCGGTGCGGCTTGATCGGGTCGCGGCCCCTGAGGAGATGCCGGAGCTCGGCGATGTCGTTGGTCAGGAGCTGGCAGTGCGTGCGCTCGAGATCGCGGCCGCCGGTGCACACAATTTGTTGTTGCACGGAGCGCCAGGCGCCGGCAAAACAATGCTGGCACGTCGACTGCCGGGGATTCTTCCTCCGCTTGACCACGAGGAGGCGCTTGAGGTTTTGGCGATTCATTCGGTCGCGGGACTGCTCCCGTCGTCTGGAGCGCAGTTCGCTACCCGGCCGCAGCGTCCGTTTCGCGCGCCGCATCACTCCATCTCCACGGCGGGGCTTGTAGGCGGTGGCGGCTGGCCGCGTCCGGGCGAGGTCAGTCTGGCGCACCGTGGCGTGCTGTTTCTTGACGAATTGTCGCTCTTTCCCCGGCACACGCTTGAAGCGCTGCGACAACCCATGGAAGATGGCATGGTCGTGATCGCCCGTGCGGTGGGCGCGGTTCGCTTTCCGTCCCGCTTTTCGCTCGTCGCCGCCACCAACCCCTGTCCGTGTGGATTTGCTGGCAGTGTGGATCGCCAGTGCCGCTGCTCCGTTGCGGAGTTGGAACGACATCGCGCGCGCTTGTCTGGCCCGCTCGCCGACCGGATCGATTTGCATGTGCCCGTGGAACGTGTGCCACCAGAACAGTTATCGTTGCACACGCCGGCCGAGCGATCCCTGCTCGTGCGCACCCGTGTGATCCGCGCACGAGAGCGGCAACGCGCGCGCTATGGCCACTCGACGATTATGACATCGGCGTTCGGTGCGCAGGCGAGTGTCGGCACGACGAACGCCTCAGCGCCAATGCGATTCGTTGCGCCGTCGGCCCGATTGGACGCTGACGCGCGGGCATTGCTTGTGCGTGCGGCAGAGCGGCTCACCCTCTCCGCGCGCGCCTATCACCGGGTGCTGCGCGTCGCGCGAACAATCGCGGACCTCGACGATCTGGACACGGTGACACGCGGACACATCGGTGAGGCATTGCGGTTTCGGCCCGTCACCAGTGACGTGGACGTCAGCGCCACCGTGTGAATCAGAACTTCACGGCGAACCCAAGCAGCGGGATTCCCGGAAAGAAGGCGTTGCCGTCGCTGATGGGGTTCGCGAACGCGAAATCCACAGAAATCTTTTCACCGAGCAGACGGAGTCCGTAGCTGACGACACCGGACGCGTTGTTCTGGAACGGGAAGAACCAATTCTCACTGATCAGGGCAACGCGCCTGCCGACGCGATGCTGCCCGCCGAGCGTGAGGACGGGTTTGTCGGCGATTTTGTCGCCCACGTACCCCCAACCGCTGCCAAGCGTGAGGTTGCTTTCACGCGAGCCGACCGTCGCCACGCCGTATAGAATCCCGAGGGATTCGGAGCCGCTGTTGAATCCGCCAACACGGGCGAACAGTCCACCGAGCGCTACCTTGAGCTTTGGCTGGTTCAGCACGGCGTACTTGGGGATGACAAAGAGCAGGTTGTCGGCGAAGTCGACCCCCGGGATGATCGACATCCCGGCGCCCACGGTGAATCGATCGGTGACACCGTAGCCAGCACTCACGAGAAAGACCCAGAAATCAGCGAAGTAGGCTTCGCCCTTGCGCAGGGCAATGGCGGTTGGGGCAAAGATCAGCCGACTGACGTGCGGATTCTCCATCCACAACTCGCCGTTGTGCAAGTCGCCGCCGGCGTACTGCCGCACTTCGCGAATTGCCGCGCGGGCCAGCATCGTAGTGGCCGACGTCGAGACAACGCGCACCGAGTCCGCCGTGACGGCTGTAATGCGACCGACGAGCCGATTGCCATCGCTGAGGTACAGGACGTGTACCACGGCGCTGTCGTTCATTGCAATAGAATCGAGCGCGACGCGCTGTGCGTGCGCCGGCATGGACGTGAGTCCGAACATGAGCAGACATATACTGCGCCACCACCACCGAGCCCCTGCTGGTGCGGATCGCGCGGAGACGGGATTGCGTTCTGGTGTCATCGGCATGGTTATGGTTCGCCTCACTGTCGCGGGAGCATGAACGGGTCGAGCCCACCATACCCAAGATGGCAGCGGCAGGAGAACATGGTAAGCGCTAGGTTCACGAGACGATTTTCCGGTGCACACTTCTCGCCACCTTTGCCATGGGCTGCCTCACTCGTATTGGTTGCGCCGGCGTGCTCGCGGCGGGCGCAGCGGTCGCATATGTGATG
>JANMKU010000361.1:0-1718 GCA_031372205.1 Gemmatimonadaceae bacterium | reverse complement strand
CCCCGCATGCGGTCGACGCGCATCACGACGCAACTCGGCTCCGTCTCCCGCCATGTACCCCATCGCACCGTGCTTGCCGTCGGCAATCCACGCGTCGAACGCGGTACGGGTCGCAGGCTCACCGAGCGCAGCAACGCCCGCGAGATCAAAGCCGAGTCCATATGCCTGCGCCTTGAGTCGCTCCGTGAGCGTGCGGCGCTCAGTCGGCGAGCGCGCGTCGCCCGATGCTGACATCAGGGTTGCCGGCCGACCCAGCGCGCAAACGCGATCACATCCTCCACCGGTGGGATCGCATCTTCTTCACCGTACGCCGTGTACATACGCCATCGCACGTAGCTCATGGCGGGCAGTGGCAAGAACGGAAAGCGCCGAAACCAATGTCGATGACGGAACCGCCACACCACGCGCAAAAGATCAACCGCGAGCGCCGGATTGACGAGCGCGCGAAGTGTAAGCGCGACAGTGAGCTGAAGCCATGACATAGACCAAATCTCGCCTACGCGTGCGGTGCCGCGCTACCTTTGCATGGCGCGCGCACGGACCAATGCACCGTGCACGTTGATCATGTGCAACGCCTCTGCAACGGGGCCTCCATCACGCCACACCATGCAATTCGACGAATATCAACAACTCGCTGCGCGCACACTCGGCCGCGATCGCACACACGAACAGCAACTCGCCAACGCAGCACTCGGACTCACCGGCGAAGCCGGAGAAGTGGCCGATGTGATCAAGAAGCATCTCTTTCACGCCACACCACTCGATCAAGACGCGCTCGCCAAAGAGCTCGGCGACTGTCTGTGGTACATCGGCGCGTTCGCCACTGTGCTAGGTCTCTCGCTCGACGACATCGCACAGCGCAACATCGACAAACTGCGCAAACGTTACCCGGACGGATTCGACACCGAGCGGAGTCGCAACCGCACCGAATGAATCGCGTCGCCCCACTCGCGGACCGCAGTCACGACCACGCTCACGCGCACGCTCACGACCAGAACGATCGACCGTCCAGTCCGTTGGGGATAGCAAGGCCCAACGCATCAAGGCTGCTGGGCATCACGTCCGCCGTCCGCTGCGGCTGTCGCGCGACGGGTGCATCAAGGAGCAACGGTACGAGCATCTGATCGCGCAGCAGGGCCCCGTGCGTCGACACATGCGCCGTCGGCTCGTGCCGCGATCGCAAGTCCCAGCCTTCGGCGGCCGAGAGCATCACATCACCCGCGCGCGCCGACGTACAGAGCGCGTGGAGTTGTACCAGCGCGTCCGGATACGGCGACGGCGCGCAGAGCGTCCACGCGTCCGCGTCACTCAGTCCGCGATGCGATCCGCCGAGCTGCAACGGGTCACCGTGCTGTGCGTCGTACGCCCATCGTGCATCACGCGGATCGCGCCCGGGTGTGCGATCAATCACTGCTGTGCCGCGCGTCGCGTGCGACACGCGCAGCGAGTCCGCGGACATCGCCACGATGGCGAGATCGATCGCGTCGCGTGCCACCAGCGCGTCGTGTGTCGCTTCCCAACGCGCGGCATGGGTGGGCCACCACGTACGAGTGCGCGTCGCTGGTTCGAGGTACAGATGCGCCATCGCGTTGCCCCCCAACCATCAGCGCCACATCGGCGCGACGCGTGTACAGATGCGGATGTGCAAGGACACGCAGCGCGCGCGATTCCAGCCAACCGTGCAAGTCGTCGTGTCGCGTCACTGGCGCGTGACCGTG
>JANMKU010000359.1:0-2537 GCA_031372205.1 Gemmatimonadaceae bacterium | reverse complement strand
ATCGACATGGACCCGAATACGCTCGTGATCGGGACGGGAAAAATTGCCCAGGTCGTCCGCAATGCGTTTCGCCGCCTCCACCGTCGCGGCCCGCTCGTCATCCGTCTTGTAGATGGGCACGATGACCAGCTGAATCGGCGTCAGGCGCGGCGTCAATCGCAACCCGGCGTCATCACCATGGGTCATCACCAAGCCACCAACCATCCGCGTGGACACCCCCCAGCTCGTGTTCCAGGCAAACGCTTCCTGCCCTTGCTCGTTCTGAAACTTGAGGTCGAACGCTTTGGCAAAATTCTGCCCGAGATTGTGCGACGTCCCAGCTTGCAAGGCCTTGTTGTCCTGCATCATCGCTTCGCACGAGTACGTGCGCAGTGCACCGGCGAAGCGCTCAGAGTCGGTCTTGAGCCCGGTGATGACCGGCATCGCCATATAGCCTTCCATGAACGTGCGGTACACACCCAGCATGCGCCGGGCCTCTTCTTCGGCCTCGTCGTGCGTGGTGTGCGCGGTGTGCCCTTCCTGCCAGAGAAACTCCATCGTGCGCAGAAAGAGTCGCGTGCGCATCTCCCATCGGACCACATTGGCCCACTGATTGTAGAGCAGTGGCAGGTCGCGATAGCTCTGCACCCACTTCGCAAACATCGAATAGATGATCGTTTCTGATGTCGGTCGCACGACCAGCCGCTCTTCGAGCACCTTCCCGCCACCGTGTGTGACGACAGCACACTCCGGCGCAAAGCCCTCGACGTGCTCGGCCTCTTTCGAGAGAAAACTCTCTGGAATGAACAACGGGAAGTACGCGTTGACATGACCCGTTGCCTTGAACATATCATCGAGGGCGCGCTGCATCCGTTCCCAGATGCCGTATCCATGGGGACGGATCACCATACATCCGCGCACCGGGGAATAGTCGGCGAGTTCAGAGCGCAACACGAGCTCGTTGTACCAATCGCTGAAATTCTCGGCGCGCGTCGGCAGCTTTTTGTCGTCAGCCATTGACCTGTTGTTCGTTGAGAAATGCAGAGACAGACATCGTGCGATCGCTGTTCGCACTGAAGCTTATCACACGGACTTGTCCTTCGGGGGCATCAGCGTTGCCAGGCAGCAGCATCGCCACATGCGCGACCCCGGCCTTCTCCGCAGCGCGCACCTGCTTGTCTCGCGTCATTGGCCTGAGTGCATACTCCACCGCACAGCCCCGTTCGCGCAGCGCACGCGCCAACATCAGCAGCGCCGGCGAGGCGGCCGAGGCGTTGTCGGCGTGCATCAACCAGTAGTCGATCGGCTTCGTCAACGTCGGCATGAGCCCGCGAGCACGAAGCAATTCTGCCAGCACGACATCCCCCATCCCGAAACCGAGGGCGGGCAAATCCACACCGCCGAGCGACGCGAGCAGCGCATCGTACCGTCCACCGCCGCAAATCGCACGGAAGTCCCCCTTCAAATCAAAGAGTTCGAACACGATGCCCGTGTAGTAGGCGAGCCCGCGCACGATCGTGAGGTCGAATCGGATCCACGGAGCAACACCAAGCGCCGATGCGTGCCCCAGGAACTCACCGAATCGTGCTACATGCTCCTGAACCAGCGGAGCCGAACCGTAACGCTCGCGAAGCGTCTCGAAGTCGAGCGTACCGAATCCGAGCACGAGTGTCACGAGATCGGGTGAGAGCCCGGCTGCGGTCAACTTTTCGGCGGACACCTCGTTTGGCTGTCGATCCAGCTTGTCGAGCACCGCATACACCGCGGGCCAGGCACCGACATCGATGCCGACGTGCTCAAGTAACCCGTTCAGCAGCCGGCGATCGGACACGCGCGCGCACACATCCTCAGGCGAGAGCCCAAAAGCCCGCATGATGTCGACTGCGCACGACAGCAGCTCCGCGTCCGCCAGCACGGCTACTTCACCCACGATGTCGACGTTGAGCTGAAAGTGTTCGCGCAATCTCCCTTTCTGCATCCGTTCGTAGCGAAACAGCTGGGGAATGGCGAACCAGCGCACCGGCTTGCGCAACGCCTGCGCGCGCGCCGCCACCATGCGAGCGAACGTGGGCGTCATCTCTGGGCGCATGGCCACCGCACGATCGCCCTTATCAAGAAAATGATAGAGTTGGCCGACGATCTCGTCGCCGCTCTTCTGCGTGTACAAGTCCAACGGTTCAAGAGGCGGGCCGTCGTACTCCACAAACGCATAGCGCCGCACGTTGCGGCGCCACGTCTCGAAGATATAGGATCGCTCGGCGAATTGTTCCGGGTAGAAGTCGCGAAAACCCGGCAGTGGTTTGGGTGGCATGCGTGGAAGCTACCGGGCCAACGGATCGACCTGCAAGCGCTCCATGGCGTCGCCGACCGTATGGAAGGAACCCGTAACAAGAATCGTCGAACCGATGGTCTCCGCAGCATCCAGCGCCCTGCTGAAAGAATCAATGCGAATCGCGTTAATGCCAACGGCACGGACCCACGCATCAACCTCCGCGAGATTCCATTCGCGCGATGCCGGAGCCGTGGGCGCCGACGTCAAGATGATCTGATCGGCCACC
>JANMKU010000334.1:0-6715 GCA_031372205.1 Gemmatimonadaceae bacterium | reverse complement strand
GGTGTCGAACTCTACGCGAGCGCGGCCTCAACACCGGGACGATACAGTTCGCCCAACGCGATCTGTGGTGTCATGCTCGTCTGGACGCGTCGCCGGTAAATCCGTACGTTCCCCCATGCCTCAACCGGAGTGCGCTTTGCGACTTGCACGCGTTGTTCTCCTCGCTTTGATCACGGCGTGCGCATCGAGCACGTCGACGTCCGCGCCCCCAACCGCCAAGCCGGCAACGCAGACCATTGGCAGCGGCACGGGTGCCTTGGTGATGTCGGCAAGCGCATCGGCCGACGTTACGCACTTGCCATACAGCGTCGACGCGGTGTGGCGAATCCTTCCATCCGTCTTTGACTCCGTTGGTATCGTCGTCGCAACGGTAGATCAGGCGAGAAAGTCGATCGGCAATCCGGGCTACAAAGTCCGCGCGCGACTCGGCAAAGTCACACTCAGTCGGTACCTCGATTGCGGCAACACACAGATCGGGCCCAATGCCGATTCGTATGATGTGTTCCTGAGTGTCATGACGACAGTCGTAGCGGAGGGCGCCCAAGGCGCAACGCTGTCAACAATCGTCGACGCGCAAGCGCGGCCTGCAACGTTCAATCAGGCGTATTCGCGCTGTTCATCCAAGGGCGGCATCGAGATCAAAATCGCTGATCTCGTGAAGGCTCGCCTTGCGCGCTGACACTCGCGCAGCCTATTAGAAACAGCAGTTGAACCACAGGGGTCACAGAGGGATCGGACACGCTGCACAGGGCCCGATCCCCCCAAAAAAACAAAAACAAAAATGGAATGAAACAATGTGTGCGAAACGAGACCCCTGTGACCCCTGTGGTTCAATCGCTGCTTGTTGTAGTTGCGGCAGTCCTCGTGACTTAGAATAAAGGCGGCCGCCCACCACGCCCACCACCAGGCGCTCCGCCCCGTCCGCCAAGCTTTTCGCGCAACATGTCCTGCATCTCCTCATGGTATTTCTCCATGAGCTTTTCCGCGGCAGGCTTCTGCGATTCATCAAGTGACGAGACTGCGTCCTTCGCTGCGGCGTCATAGCTGCTGCGGATGTCGGCCACGACGCCGCGCAGGGACTCGCGCGCGATCACCAGAATCGCTTCATCTTCTGCCGACGGCGTGCCCGACGTGCGCGGCTTGGCGTCCCGTTTGAGCGAATCCATAATGACAAAGCGCGCTTTGTTCGCTTCCTTCAGTTTCGCATCCGACTCCTTCATGGCCACCAGCTGCGCGTCCGTGAGCTTCAGATCTTTTTTCTTGTCGAGAAACAGCTTGAACACGCTGGCGTTCTCGAAATCCTTCGGTGAAATGGTCGGACCACTCGGCCCCGTTTTCGGTGCGATCGCATTCATGTCCGGTTTCTTTGATCCGCCAAAACCTCCACCGCCGCCACGCTGCGCAGTCAGCAGGGACGGCAACAGCAGTGCAACTGCCAGTGCGTTTCGTGCGTGGTTCATATGACACTTCCTCAATCAACGGTGGTGAGAACGCGGGGCCTCTCCCTCAAGACGGAGCAACGTGGGCGAACAACTGCTGGCGAACGTCAGGATTGCTGATCTTCCACAAGACACCATCCGTGAAATAGTGATGAATATTGATGAACATCAAGATCAGAATCGGTGCGGCGCGACCCGGCTCTTCACCGAAGGCGTCGCCGATCACGCCCATCAGTGATACGGGCACCACCTGCCCTACCAGTACGCTCACCGCGAGCAAACCGACACCGTATAACGCCATGTGTGTGGCGACGCGTGCAGGGGACGCGGAGGGCGTCGCGGAGTGGTTGAGCTCCATACGCACGGGAAAGGCGAGGTACTGGATCGCATGAGCAATTTGCACCCAAAAAAGCGCCTTGGGATCCCGGGCCATGACTGCGTACCACGCAAAGAGCGCCACCCAGGCAACGATCGCCAAGAGAGGTGGTCGCCGTCCCGTGCGCCGTCGCATGTGCACGAGACCCGTGATGCCGAGTGCGACTGCGACCAACGTCGCCGCGCTCGCCACCTGATACACCCAGATCACGCGACTCGGATCGCGAAGCTGCGTATACAGGAACCACGCGAGGTGCCACGTCAGAAGAATGCGCAGACTCGTGCGAATGAGCGTCCGTTCGGTGCGGTCGAACGGCGTACGCTCGAGAAACGCGAACGAGGCCATCATACCCCACACCTGGCCGGTGTAGTGCCATGCCAGATACACGCTCGACACGGTGATCAGCACGATCACCATCCACTGCGATTCTTGCGCCTGCCAAATGGCGATCGCGACGTACGCGAGCATCAGAGCGGGCAGGTAGATCGCCGCCCACCTGTGCTTCAGGATCGACGCGCGGCTCCCATACACGAGCCGGTACGACGCCATGAAGTGCGGCATGTTGATCAACGTGGCAATCCATGCCTGCGCACCTGCACCGATCAGCACCAAGTCGGTGCGACCAGTGAGCAGGAGCGGAACCATCACCAAGAGCGACAATCCGCCGACGCACAAAAAATCCACGACCGGCGAGATGATGGACCGCTTACTAGTCAGGTTACGCGGTGCGGTAGCTGGTGCCGGTGGGAGCGGTGTGCTTGCGGCGGTTCTGCGTTTTGACGATCGGGCCATACGTCAGAATTAGCCGTGGCGTTACAGCAAAACAAAGGCCGCCAGTGCAGGGCGGCCTTTGTGTGCAACGACTCGAGTGGAACTAGAAACCCCGCGGTGGACGCCGATCCCACATGAACGAGCCGGCCGGAACAAGGAACGCCGCTGTCTGAGGTGTACGAGCACCGGCCGTTGAGCGCGGGAAGACAACCATCGTCACGGCAGAACCAGCCACGCGAGTACCTGGGATCGGCTCGATGTCGAGCTTGCCCGCCGCACCGGCGGTGGAGAAGGCCACCTGTCCAAGCATCGCGACTTGGTCGGCGAACAGGTTGGTCCCGGTTCCGATATCACGAACGTTGTACGAAATCGACCCCGTGTCAGCGTTGACGAACGACGAGGCCGACAGCGGGGCAACACTCGCCCACGTTGCTGCGGCTGGAACCGTGCCGCCGGTTGGATACGTGCGCACTTCAAGCGGCGTCGTGCCGGCGTTGATGACACGCAGCGCCACCTTGGAACCCGGATCAGCAATCGTCTCTTCGATCACGCTGAGCTTCATCTGACCGGCGCGCGCCGCGCCCCACAGAATCACCGTGTAGTTCTTACCGTCAACCAGCGTCAGAGTGGAATCCTTCAGTTTGGTCTGCGCGATCGATTGAATGGTGTCGTCGAGAAACACCACGAAGTGCCGGCTGCCAGCCTGCGCTGGTCGGTACTGTGTCGTCGTGGAAACGGTCACACCGCCCGCGGTTGTCGGCGAATTGCGGAACGGCACGCGGAACGCGGCGCTGTTCTCGACGATGTCCACAAAACGGAAGTCCAGACCGAAGGCGCCAGCACTATCCGGAAGCGCGTTGATAAAGCGCACGCCGGCCGTTGGAATAACCGGCGTTTCCGTAACCAGTTCTGGACTGCACGCGCTCATGGCGGCGCCTGCAGCAAGGCACAACACCGAGAGACGAAAAATGCGTTGCATGTAGTACTCCCCAGAGGTAGACCAGATGTAAACTAGGTGTAGGGACGAGCCCTGCTATCGTTTGATAAACCGCGGATATCTGCTGGTGAGCGACGTGTCTGGCGGTGTTTTCTTTTCTTCGCCAGCCACATTGCCGAAAATGCCCTGCTTGATCGACAGCACCACCACACTGATCGCCGCCGCACTGACGATGGCGGTTTTGGCACGGGAAAATTTCTTGGTGCTCACACCGGTGACGTACTCAGTCTTTACGCGAACGCGCTCGCCGGCCCACACCTGCGTGCCACCGCGCAGTAGCCGAACCTGCGCGACGGCCAACACATACGCTTCGCTGTCCTTCTCCGTCAGACGGCCTTCGATCTCGGCGATCTCTGGGCCCATCTGTGCACCCATCCCAGCGCGCCCGGCATCGTTGAGGCCGAGCGCTACCACCGTACCCAGCGGGAGCGGTTGTCCGGCGACGGGTTGCAAGGTGTAACAACCCATCACCGCTAGCACGCCAACTGCAATGCCCAGCCGTTGCACGTGCGAGCCTGCTGTTACCAACCGTAGACACTCTGCGCGGCAATGGATCCCGGCGCATTTCCAGTACCGGGGCCGGCTCCGTAAATCGCGTTCAGTGGTGCGCCACGTGCTTGCAGATCCTGATACGGCACCGCCCAGAACAACGGCGTATCCTTTGGCAGCTCGCCCCAACCACGACCATCGAGGAACCACGGCGCGAAGTGCGTGTACGCGGTCTCGATACGTTTCTCATACTTGAGGGCATCCCACAGCGTACCGCAGGCCACCCGGTTGAACGGTGCTACCGGAACCTTTGGTACGCAATTCACGTCGCCACCGGGAACCGGAGAGGTAGCGTCAAATGCCGTGATAGCCGGTAATCCGTTGACGGTGCGCGTGAGGTTTACCAGAGCGGCGGCGCCGGCGAAGTTGCCTGCGCGGTAGAGCCCTTCCGCCTGCAACATGTCAAGTTCGGTCTTGACCATGAACGGCGTTGGCCCGTTTTGCGCGCCCGATCCGTCACCAGCCAGACGCCACGGATAGAAGCGAACGTGGTCGTAGTTAGAGAAGCCGAACGCGGAGCCAGAGAGCGGGTCGTTGCCAGCAGGACGGTTGACAAAGTAGCGCTTACACACAGAGTTTGCCGTCGAGCACGCGGTGATGGCGAAGTCCGCCTGTTGCGCCGCTCGGTTTGCACCTTGCGGGAACCGAAGGTCTGGCGTCACCAGCGTGAAACTCGCTGCACCACGCTCACCGACAGGCTGCGCAATCCACGCGGCATAGCTGCCAGACACGTCCGCCATGCCGATGTAGAACGGCGGCATCTGGTGCCACGTGGTGAATGTCAGGTACTGCGCGCGCCACGCATTCGTCGGTCCCGTGGTGGTGTTCGTAATGATCATATGATCGGCAGTAAAGCCGTTTTGCGCGTCCGCGATAACCGCCGCCCAATCGACCGCGGCACGTTCCGCTGGCGTACGCGCCATATTCGCGCGCAGCCGGGCGCGATAGGAGCGCACGAGTTGCACGAAATTCGCTTTCGTCCACGACGTTGGCGACGGAATCCAAGTTGGCGGAAGCGGGAATCCTTGGTCTCCCGTCGCCGTCGCGTTCGTCAGATCGATGGCGCGTTGGAAGGCGGCGAACGCGGAGTCCGCGCCGGCCTTGTAGCCGATCAACGTCCCAGCGTCTTCGGAGGATTGACCGAGTGTGACGACCGCGACGGAATCGTACAGCAGCGCCATGTAGCCTACGGAAAGTCCACGCAAGAACTCCGAGAACGCTTTGTTGCGATTCTCGCGCGCCGGGCTGCCAAGCACGAGCTTCCCGTCTTTGATCTGCGTCAGGAACGTCGATCCGACGCGGTTTACCTCTCCCATGAACTGCACCATGCGGAACTGCTCGCCAGCACAGACATTGCCTGGTGCGTTCGTGTTGGCGGCTCCGGTAAACGGCGTCCGCGCATTCAGGCAATTGTTGGCCAGGCTGGAGTAGTTCATCATGGACTGAATTTCGGCCATGCCCTGAACGCTCCCTGTGCTCCCATACACACCGGAGCTCCACCGTTTGTAGTACGAGCCGAGCAGCGCTTCCGCATCGTTCGGTGTGCCAAGCACGCGCTCGGACTCACCGGAGACTGGGTTGACGACAGCCAGCTTCGTGTCGTTGCATGCAACCGCCCCGATGAGGGCCGCCGTTACGGCGACCCCTCGGATGAATGATCTGGTCATGGTGGCCATATGCTAGAAGCGCGTGGAGATAGAGATCGTGTAGGTGCGAAGCGTCGGGAAGTCGAACGCGTCGACCTGATTGATCAGCCCCGAACCCGCGTTGCCACCTGAGACGCCTACTTCTGGGTCGTAGCCGCTGTATTTGGTGAAAGTGAACAGGTTGCGGCCAATCGCCGACACCGTCCAATCGCCAAGTCCACGCAACTTGCCCAGCTGATACGTAAGGCTGACTTCGCGGAATTTGGCGTAGGAGCCGTTTTCTGTGTTGTAGTTGTTCGGGCCGAGCTGGTCGTAGAACCCGCCTGATCCGGCGCCTTCCGAACCACCGACACGCCAGCCGTAGCCCAGGGGCTTGGCATTCTCGACCGACTTGGCACCCTGGTCGAAGTAGCCGGATGACAGGTCGAGCAATCCCCACCCTTCGCCCTGATTGTTGATCTTGTGGCCAATGGTGCCATCAAGCAGCGCATAGAGGGACAACTTCTTGTACGTGATAGTATTGTTGAAGCCGAAACGGAAGGCCGGCAACGTGTTACCAATGATGTGGTTGATACCAACGCCTTCACCCTTCTCGCCTTTGAGCGGACGATCGATGATCGGGTGACCGAACTGCAGCGGATAGTTCCACGGAGAGTTGGCAGCCGAGAGCTTGGTGTTCCACAGGTTCTTGGTGATGCCGTCCTTGTAGCTGTTGCCAGCACCGGTCCACACCACCCATCCCTGGTCATTGATCTGATAGTCCTTGCCCTCGCCGCATGACGCCTGCACAGAGGCCGGCATGTCACCACACGTCTTGTAGAACTTGCGCCCCCAGATGTTGCCAAAACGATTGACCGGGACGCCGTCCTGCTTGTCGGTCCGTGCCGTAATCAAGAACAGCGAACCAGTACCCTGGCCCGTGCCAGCGCTCTGGAAG
>JANMKU010000283.1:0-13247 GCA_031372205.1 Gemmatimonadaceae bacterium | reverse complement strand
GGACTGTGCATTGGCCACGTTAGTCCCGAAGCCGCAGTGGCGGGGCCGATCGGACTGATTCGCGACGGTGATATGATCGACATTGATGCAACGGCCGGCCTGCTCGACGTGCGTCTGAGCTACGACGAGCTGGCCACTCGTCGGGCTGCGTGGCTGCCGCGGGCGCATGACTATCAGTCGGGCGCGATCTGGCGCTACGCACAAAACGTCAGTTCGGCGCGACACGGCGCGGTCACGCATCCGGGCGGTGCCGCTGAAACCGTGTGCTATGCAGACGCGTGAACGGGAGCCGCGCGCCCGCGTATGACATCGCGCGGTGGCGGTCGCGGATTCCGCTGCTCGCGACGCATGTGCCGATGAACAATTGCTCGCAGGCACCGCAAACCCTCGACACGCGCGAAGCGGCACGTCGCTATCTGGATTCGTGGAACAGTGCCGGGATGGATTGGGCCAGCTGGATGCGCGAGGTGACGCTGGCCAAGCACGCGTTTGCTCGCCTCATCAACGCCGACGTTGACGAAATTGCGATCGTCAGCTCCGTCTCTGAAGCGGTAAGCGCGATTGCGTCATCGCTCGACTTCTCAGGCACGCGCCGAACCGTCGTCCTCACCGAAGCCGAGTTTCCCACAGTCGGGCATGTGTGGTTGGCACAACAGCGGCGCGGTGCGACCATGCGTTGGGTGCCTGTGCACGATGGCGCGGTTGATCCTGCCGCGTATGATGGGGCTATCGATGACAGTACCCGCATCGTCAGCGCCTGCCATGGCTACTACCTCAATGGAGCAACGCAAGACCTCGCGCAGCTTTCGCACGCGACGCGCGCGCACGGTGCCCTGCTCTTTGTCGACGCCTATCAGACACTCGGTGCCGTTCCCATCGACGTCAAGGCAACGGAAATCGACTTTCTGGCGTCAGGAAACCTCAAGTATCTGATGGGTGTGCCTGGTATCGCGTTTCTGTACGTACGACGCGCACTGATCGAGCGGTTGGAGCCAACAGTAACAGGCTGGTTCGGACGGGCGAATCCGTTCGCCTTTACAGTCAATGCGCTGGACTGGTCGCCCACGGCCAGTCGGTTTGACGCCGGTACGCCGCCGGTCATGAACGCGTACATCGCGCGTGCCGGTATGGACATCATCAACACCATCGGCGTCCAGCACATCCGCGACTGGCATATGGTACTCGGCCAACACTTGCTGGACGGTGGGCGAGCGCGAGGCTTAAGCGTGCTCGGGCGCGATACGATGCGCGACAAAACCGCGAATACCGCATTCCTCGTGGACGATGCGCATGGCGTCGAAGTGGCCATGCACGCAAAAGGAGTCGTGGCGGCAGCGCGTGGGTCGGTGATCCGTCTTGCCCCACATTTCTACACGACGCTTGACGATTGCGACGTCGCGCTCGATGTGCTGGCCGCCACCGTCAACCTATGACCTGTCCGAAGCCCCAACGCCTGCGCCAACCGGCGCGACGCACACGGCTACGCCCGACATCACGGTGACCATCCTGACTGGAGTGCTATGCCCGTTTCCGTAACCAGTTCTCGGCTCCTCTTTGACGCGCTCAAGGGCGTTGGAGTCCGGCTGTTTTCCGCCCTGCCGGAGACGTGGCTCGTCCACCTGGTTCGCTTCGCCGAAGACGATGGCGACACAACACTCGTGCGGCTGGCCAAGGAAGAGGAAGGCGTCGGTATTTCTGCCGGCGCTCACCTCGCGGGTGTGAAATCGGCAATGCTCATGCAGAATCACGGGTTTCTCGCGTCAGTCAACGGCATCGTGTCGTGCGCACAACTCTACCGCATCCCGCTGCTAATGCTCATTTCCGATCGCGGCTCGTTTGGTGAACGCGATCCGTGGCAAACCGAAGGGGGCGGCGTCACCGTGCATGTGTTGGATGCGTTGCGCATTCCCTTCGACCGCATTGATTCACCGTCGCATGTCGCGCACAAAGTGGCCAAGGCGCACACGCTTGCGTATTCGGGTAGTCGGCCAGTTGCCCTGCTGCTCGATCGCGACCTGATGTGGGAGGAGTCGTGACCACAACACCAATGCGTCGCCTGGATGCACTGCAGGCGATCTACGCGGAGCTGGAACAGTGCGTGGTCGTCACCATCATGGGGGCTGTTGCGGCCGAGCTGCAGAGTATTGGTCACCGTCCGAACTTCTTTTACTTGCAGCATGCGATGGGACTTGCCTCGTCGCTCGGACTCGGCATCGCGCTGGCGCGCCCCGAGTTGCCGGTCATCGTCCTTGACGGCGACGGCTCCGTCCTCATGAACCTCGGTGGGTTGACAACGCTCGCGCGCTATCGACCGCGCAACCTTATTCACGTTGTGTTTGACAACGAGAGTCTGCTTTCGGTGGGCGGGTTTCCAACAGCAACCGCAACCGGCAGTGACATTGCCGCGATGGCCGACGGCGCTGGCATTCGTCGCACGTCTACGGTCCGTACGATCGACACCTTCCGGAGCGCTTTCACGGAAGCGCGAACCGCAAACGATTTGACCTGTATCGTCGCCAAAGTCGACGCGGTTGGCCCTGCGGCATTCGTCACCGATCTCGCGCTGCTCGAGAACCGATACCAGTTTCAGCGGCATTTGCGCGAACTCCGCCAAGCACCGACGTCCAACTAAACGTCAACTAATCAGGGAAGACCATGTCGTTACTGATGCAACTCGTGGACGGCCTGAATACTGGCGCGTTCCTCGTGGTGGACTTGTCGCAGTCTCTTGGACCGGACACACCGGTGATTAGCCTGCCAACACAGTTTGGTGCGTCGCCCGGCGTCTCGCTCGAGGTCATCTCGCACTTCGATGAGAAGGGGCCGGCGTGGTACTGGAACACGATCCGTATGGGCGAGCACACCGGCACGCACTTCGATGCACCGGTGCATTGGATTTCCGGCAAGGACCTGCCGAACAACGCCTGCGACACCATCCCGCCACAGAAGTTTGTCGGTCCGGCGTGTGTCATTGACGTCACAGCGGACGTCGCCGAGAACGAAGACTTCTTGCTCACGCCAGCGCGTATCGACGCGTGGGAGCGGGAACACGGGCGCGTTCCTGACGGCGCGTGGGTGCTGCTGCGGACAGGGTGGAGTACGCGAAGCGATGCCGCATCCTTTCTCAATGTCCGTGACGATGGTCCGCACAGTCCCGGCTTTCACGTGACGGCATCACGCATGCTGGCGCACGAACGTAACGTGCTGGGGGTCGGCGTCGAGACAGTCGGCACAGACGCTGGACAGGCGGGCACTTTCGATCCACCGTTTCCGAATCACGGCACGATGCACGGCGCCGGAAAGTTCGGACTGGCCAGTCTGCGCAATCTCGAGCGTCTTCCACCAGTCGGCGCGATTGTCATTGCGGCACCGCTCAAAATCGTCCATGGTAGCGGCAGCCCGTTGCGCGTCCTTGCGATCACACCTGCCTGAAACGCAGACCGGGCTCCCTTTGCGGGGAGCCCGGTCGAACAACAACTGCAGCGGTTCGCGGAGCGAACTCCGCGACGTACCGTCTTAGTTGCCGAGCTTGACGACGTTCTCAGCGGCCGGACCCTTCTGGCCCTGCACAACGTCGCACTCAACGCGCTCGCCGTCGGCGAGCGACTTGAAGCCGCCGCCCTGGATGGCCGAGTGGTGGACGAACAAATCCTTGCCGCCGTCATCAGGCGTGATGAAGCCGAAACCCTTCGCGTCGTTGAACCACTTCACGATGCCGGTCGTACGCATGTGTTACTCCTACTTGGTAATTTTGGTGCTGTGTTCGGAGTGCTTATGCAGTACGTACCGACACAACGTGCTCGTGATGATACCCTCACGCGGGTTCCGCCGACGGCGGATGCTACGAAACAACAAAGGGCCCCGCATAATACAATCGGCGGGCCCCTGAGACGCTCCGAAACGCCGCACGCGCTATGCGAGCGTGTGCGATGGGAAGAATGGTAACAAGGGACTTTCGGTCACGCAAGCCCCAGTATAGGAAAAAAAACCTGGCACCGGCGCGACGGGGAGTACTGACAACCGGCGCACCGCTACCAGCGCCAAGCGATCCCTGAGCTGAGACGAATCGACCGTCCCCCACGCAACAGCTCAACACCGGTGCTCGGCTCGCACGATCACCAGTGGGCTCGAGATACCATCAAGATCCCATCCAGATCATTTTGTCCGTTAAGGTGGGCAGCAACATTCGTGTTTGCCTCGTATACTTGGATATTCTCGATTTGGGCGTCGCGACGTGAGTCCTCGTGTGAGGTCGCGCGTCCGGATCGATGAGCACACGCATAGCCCGCAGTGACGGCGCATTCGACCGACTCCCCCGAACACCACGCACACATGGGCGCACTGTACCGTTGGACCGAGCACGTTTCCGAGTCAAAGGTCAACTACTGGTCTACGTACGTCGTAGACCTCAGCTTGGCCACATTCTTTCTTGGGTTCGATCTGACGCATCATTCGCTTTCAGCGGCGAGCGCTGCTGGACTGTTTTGTCTCGGTGTCTTTGCGTGGACGCTTACCGAGTATGCGTTTCATCGGTGGATGTATCACAACATCGGCATTGCGCTCACTCGCGACGGACACGACAAGCACCACCTCGACCCCAAGATGGTCATCGCGATGCCGTGGTTCGTCACGCCCATGGTGTTTATTCCGCTCCAACTCACGCTCGCCTGGTGGCTCGGGGCACGTGGCCTGTCCACGCTGTTGTCCGGCTGGTTTGTCGGCTTTGTTGCGTATGGCTTGATGCATCACTGCCTGCACCACTACAGGCTGCCCTTCGCCTGGTACCGGCACCTGCAGTCCCAGCACCGGCTGCACCACGCCTTTCCCGAGACGAATTACGGTGTCACCATGCGCTACTGGGACCGTCTCTTCGGAACAGAATTCACAAAACCGGCCCGGTCGAATCGGCCGTAAGTCTCGGTCGCTGCTATTCGCGTCGACCACCGAGGTCGAACGCGGTGCCGCGACCAGTCGCCATGGCCTTCGCGAACACGTAGCGCACCGCCGCCACGTCCTCCACAGCGAGGCCGAGGGACTTGAACACCGTCACATCGGTTGCACTGCGCCGGCCGGTGATCGTACCCAGCACCAGTTCACCCAGTTCGCCGAGTAAGTGCGCGGCGCCGATCGCGCCTTCAGCCAGTGGAATCAAATAGTCGCCGGCTTCGGCCAGCACCGACTCGCGACGATCCGCAAAGAACAGTGATCGGCGCACCGCGTCCGAGTCGAGTTCGCGGGCCGTGGGGAGGGACGCACCAACGGCATTCACGTGCGCGCCACGCGATAACCAGCGCCCTTCAAGTATCGGTGTGCGCGATGACGTAATGGTGCACACCACATCGGCGCCGTCCACCGCCTCCTGCACTCCCCCGCACACGCGGACGGACACATCGTGCGACGCGCGCACCCGCTCGGCGAAAACCTGCGCGCGACTCCCAGCGCCGGTGCCCGAGTGACTCCACACCCGCACACCACGAATCGGTCGAACCGCCCGCATGGCCTCGAGATGCGGCATCGCCAGCACGCCAGCACCCAGGATGGCAAGCTCACTCGCGTCCTCGTTCGCGAGCATTCGCGTCGCCAGACCAGAGACCGCTGCCGTGCGGATCGACGTGACGCTTGACGCGTCGGCGATGGCGAGCAGCGTCCCGTACGCCGCGTCGAACAGCAGGACGACGCCGATATGTGAATCGAACGGCGTCGCGTCGTTGCCGGGAAACACCGTCAGGACCTTCGCACCAATCGATGACGTCTCGCCCGACCCAAGAATCGCCGGCATCGACGCGAACGCATTCCGACTCTCGCCGATTCTGATCACCGTGCGCAACGGGAGCACAGCGTCGCCCTGCGCGACACACCGCAGCGCGTCCGCCATCACGTCGATGCATGCGGCCATCGGCAGCAGCGCCCGTACGTCATGATCAGAGAGAAGGAGTGTCGTCATGCCGTCGCTCAGAGGTCAAAAGGTCCGTCGTCGTCGCGGCTCCATACTACGCCGCCCGTATGTGTCACCGCGCCGAGGTGACTCGGACGCACCGTGAGCGCATACTTTTCCAGCACACCGCCACGGACTAGCGGACGTGCGCGGCGAGTCAGCAATCGCTGAGCAATCTCCTCGTCACTGAGCAGCACCGCGATGCGCCGCGCGTCAGGGCGTGCATCGATGTCGATCAGGTCGCCGTCGCGTAGCGCCCCAATGGGTCCGCCATCCGCCGCCTCCGGGCCGGCATGACCGATGCACAATCCACGCGTAGCGCCGGAGAAGCGTCCGTCCGTCAGCAGCGCAACCGATGCGCCCATCCCCTGACCGTAGAGCAGTGCCGTAATGCCCAGCATTTCTCGCATACCCGGGCCGCCTCGCGGTCCTTCGTTGCGGATGACGATCACATCACCGGCCTCATAGCGCTGCTCCCGCACCGCCGCTTGTGCCTGCTCCTCAGATTCGAATACGCGCGCCGGCCCGCGATACGTGAGGGTGGATAGTCCAGCGGTTTTAAGCAGTGCTCCATCCGGACACAGATTGCCTTTGAGCACGGTCACGCCACCATCGGCCGAAATCGCGTCAGCAACCGCTCGCACCACATGTCCGTCTGGCGCTGCGACGTCAGCGAGTTCGTCAGCGAGGGTGCGCCCGGTAAAGGTCATCGCGTCCCCATGCAGATGCCCCGCGCCAAGGAGAGCGCGGAGCACGACCCCTGCCCCACCAACATAGTACAGGTCACGCGCGAGGTAGCGTCCACCAGGCTGCAGGTCCGCGAGCAACGGCGTGCGTGCAAATACCGCGGCCACATCATCGAGGGCGAACGCAATGCCCGCTTCATGTGCAATGGCCGGGATATGCAACGCCGCATTCGTTGAGCCGCCCGTCGCAGACACCACAGCGCAGGCGTTCTCAAGAGATGCCCGCGTGACGACGTCTCGCGGAAGCGGCGCATCGCCAAGCACGGCACGCATCAAGTGTTTGGCCGCCCGTCGCATTAACGGTGCGCGTTCGCTGAAGACAGCGGGTACCATGCTCGACCCGATCGGCGCCAGTCCGATCGCCTCCGACACCATACCCATCGTGTTCGCCGTAAACTGTCCGGCACACGAGCCAGCGCTGGGTACGCATGCATGGCTGATCTCAGCGAGGTCCATGGTGCTCGCGGTTCCAGCGAGAACGCGCCCAACGGTCTCGTACGTTTCGCCGATGTGCGTATCGCGCCCACGATACTGCCCCGGCAACGCCGACCCGCCGTGCACAAACACGCTCGGCACGTTGCAGCGTACCATGCCCATCATCAGGCCGGGCAGGTTCTTGTCGCACCCCCCGATGCCGAAGATACCGTCCCACTGATGACCGCGTGTTGACGCCTCCACACTGTCCGCAATCAATTCGCGAGATACGAGTGAGAAGCGCATTCCGGAGTGTGCGATCGATAGCCCATCCGACACCGACATGACCGGGCACTCATGCGGCATGCCGCCCGCCGCGTAAATACCGGTCTTGGCGTGCTGCGCTTGCTCGCGGAGGTTGAGATTGCACGGACTCATCTCGCCACCGGTATGAAAGACGCCGATGTGCGGACGCGCGATCTCCTCGTCGTCCTGGCCGAGTGCGTACAGAAAACTTCGCGTTGGTGCACGCAAGAGACCCTCGTGCGTGGTCGCAGACCGGAACTTGCGTGTCACCGAATCCTCACGACGGTCGCACATCGTACAATGCGATGATCCGCGCGATATCGGCATCCCCGCCAATATCGGCGCGCTCAGCAGCCTCGCGGTAGAGCTCGACCGCGCGCGCGGTCATGGGCGCGAAGGCGTCATGCGCACGCGCTAAACGCGCCGCCTGCTCGATGTCCTTCCGAAACGTCGCAATCGCACCGACTTTGGGAGTGAAGATATGCGTCGCCATTCGTGTACCGAAGATTTGCAACGGCAACGAGTCCGCAAACCCTCCAGCCAACGCTTCCGGCAGTCGCTCCGCGTCAATCCCCGCCTTTCGCGCAAAGGCCAGCATTTCCGCGATGACGAGATTGTTACAGGCCACAATCATCTGGTTGCACGTCTTCGCCAGCTGGCCCGCGCCCTGCCCACCCATGTGCGTCACGCGCATCGACAACGCATCGAACACGGGTGCAGCGCGCGCGATGTCACCCGCCTCGCCGCCGGCGAAAATGATCAAGCGGCCAGCGCGAGCCGCAGGCAACCCGCCCGAAACGGGTGCGTCGACCCAGCCGGTCCCCACCAAGGCGCGCAGTTGCGCCGCCATCGTGATTGTCGCATCCGGCGCAATACTCGAAAAGTCGACGAGTAGGTGAGCCGCATGCATCTGTGACGCAATGCCATCATCACCAAACAGCACCGCGTGCACCGCGTCCGTGTTCGTCAGACAGAGACACACCACATCACAGTGCGATACCAGATCCTGCGGCGAGTGCGCCGGCAGAGCACCCAATGCCACAAGCGGAGCGACCTTCGCCACCGTCCGATTCCACACGGTGACCGACAGTCCGCGCTCGATCAGGCGCTCCACCATTGGCGTACCGATCAGCCCAGTGCCGATGAAGCCGACGCGCACCGTCGCCTGCGCCCGTGCGGCGGTCACGCGCGGATCGCGTCAGCGCGCATGCAGGTGCAGACCATTGTCGAGGCGGATGACTTCGCCCGTCATCCCAGGCGCGTGCACGATGAGAAAGAAGGCCAACGTCGCGACCTCGTCGGTCTGTAGCAATCGAGGCAGCGCCTGCGTCTGCATGTAGTCGCGTTCCACCTTCTCCAAACTCTCGGCGTCCAGCACGCGACTCGGCAAACCACCGCTGACATAGCCCGGTGCAATCGCGTTCACCCGAATGCTTGGTGACAAGGCCCGTGCTAGCGACAGCGTCAAGGTGTTCACCGCGCCCTTCGATGCCGCATAGGCCACCGACGAACCAACGCCATGCAGTCCGGCAATCGACGAGATGTTCACGACGGCACCAATGCCGCTCCGCCGCAGCGCCGGGGCACACGATTTCGTGATGCGATACATCCCGACGACGTTCACGTCATAGGTGCGATGGAACTCGTCGCCGTCGAGCGCATCCAAATCCGAGTGTTTGATAAAGCGCGTCGTTCCCGCACAGTTGAGCAAGGCGTCCAACCGTCCGAAGTGAGCCTCCAGGCTTCTCGCGACGCGCACGCAGTCCTCGCTCCGCGTTACGTCCAGCAACTGCACAAGGGTCTGCGCACCACGCGCCCGGCATGACTCGGCAACCAGCTCGGCATCGGCCCGTGTCGCTTCGTCGAGATAGCAGACGCCGATGTCCCAGCCGTGACCGGCGAAGTAAACAGCGCACGCGGCGCCGATGCCCGAGGCGGAGCCCGTGACCAGACACACCGGGCGAGAAATATTTGACATGCCGACAGCTTACATCGGCGATGGCTCTGGCACTATCCCGCGCTGGCAAACGTGTGCCGGTTTCCGACCTACGCCACGCAGCGAACAAGTCGAGGGCTGGATGGGCTTGCGCCCGCCCTGGCGTCGTCGAGGCTCTGCAGGTTCCACATCTCCCCGTACACACGGCACGCACTCAGGAGTTCGGCGTGTGTGCCAATGCCCACCACGCTGCCTTTCTCGAGCACCACGATTCTGGTCGCACCGCGAAGCGTCGACAGTCGATGCGCGACCACAAACGTCGTGCGTCCGGCCATCAGCTGCTCCAACGCCTCCTGAACCACAAACTCCGACAACGAATCAAGACTGGCCGTCGCTTCGTCCAAGAGCAGAATCGGCGGATTCTTGAGCAACGCCCGCGCAATGTTAATGCGCTGCGCCTGCCCTCCCGAAATGCCAACGCCGCCGACGCCAATGACTGTCTCATAGCCTTCGGCAAACGCAAGTATCTCGTCGTGCACGCCAGCGGCTTGCGCCGCCGCTTCGATTTCCCTGTCCGTGGCAGACGGACGCGCGCACTTGATGTTCTCCCGAACGGTAGCGGCGAACAGAAATGGTTCTTGCGTGACAATCCCGATCGCGTCGAATACATCGTCGAGACGAATCGATGTCAGGTTGTGCGCATCGAAACGCACGGCGCC
This sequence comes from Gemmatimonadaceae bacterium, assembly GCA_031372205.1. Classification (GTDB taxonomy): domain Bacteria; phylum Gemmatimonadota; class Gemmatimonadetes; order Gemmatimonadales; family Gemmatimonadaceae; genus Gemmatimonas. Next base: position 3,191 of record JANMKU010000283.1, on the reverse strand, counting down.
AGCGGTCGGATCGTAAAAACGCGCGACAAGGTTGAGCAGCGTGCTCTTGCCCGCCCCGGATGGCCCAGCAATGCCGATCGTTTCGCCTGCCACCACGGTAAACGACACGTCATGCAGCACAGGGCGGGCGTCGTACGCAAAACCGACGTGGTCAAACGTGATGCTCGCGGGGCCTTCATGCATCGCCACTGGGTTAGCCTGTTCTGCGACCTGTGGGGCCGTGGCCAGCAACTGCGTCACCCGGTCGGTGGACGCTTGGAGCGCTCCCAGTCCGACGAGGCTCGTATTGAGGTTGTTGATCGGTCCATACAAGGCGCGAATCGCCAGCACGAAGGCCAGCAGCGACGGCCAGCTCAGACGTCCGTGCATGACGTCGAAACCGCCGACCACGACCACGATGACGATGCCAAGGCCGGCGATGGTTTCGAGCAGCACTTGCGCGTAGGATTGCACCCGCACCATCTCGATCAGTTCGTCGAAATATCGACGACTCTTCTGCATCGTGCTGTGCGTAATCGCGTCGTCACCGCGATACACCTTCACGACGCGAATACCACCCAGCATTTCGAGAAGCGCATCGAAAAGCACATAGCCGGTGCGCCGGATGCCGAGCGACCGCGCTGTTGCGCGTCGTGCCGCCACGATCACCGGAACAGCCGCCAGCGGCAACACCACGAGTGACCACAGCGTGAGTTTCGGGCTGATCCATAGCGCCGCCGCGAAAAGCCCCAGTGCACTCGCCGACTCCAACAGTATGCCCGCCACAGCGAACACCAGGGATCGCAACGCGATCACGTCCTGTCGCACGGCCTGCAACATGTCTCCCGGACTCTGCCGATCGAAGAATGCGACCGAGAGTCTGAGGAGGTGCCGGATCAACTTCTCCATCATGTCGAGTTCCAGCAGCTGGACCATACGCTGCTGGACAATCCGGTTGTCGAACGCAAGCAGGCTCGCCGACAAGAGCGACAAAAAGAGGAGGCTGGCGACGCTCCACAACGCGGACGTTGGATGAGCAATCGCCGTCGATGAGCTGCTGCTACCGACGTCGCCGCCAAGTACGCCCGCCAGAAAATTGCGCGTCAGGAGAATCGTGGGCATGCCAGCGAGCGGTTTGCCGATCGAGGTCGCCGCGAATCGGAGCACCAATCCGACATTGGCCGACAGCAGGGCGCGTGAGTGCTTGAGTCCGACGAGTACGCCGTGCTTCATCCGGCCGCCCGCACGGTCATGTAGGCGAGACGCGCGATCGCTGAGCTGGAATGACGTCGCAGGGCGCGCCCGCAGACCAGCAGTCGCCATGGCCACGAAAGCGACACACGCATCAGGCCAGCTCGACCACCAGTGCCGACTCCAGACAGCGATCGAGAAAGGTGCGCACACTTGTTGTGGCCTTCGGTCGATCAACATCGTACTCCGTCGTGATCGTATCGACGAGTTGGTCAAACGTCTTCGGCTCTGCGATGGCGTCGAGGATGGTTAGTCCAGTCTCGGTCACCGTGAAGTAGCTGCGCGAACCCAAGTGCAGCACTACCCCTTCGCCCTCAAGGGCGGTCAAGCGGATGTCGGCGTGTCGTCGAAAGCGAGCGGTCACGTAACGAGTTCCTCAAGTAAGTCGGGACGGTCGAACAGGTCGGGTCCCAGTGTGAGATCGTGGCAGCGCGATTGTCGAGACAGGTGACTGAGCACATCGAGATGTTCCTGGGCGAACGCCGGTTCGTAGAGCATCCACGGCGATGAATTCAACATTGCCGACAGCGCAATCCGCGGAGTCGAAGGCACGGCGCCGGTGCGCGCGCCAATGCGCGCAAAGGCGATGACTTGCGGGACGACCACGTGCGCACGCGTGCTCCCCAGCTCTTGCTCCCAAAAGCCTGTCTTTTGCCGTTGCATAATGGCCACGCCGCCGCGCGCGCCGAGCAAGTCGCGACCGCCGTCGCGAAGGGCGATTTGCGCGAGTGCTCCCATCAGTGCGATGCCGTTGTCGCTGGGCGCGAGGAACCCCATGTCATCGGTACCAACCTGCCAGCCACGAGTGGCCAGGAGTGCGGTCGTGGTCGACTTGCCGCTATTCGAGTCACCCACGAAGAGCCATCCGCGACCTTGCGGGTCGATCAGCGCAGCGCCATGCAGATGAAACCACCCCAGTCGACGCAGCACGAAGATCAGCGTGACCATCAGAAACGTCCGCTCGGCGAGATCAAGACTGGACGCTGCCGCTGCCGTCAACCAAAGATGTGCCTCTGGGAGCGTGGCGTGGACCTCGGCGGCGGCGGGCGCTACCTCCCAATGTCACGCGTACCGATCCGGTGGGTTGCCCGGCCTGAATGCCGACCGTCGGCTGTCGAAATACTTCGCGATCGTCGGTCGCGAACGGACACTCGTCAGCGACGGACACGGTGAGCCGAAATCGACCTGGCCACGGTAAGTCGAGCGAGTCCAGCCATCGGTCGAGTACAGCACGCACCGCGAGGTCCGGGCACACCAACTCGCACCCGACCGGCACTCCTGGCTCGGCGCGTGCGCACGCAGGCTGTCGGAGCAGCGATGAGGTCATTGGTTCATTGACGAATCACGCGGATGCTTGGAAGAAGAAAGCCGCCGAGCTTGAGGCGCGGCGACTCTCCGTTCCATACGGTGGGGTTCCTCACGGCTGGCGGCGCCGTGACTGCCACGTCACCGCACGACGATCCTTAGCAGATCTGGCCTGGGCAGGGGCCGCCGCCGGACACCGGAATCAGCGTGGCCGTCGCCAGCGAGGCCTCTTGCATCAACACCGGCTCAACGAATTCGCGCTTTGTTGTCATGGATCTACTCCTCTTGGATTTGGAATGCTGATCACCTCTCAGCACCCTGCAAGGCAGGCGGCGTGCCAATCTGCTCATTTTCGTAACCCATTGAATTTTAACCACTTAGTATCGCAGAACTCGATTGGCATGTGGCGACGGCGACACACTGTTGAGTTCGCCGTCCCACAATGGATCAGTTCGGTAATGGGGAAAGCACGAACGGTACCAAGACGGACCCAGACGAGATTACGGGTTCGCCGAAGGTGGTACCGTAAGTCTTGTCGCCGCTTTGTTCACTGCAGGTGCCTTCGTCACGGAGGGCGCCTTCACGGGCACCGGCGGCTTTGCGCGAGGCGCGACTCGCAACTGCGGCGTGAGCTCAAAACCGTTGGCCGCCACCGG
>JANMKU010000257.1:0-3808 GCA_031372205.1 Gemmatimonadaceae bacterium | reverse complement strand
GCTCGCGGCGGGCGCGGCGGTCGCGTATGTGATGTATGGGGATCGTGTGCCCAAGTCCGTCACCAGCGCGGCGAAGACGGCCGCGTCCACCGTTGGCGATCAGGTGGTGAGAGGTGCCAAGGCGGTGCGGATGCCGCGAGCGCCCAATGTCGACAGCGCGCGCGGCGTGGTGTGGACGAACTTTGACGATGCGCCGGCTGGCAACATTGACGCGTTGCGCAAGCTGGCGACGCGCAGTGGTCCGGCATTCGTCACGGTCACGCCGCAGGATCTGGCCGGCATGCTGGTGGTGGGCATGACGCGTGCTCTGCCACGTTCGGCGACCAACGCACAGCTGGCCTTCCTCGACGATGAGATCCTCATGCGCGCGGTCGTGGACCTGCGCGACTTTGCGGGCGACGGTGCTTTGGGCGCGATCATCGGCACCGCCGTGACGGGCCGAGACACGTTACGACTTGCCGGGACGCTCGAGGTGCAACGCAAGGGACTCGCGTTCTACCATGTGCGCAGCGTGCGCCTCAGGGGCATTGGTCTGCCGTCGCCCATGATTCCGTCGATGCTCGGACAGTTCAAACGCCCGGTGACAAAGGATTCGGTACCTGGCGATGCGCTCCCCTTGGTGATTCCGCGCGTGATCGCCGACGTGCGTGTGGTCAACAGTCGCGTGACGGTGTACAAGGCTGTGCCATAGTGCGGTATTCCCATCGACCATTTCGCCACACCCCATGAGTCCCTCTCGCATTCTTGTCGTTGACGACGAACCCGGCATCCGGCAGGCCCTGGGCCAGTTGCTTGAGTATGAAGGCTACGACGTCCGCACAGCCACCGGCGGAACGGACGGCATTGCCGAGTACGAAAAATTCCGACCGCACCTCGTGTTTCTGGATGTGAAGATGGCGGGGCTGGACGGGCTCGAGGTGCTGAAGCGTTTGCGCAAGCTCGATGGCAACGCCACCGTCGTCATGATCTCGGGTCACGCCACCATACAGACCGCGGTGGAAGCCACCCAACTTGGCGCGTACGATATTCTCGAAAAGCCGCTCGACACGGATCGCGTATTGGTGCTGCTGCGCAATGCGCTGGAGCAGCGCACGCTGTCGGAGGAAAACGAGCGGCTCCGCAGCACGATTGAATCACGCTACGAAATTGTTGGACGCACCTACGCGATTCGCGCGCTGCTGGAGCGCATCGAGAAAGTGGCCGGCACGCCGGCGCGCGTGCTCATCACGGGGGAGAATGGAACGGGCAAGGAGCTCGTTGCCCGTGCCGTGCACCGCGGATCAACTCGCGCCAAGAAGCCGTTCATCGAAGTGAACTGTTTGCGGTGATTCCGTCCGAGCTGATTGAAAGCGAATTGTTCGGACACGTGAAGGGATCGTTCACGGGGGCCATTGCCGATCGCGCGGGCAAGTTCGAACAGGCCGATCAGGGCACGCTTTTTCTCGACGAGATTGGCGACATGTCGCTGGCCGCGCAGGCCAAGGTGCTGCGTGTGTTGCAAGACGGCGTGGTGACGCGGATCGGCGGCAGCAAGCCGATTCAGGTGGATGTGCGCGTGCTGGCGGCCACGAACAAAGATGTGGAAGAGGAGATCGCAGCTGGTCGATTCCGCGAGGATCTGTACTACCGACTCAATGTGGTGCCGATCACCGTGCCGCCGTTGCGCGAACGTCGGGAAGACATTGAAATGCTGGTGGTGCACTTTCTGCGGCAGCTGGCTGCACGTGACGGTCTGCCCATGCGCAGCATCACCGATGACGCGCTGCGTGGACTCGCTGCGCTCGATTGGCCGGGCAACGTGCGCGAGTTGCGCAATACGGTCGAACGACTTGTCATTCTGGCCAGTGGGCCGACGATTGGCGAAAACGACGTGCAGCGACTGGTAGGCCGACGCGCCGTGGAACCGGCAGCGTTGGGCGGACTGGTGGACTGCGATACCTTCGAGGAGTTCAAGAACGCGGCCGAACGGGCGTTTCTGTTGGCCAAACTCCGGACCTTCGACTGGAATGTGTCCGAAACGGCCCGGGCGCTCGACATGCCGCGTTCGAATCTCTACAAGAAGATCGAACGTTATGGTCTTACACGAGAAAGCACGCCGGCCTGAGCCAACACATGACCGATCGCAACTGGGAAGCGGAACTCGCCAAAATTGACAAGCAGCTTGCGTCGGTGTCAGACGAGGCGTTGCTGGCGGAACGGGCGCCCGTGCCCGTCGGCAAAGGTGTGCAAGCAACGAAGGGAGCGGCGCCGGCCAAGGCTGCCCAACCAGTAGCTGCTCCCGCCCGAGCGGCGACAACGGCTACGGGGACTTGGCGAGGATGGATCCAGGTGCTGCTGGCGGTTGGTGCGGCCGCTGGCTTGATGTTTTGGCCCTGGCCCGGGCGATGCGGATGGCCACTCATCGGTTTCACCGCCGCAAGTGGTGCGGTGGCGATGCTCGGCGCGTGGAGCGCTATGGGCACGTGGCGTCACCGCCTGGGGATCGCACACATCGCCTCGCTGATGGTGATTGTGTGGGGACTGTTGTTGGGTGCGCGCGAAGTACTGCCACGCATCGGGTACGCGGTGCCGACAGCGGAGCGCGGTGCCGGGTGGGCCTGCGACGTGGGCACCACTGCGCCGACCATACCAACGACTCCGTCGACCAATCCCGCGACCACGCCCCCGACCGCTACAGCACCCGGCGCTCCAACGCTCGGCACGCCGCAGGGCTGACCGTGTAGTTTGCAGCATGACGACGTTCAAGAATTTTATCGGCGGCCAGTGGGTCGCGCCTGTCACGGGCGAATATTTTGACAACCGCAATCCCGCCGACCAGGACGATCTCATCGGTCGCTTTCCGCTCTCCGGCATCGAGGATGTGGAACGCGCTGTCGCGAGTGCGGTTCGTGGTTTTGCGCGATGGAAAAACACGCCCGCACCCGCACGTGGCGATGTGCTACGACGCGTTGGGGACCTGCTCGCGGCACGCAAGGAAGAAATCGCGACCTTGATGACGCGTGAGATGGGCAAACCGCTTGCGGAAACGCGCGGCGACGTACAGGAAGGGATCGATACCGCGTTCTACGCCGCGACTGAGGGACGACGCCTGTTCGGACATACGGTGCCGAGTGAGTTGCGAGAGAAGTGGGCGATGAGTATGCGTCGGCCAATTGGTGTGTGTGGGCTGATCACGCCGTTCAATTTTCCGCTGGCCATTCCCACGTGGAAGGCATTTCCGGCGCTCCTCTGCGGCAATTCCGTCATCCTCAAGCCGGCCGAAGACGTACCACACACGGCGACCGTACTGGTCGAGATATTACTCGAGGCCGGTGTGCCACCCGATGTGATTCAGCTGGTGCATGGCGCCGGCGAGGTGGTGGGTAAGGCGATCGTTGAGCATCCGCGCGTGCCGGTCATCTCGTTCACCGGGTCCACCGCCACGGGCAGTCTGATCGGCGCGACCTGCGGCCGCATGCATAAACGGTTGTCACTCGAAATGGGTGGCAAGAATGCGCAGATCGTTCTGGATGACGCGAGTCTTGAGCTCGCGCTTGATGGTGTGCTATGGGGCGCGTTTGGCACGACGGGACAGCGCTGTACCGCCACCAGTCGCCTCATTTTGCAGGACGGCATTCACGACGCCTTTGTGGACCAGCTCGTTGCTCGTGCGGCCGCGTTGCGCCTTGGCGACGGTCGACTCGCGGGCACCGATGTGGGTCCACTGATTCACGCGGCGTCGCGCGAGAACGTCGAGCGCTACGTGCAAATCGGACTGGAGCAGGGCGCCACGTTGCGCGCCGGCGGACGGCGTGCGTCGGCGCCGGTC
>JANMKU010000259.1:0-7971 GCA_031372205.1 Gemmatimonadaceae bacterium | reverse complement strand
CCTCGCGCGCGCGCGCCGCCGGATCATTGCGCGCCAGAATGCCGGTGGCGCCCGTCAGCTCGCGCAGTGCGTCAACAATCTCCGTGGTCCACGCATCAGCGCCCGCCGAAAGGATCTGCACCACCAGGACATCATCGTACCGGTCGACGATGAGCGAGGGCAACAGATCGCCTTCGCCGTGCACCAATCGATACGCGCTGGAGTGCACGGCGAGTGACGAACGCCGAGCAATCGCGGCCGCGAGTTTCGCGTGCCACCACGCCGCGTCGGGTACTCGCGACGGACTGCCTTCGATGTGACGGAGTGAGATCTCCGACGCCGGACTCCAGAGCGCCCAGCCGAGTGGCTCGCCGCGTGCCGACTCGACACGCACAATGCCGGCCGCGGTATTGGGTCGATCGACGACATCGCTGCGAAAGACCCAAGGGTGCCCCGCTTTCAGGCGCTTGGTGCCCTTGGGAGAAATCTTCGCCAACGCGTCGAGGGCACGCGCTGGTGGCATATACGCATTGTGCGAAGACGCACCACTCACTTTGGCGCCGCGTTCTTCGATCCTGGTTTCGACGATTGCGACTTGGCGATCTTCGCTGCACGGCGAATGGCGGCAATGGCCTGTTCGTGTTCGGCGAACGTTGTCCGAAACTCGTGATGGCCGTCCGGGCCAGCCACAAAGTACAGATACGGGACTTTGGCCGGCGCGAGTGCCGCGGCGATGGACGCCTCACCGGGTGACGCGATCGGACCAGGCGGCAGCCCCTTGTAGCGATACGTGTTGTACCTGGAGTCCACTTCGAGGTCTTTGTAGAGTACGCGATCGACGTGTGCGGGCAACGCAAACTGCACGGTGGGATCAGCCTGAAGCAGCATCCCATTTTTGACGCGATTCCAGTAGACCGCCGAGATGATCGGTCGCTCCTCGGGTTTCCGCGCCTCCTTCTCGACAATCGACGCCATCGTCATCGCGTCATGGCGCGAGATGGACATCGCCTGCAGTCGCGCATCCCATTCCGGGCCCCACACGGACTGAAAGCGCATCAACATTTCGTTCACCGCTTCGCGCGCCGTCATGCCCTCGGGAAACGTGTACGTCGCCGGAAACAGATAGCCTTCCAACGTCGCAGCCGGCACGTTCAGCTTGCGTCGCCACGCGCTGTCCGCTGCCGCTGCGCGCACGGAATCCGCCGATACGGAGAGTTCTTTCTCCAACAGCGGCGCGATGCTCCGCAGGTCGAACCCTTCCGGTATGACGACGACGTGCATGATGGCACGTCCTTCCACGAGCACATCGAGTACCGCGTCAAACCCCATGCGCTCACGCAGCGCAAAGACACCCGGTTTGATGGCGCGTGATACGCCCGTGGTCTTGGCATACCACCGAAACAGTCGCGGTGACTCGATGATATTTGCGCGGGCGAGCACGTCGGCGGTGGTGCGCATCGTCGCACCACGAGGAATGACAACGCGCTTGGTGGGACCGCCGGTTGGTCCGCCGCCGATCTCGCCCCAGAGCCACCAGCTGCCAATCGCGATCCCGACGAGGAGTGCAATGAGACACCCACCTGACCGGCGACGTCGCCGCGCCGCGCTCATCCTGTCCTCATGCGACGGTACTCATGCAACGGTGTGCATCTGATCGGCGCTCATGTGCCGGGCACAGCGATGACCGCTTCGCCGACGGACACGCCTTGGGCAGCGGCGCGCAAAAAGCCCTCAAGCAAGATGGCCGCCGCCAGTGCGTCCACGTCGTCCTTGCGGCCCCGCGTTGATCCACCCTGTTCCCGCACGTTGCGCAACGCGGCCGACGTCGTGAATCGCTCGTCCATCAAGCGCACCGGCCGCGCTTGCCGCGACGCCAACTTCGTGGCGACCGCGCGTACTTCAGCAGAGCGCGGTGTCTCGTGGCCGAGAAGATCGATCGGCAATCCGAACACAAATCCTGTCACGTCGAGTGTATCGGCTCGCCGCATGAGTTCGGCGATGGGTGGTCGCTTGCCGACGCGCCGAGTGATGGCACCGGCGGGCGACGCAAGCAATCCGAGTTCATCACTCACCGCGAGGCCGATGCGTTTGTCGCCCCAGTCGACGGCCAGCCATCGACCGACGCGATCAGGTGGAGTGTCGCTCATGGTTCGGCCATTTGCTCAAAGAACTCCTGATTGTTTTTGGCGCGTTCCATGCGCTTGACCAGAAACAACAGCGCATCTTCCGACGGCATGTCGGCAAGAAACGCGCGCAGCAAATAGACCCGCTGCTGTTCGAAGGTGGTCAATAGCAGTTCCTCGCGTCGCGTTCCCGACTTCTGAATATCGATGGCCGGAAAGATGCGCGCGTTGGCCAGCTTGCGGTCGAGCACCAGCTCCATGTTGCCGGTGCCTTTGAACTCTTCGAAGATCAGCTCGTCCATGCGCGAGTTGGTCTCGATGAGCGCCGTCGCCACAATCGTCAGCGAGCCGCCTTCCTTGAGGTTGCGCGCCGCGCCGAAGAACGCCTTGGGTTTCTGCATCGCGCCGGCTTCCATGCCGCCGGACATGATGCGACCACCGGATGGCATGACCGCATTGTGGGCGCGTGCGAGTCGGGTGATCGAGTCAAGCAGGATCACCACATCCCGCCCCGATTCCACCAGTCGCTTGGCTTTTTCAATCACCATGTCCGCGACCTGCACATGTCGATCCGCGGTTTCGTCGAACGTTGAGCAGATCACTTCGGCCTGCGGACAGCTGGCCTGCATGTCTGTCACTTCTTCGGGCCGCTCGTCAATCAGCAGCACGATGAGCGTGATCTCGGGATGGTTCTCGACGATCGCGTTGGCGAGTTGCTGCATCAGAATTGTTTTACCGGCTTTCGGCGGCGCCACAATCAATGCCCGCTGTCCTTTACCCAGCGGCGCAATGATGTCGCAGATTCTGGTCGAGATCTCGCTGTTCTTCCGCTCGAGGTGAATTCGCTCGTCGGGATACTTCGGAGTCAGGTTGTCGAAGGCGCTACGCAATTTCGACTGGTCAGGGTCGCCACCGTTGATGCGCTCCACTTTGAGGAGCGCCAGATATCGCTCCCATTCCTTTGGCGGACGCACTTCCCCCATCACCGTGTCACCGGTGCGGAGGTTGAAGCGTTTTACCTGGGAGGGAGAGACGTAAATGTCATCTGGGCCATACAAATAGTTGAAGTCCTGCGCCCGAAGGAATCCATACCCCTCCGGCAGGATTTCCAGTACCCCTTCTCCGTACAGCGTCGTTTCCGCGTCAAGCAGCGCTTGCTCGATGCGGAAGATCAGATCTTGCTTGCGGAGACCAGAGAGACTCGTGACGTGCAGCGACTCGGCCAGCGCAAGCAGTTCGGGTACCGACTTCTGCTTCAGTTCGGCGACGTGCACGACACGGGAGGAAAATGGTGCCCGGCAGGACACGACCGGAAAAATGCGCGAGACAGGAGTCGAACCTGCGACCTACGCCTTCGGAGGGCGTCGCTCTATCCAGCTGAGCTACTCGCGCAGTGACCAGAGCGACCCTGACAGCCGATCCGTGGCCCACAACCGTGTGCCCACGAGCAAGGTAATTCGTCGAGTCCGCCAGCGGCAGGGAAGCGACGCGTCAAACCATTGGCGATGAGGGCTGCGTCCGGACCAGCGCGGCACGAAATGCCTCTTCGGTCGCGTAGGACACGTGCTCATCGCGGAGTGTGGTGATGCCGCGACCAACGTAGCGGTGAAACACCATGCCGAGTCCGTGTCCGGACGGAAAGTCGAGCTGACTGGCCACCGATTCCAGAGACCGACCGCGGTCGTCGAGCAACGATGCCGCAATCAGAAGCCGACACCAGGTGAGGAATACCCGCGGTGCCGGACAGTAACGTTCAACCAGGCGATTGTGCAGCGTGCGCCGATTGATCCCGAAAACGGCGGACACGTCGAGAACGGAGAGCGACTCGTGGGCGTGCTCGAGTGCGTAGCGGAACAACGGTCGCAGTCGCGCTGGAAGAAACGGACCCAGCCGCGTCTCAATGCGTCGGGCAAGGGATCGCTGCGACGCCGCGGTGAGCACCTGGTGGAGCGCGAAAGGCATGTCATCGACATCGCGCAATACCAATTCTGTCACGCCCGCCTGTGCCACGTCGAGCAACTGCCGCGTGGAGAGATCCCGCATCTCACACCACGCCAGCACGGCGTGTGTTGGCACCGCCTCCAGCAGGAGCCGTACGGCGCACAGGGCGAGTTCGAAATCGTTCGCCGTGACTGCCACAACGGTGGCGTCCACCTCGCCAGCAATAATAGAAGGCAGCGCGGCCGCCGCTCCGGAAAACTGCAATACACGGCCGGGCTTGCTTACGGCGTCTTGAAGACGGGCAAGCAGCGCCGGGGAGGCCGGAATGCACGCAACGCCGAACTCTCTCACTCCGCGCGTCCCCCACTCTCGGGCGGCAATAAAGGTGCGATCACGATCATCGGGCGTGATTTTCGAAACTCGTTTCCCATACTGTGAGGTCGTTTCCCACCATGAGCACCTACGGGTGATTGGGCTGCTGTATGGATGGGTAACCCCTCACCGGAGTTCCCTCATGATGGTTGCTCGTCGCCTGCTGCTCGTTGCCCTGACCGTTGTTGCGCCAATGATTGCGGCCTGCGGCACGCTTCCCACCGGCAACGATGACCCGAGCCCGCCGCCGCCGGCTGACAGCACCGGACGAAAGGACCAGCAACCGTGGAACTAGCCGCTGCACGTTACACTGCCAACGCTTCCAAGCGACGAATCCCGTCCGGCACCGGCGCGTCCGGTTGCTGGCGGGTCGTGGCGCCGGTCGCACCCGCGTCGTGTACGCGCTCATGCTGTGTACGTTGGACTTGCGCCAGCGCGCTGTCAGCGCTCGCGAGGATTTCGTGAAAGCCATGGGTTTCTGCCAGCTGTCGCGCCGTCGATACGAGCCGAACGGCGTCGTCCCACGCACCGATCGTTTGCCACGCGAGTCCCGCGTGCAACGCGTACCCTGCGACAACAAACGGAACGTTCGCGCGAGCCGATTCTAAGTCTCCGAGCACTCCCAATTCTGCGACTTTGCGCCGATCTCCGCGACCGGCGGCGGCACGCATCGCGCCACCGACCGCAGGCAGCCGAATGCGAATGACGCTTGTCAGCGTCAGGACGTGCAAAAAGCCGGACAGCGCTGCGCCAGCGAAATGTTCTCGCAAGGCAGCAAAGGCAATATTCGAGAGTGCCATCGCGCGCGCGTCACTGCCTTCCTCCGACAAGTCGAACGCCCTCCACCCGTGCACCAGCGCGTCCGGCAGTCGGTTCTCGGACATGGCGAGAATCATCAGTCCTTGCCGCGCACTGAGCTCGCAGGTGCCACCGATATGCGCCAAAGAAAGAGCGACGTTGAACAATCGCCGCTCTTCAGGCCGGTTGCCTCGAGTTCGCGCCAAATTGCCGAGTCCGAGTACGCCCAGCGCGCCAAGTGGTCCGTCGCGCACACGCGACGCTTCTGACACGACGCATTCGTAGCAGTCTGCGGCCGATGTGGAATCGCCGAGCTGTCGAGCGATGCGGCCGAGGTGCGCGGTGGCAATGAGTTGGGAGACGAGGTCCGCCTCCTTCGAAAGCCGACACACGGCCGCAACGGTAGCGAAGGCCATTTCGAAGCAGCCAGCGCGTTCCATATCCTCGGCTTCAACACGCAGTCGTTCCGCCAGCTGTGCCACTGGCTCCGCGGGCGCCGAGAGCACATCGTGCCGCAGCGTGGGTCGCGCGGCTGACGGTGGCAGCACCGTGAGCGCGAGCGTTGAGAGATACGGTTCGCGGATGTCTTTCCCCATCGTGCACAGGCGTTCGGCGGCTTTCGTGACCGCGAGCCAATCGGTGAGCCGCGGGTCGGTGTCCTGCGTGGCACTCGTGGTCTCGACCGCGTCACGCGAGAACGCTTGCAGGGCAGGGAGGGGGCTACGCATGTTGACTCCGGTTAGGGTTCAATTCATTCAATGCATTGCCTTTCAGCATTTCGTCTGGGGGCGCGGCGGCTGCGGAAGCATGCATGGACTCGTGCGCCTGTCGTTGAAGGGCATAGCTCGCGGCTTGCAAGGACACGATCACGTCGCCGACCGCTCGGCTGCGGAGGGCATAACCGCGCGCGAGATCATCGCCACTGGCGGCGGCGCCAAGCGCATCAAGCGCGGTCTGCAGGTCACCCCACGCGTCTCGCATCGCCAGGAAAATGGCGCCCGCCTGACCCGACGGATCGGGACTCGTGGCGAGGGGACGTAGCAGCCGTTCGATCAGTGGTACATGAAGCATGTCACATAATGACGACCGAACCGGCATGCGCGAGGGAAAAAGTTGCCGCAACCTCACGGTATGAGAACCGACATCACGGTATGGGAAATGGATTTGCGATTTCGGCCGACTTTGCGTCAAGGTGGATCTATTGTAATGAACATGCGTTCCGCCTACTTGATCGGCCTGCTCGCCACGATGGTGCTTGGTTGCGCGCGCGACGTGCCCGCCCCTCGCCGCATTCCCGTGCACGTTGTTGCCCACGAAGATTCGGTGCGCGGAGTGGCGCGGTTCCTCGCCGACGGGATCGCCGAAGAGATTGGTGATGCGCTTTCGCGCGTGCAGGGTGTGCGCACCATCGTGTACCTGCGCTCGGCGGACCGTGTGGCAGGCACGGGTGCGGCCGACGGTGAGCGCGTCGACAGCACGGCGGTACCGGCGTACACGCTGATGCTGGCAGCGTCATACGCCGTGGCTACGGTCGGCGAGAACGATTCAGCCGCGATGCGCGTGCGACTCGTGTCGGCGTTAACCCAACGCAATGCCACAGCCGCAGCATGGGCGGATTCCGTCGAATTTCCAGTGGCGTCGTTCGCCGCCGAGCGGCGCCGGGTTGTGGACGGCGTGAGCACCGCGCTCTTTCCTGCTCGTGCCCGACGCGACTCGGCGAAGGTGTTGCGCTCACCCGATGCAACGACCTGGCTTGAAGCATTTCAGGGATGGCGTGCCGTGCATGACGGTGGCCAAGACAACATGGAGATCGCGTTTCTGCACTTCAAACGCGCTTTGGCGCGCGACACCACGTTCGCGCGCGCCTATCTGGGGCTCGCGTTGGCGAGCGCGGAATACGTCGACATGCAGACGGCTGGGGCGGCCGATGCCGCACTCCGCATTGCCGCGCGATCGGTGCAACGGGCGCGTGCGCTGGACACGGGTCTGGTGGACGCACACGTATTGGCGGCAGTCATCCAAGTCAAGAATGCCAGTGCTGTTGACGCGGATGTAACCCGTGCGCTCGCTGGCAGTCCGGGATCGGCCGCGGCGGCCGTCACGTATGCCGCGTGGTCGCGCGATGCGATTGGTGCGTTGCGTGCGGCGATTGCGCTTGATCCAGCGCGTGCGGGCAGTCACGGTGCGCTCGCGCTCGCCGCCATTGAGGTAGGTGACACGGCGACGGCCACTGCGGCATCCGTGCGCGCGATGCAACTCGCACCGGGCAATGTGCGCTGGCGTGCCGTGCATATGCTGGCGCGCCTGCTGGCGGGGAACTACGCCGACGCATACGCCGGCTGTGTGCAGTTTGCCGGGAGCGACGCGGCCTGTGCGGCGTTGTGGAGTGACAGTACCGATGTCGAGGAGCGTGCGCGGATTTTACGCGCGTCGTGGGCAGGGTCGCGCGGGACGTCGGAGGGAACGAACGTGGTGCCGGTGCTGGAGGCTGCGCTGTGGCCTATTCCGCACACCGAGCGCGCTCCGGAAGTGCCGAGCAGTGTGTCAACGAATGCGCGGAGGCGACTGGACGGCCCTGCGAACGCGATGGCGGCGCGCGCGATGAGCGCGGCCGATGGTGCCCCGCCCACGAGTTATCCGTTGATGATTTTGTTGGCGCAGCGCAACTGGGCGGAGCCGTTCCGCGAAGGGGTTGCCTGGCGGACGTATGTGCGCAGACGCGCTACGCAAACGGCACGTCGTTGACTTGACCGCTGGC
>JANMKU010000244.1:0-2197 GCA_031372205.1 Gemmatimonadaceae bacterium | reverse complement strand
AGGTGGCCCTTCCCGCGTCGGCGGCACGGATTCCGCTCGACGGGCGCCTGTTGCTCCTCGTGTCGACGGACAGCACCAGCGAGCCGCGCTTTCAGATCAGTGATGGGCCTGAGTCGCAGCTGGTCTTCGGGTCCGACGTGGACAACTGGACGCCTGGCACCACGCGGACGGTGACCGATCGGTCGGATGCGTATCCGCTC
Source organism: Gemmatimonadaceae bacterium (assembly GCA_031372205.1). GTDB lineage: Bacteria > Gemmatimonadota > Gemmatimonadetes > Gemmatimonadales > Gemmatimonadaceae > Gemmatimonas. Next base: position 1,997 of record JANMKU010000244.1, on the reverse strand, counting down.
GCCTCGCTCCGTGATCTGCCGAGCGGCCGCTATTGGGTGCAGGCGGTGCTTAACCGTTATGAGACGTTCACGTTGAGCACCGGGCACACCGTAAAGCTGCCGCCCGACAAAGGCGAGGGGCAACAGTGGAGTCGCAAGCCGGGCAACCTGTACAGCACGCCGAGGTGGATCACGCTCGACGCGCGACAGCGAGCACTGCCGACCGTGTCACTGAGCAACGAAGTGCCGGCGATCGTGCCACCCAAGGATACGAAGTGGATCAAGCACGTCACGATACGCAGTGAGCGTCTCTCCAAATTCTGGGGACGCGACATGTACATCGGCGCCAACGTGTTGCTCCCGTCCGGTTTTGATGAACACCCTGCCGCGCGCTATCCGCTGGTGGTGTATCACGGGCATTTTCCGGCCACGTTCACCGGTTTGCGCGAAACGCCTCCCGATCCCAACCTCGCGCCTGATTTCTCTGCGCGCTTCAACCTGGCGGGATACAATCGCATTCAGCAGGAGCTGACCCATCAGTTCTACAAGGATTGGACCGGCGATTTCCCGCGTGTGCTGCTGATGGAAGTGCGCCATCCAACGCCCTACTACGACGACTCGTATGCCGTGAATTCGGCGTCGCAAGGGCCGTGGGGTGATGCGATCATGTACGAGCTCATCCCGGAAGTCGAGAAACGGTTCCGCGGCATCGGTCAGGGTTGGGCGCGCATCACGTATGGCGGCAGCACTGGCGGCTGGGAAGCGATGGCCGTGCAAATGTTTTATCCCGACGAGTTCGACGGCGCGTACATCGCGTGTCCGGATCCCATCGACTTCCGCGCCAACACGGTGTTCAATCTCTACAACGAGAAGAACGCGTATTTCCTGGACAGCAAGTGGAAGCGCACCCCTCGCCCGGCGCACCGTAACTACCTGGGCCAGGTGCAAACCACGGTGGAAGAAGCCAATCGGCGCGAGGCCGCGCTGGGCAGCAAGGGGCGCAGTGGCGATCAGTGGGACATCTGGCAGGCCACCTATTCTCCGATGGGCGCTGATGGGTATCCCAAACCCATCTGGAACAAGCAAACCGGCGTGATCGACACGAGTGTCGCCGCGTATTGGCGCGAGCATTTCGATCTGTCATACATCCTGCGCCGCGACTGGGCGACGTTGGGTCCCAAAGTCTACGACAAGCTCAATATCTACGTCGGCGATATGGACAACTATTATCTCAACGACGCGGTCTATCTCGTGGAAGACTTCCTCAAGGGCACGAGCAATCCCAAGTGGACGGGCGAGATCACGTACGGCGATCGCGCGGAGCATTGCTGGAATGGTGATCCGACACGCAGCAACGCGTACTCGCGGTTACGGTATCACCAGATGTATATCCCGCGCATACTTGATCGCATGCGTGCGCGGGCGCCGAAGGGTGCCGATACGCTGAGCTGGCGGTACTGAGTCTTGATGACCCTACCCATCCCCCTCGTCTCGTCCAATCCTGAGCGTCTCGGGGGCGAGCCCTGTTTCACCGGCACGCGGGTGCCGGTGCGCACGCTGGTCGACTACGTCGAGGGCGGGCATCTTCTGGCGGACTTCCTCGACGATTTTCCCTCGGTGTCTCCGGAGCACGCCATCGCGGTGCTGGGCGTGGCGCGACAGGCCCTCTTGAGTCAGGCCGTCAGCAGCGCGGCGTAGGGTTCAATGCGAGTGCTGCTCGATGCATGCGTGCCTGAACGGTTCGCGCGCTTTATTGCAGGGCACGACGTGACGACGGTGCGTGCATTTTTCGGCACGACGGACATCGACGATGGCCCGGTGCTCGATCGCCTGCCGGCCACGTTCGAGGCGTTCGTCACCGTCGTCTAGAATCTGCGGTTCCAACAGAACCTTCGCGGTCGGCCGTTTCGGATTGTGCTGTTGCGCGCGCACTCGAATGCGATAGAAAATCTCGTGCCGCTGGTGCCGCCGCTCCTGGCCGCCTCGCGCAAATGGAACCGGGAGATCTGCGCGTCGTC
>JANMKU010000027.1:0-8727 GCA_031372205.1 Gemmatimonadaceae bacterium | reverse complement strand
GAGATCAAGACGTACGTGAACTCTGAAGGCACGGAAACGACGCAAACGTTCATTCGCGTCGGACCGTCGTTCGATGCCACGGCAACAGGCAAGGGCGGCTTTCAGTCGTACAGCGAGGAGTTGGCGCCGCGTGCTGCCGGTTGGGAATACGTGCAGTCGCTCAACATGCCCGGCAAAGCCGCCGAGTGGGCTGCGCTGGCCGTGGAGAAAATTGGCGCGAAGAGTGTGGAGCCCGGGCGGTATGATCTTATTCTCGAGCCAACGAACTTGTGGCTCACCATTCACGAGTCCATCGGGCATCCCACAGAACTTGATCGTGCGATGGGCTACGAAGCCAACTACGCTGGCACGAGCTTTGTTGCGCCACCAGAAAAGCAGATTGCAAAGCTGCGTTACGGCACGGAGCTGATGAACATTCAGGCCGATCGCACGCAACCGCAGTCACTGGCGCTCGTGGCGTGGGATGACGAGGGCGTGGCCGCGGACAAGTGGCTGATCATCGAGAAGGGCATGTTCAAGGATTATCAAACCACGCGTGAGCAAGCGTCATGGATCTCGAAGCTCACTGGCGTCAAAAAGTCGCACGGCTGTTCGTTTGCCGATTCGTGGGAGAACGTGCAGTTCCAGCGCATGCCCAACATCTCCTTGTTACCCGGGGCCCGTGACATCGGCGTCACCGACATTATCTCGGCGACCGATCGCGGCATTCTCATTCGCAATCGCGGGTCGTGGTCCATCGATCATCAACGGTACAACTTCCAGTTCTCGGGGCAGGTGTTCTACGAGATCAAGGGCGGCAAGATTGTCGGGATGCTCAAGGATGTCGCGTATCAGGCCAACACGCCCGTGTTCTGGAATTCGATGGACATGATTGGCGGACAGAAATCGTACTGGCTCGGTGGGTCGTTCGGCGACGGCAAGGGTGAACCGGCGCAATCCAACTCGGTCAGTCACGGATGTCCACCGGCTCGATTCAAAAACGTCAACATCGTCAACACGGGGCGCGGCGAATGACTCTCCATTCTCTCTTTGCGCCCGACGTGGAGTTTCTGTCGCGCGAACAGGCGAAGGCATTGGCCGATCGTGTGGTGTCATTCGCCAAAGCTGACGAAACGCGCGTCAATATTGTCAGCGGCTGGAGTGGAAACACACGATTTGCGGGCAACGAAATCACGACGAGTGGGAGCACGACCAACACCAACGTCACCGTCACATCCACATTTGGCAAACGACGCGCGTCTGCTTCAACGAACATCCTCGACGACGAGAGCCTCAAGCGCACCGTCGATCTCGCCGAGCGACTGGCCAAGCTGAGTCCTGAAGATCCGGAAGCGATGCCGGAGCTCGGGCCACAGACGTACATGCCTGTGAACAGCTATTTCGAGAAGACCGCCGAATTGTCACCAGAAGTACGGGCGACGGCGACACAGCGCACGATTGCTGCCGCTGAAACGACCGGGAAGAGTGTCGGCAATTTGTTTGTTGCGGGGTTCTTGCGCGCGAACGTGAGCGCGAGTGCCGTCGCCAACAGCAAAGGGTTGTTCGCCTATCATCGCACCACCGATGCCGATCTCTCGTGCACGGCGCGCACGCCGGATGCAACAGGCAGTGGATGGGCGAGCAACGGTGCGCGCGACTGGAGCATGCTGGACGCGGCGGCGATTGGCCGAGTTGCGGCACAGAAAGCGGTGGCGAGCAAGAGTCCAAAGGCCGTTGAACCCGGTATGTGGACGGTGGTGCTGGAACCGCAGGCGGTGGCCGACATCATGCCGCAGTTGATTGGAGCGTTCAACGCGCGTGCCAATGACGAAGGGCGCGGCACGTTTAGCAAGACGGCCGGTGGCACGAAGCTGGGCGAAAAAATCGCCGACGAACGCGTGACGATGTACTCAGATCCGGGCGACGCGGACCTGCTGGCGCAGCCGTTTGACGGCGAAGGGTTGCCGCTTCGGCGCGTGGTGTACATCGAGAATGGCATTCTCAAGAATTTTTCGTACGACCGGTTCTGGGCGGCGAAGCAAAGCAAACAGCCCACCAACAGTGGTGGTGGGCGTGGCGGCGGTGGAGGAGGCGGCGGTGGACGCGGTGGTGGGCTCAAGTTTGTCGGCGGTAGCAAGAGCACCGAAGAGCTCATCGCCGGCTGTGAGCGCGGCATTCTCGTCACGCACTTTTTCTACATTCGCTCGCTCGATCAGCGCACCGTAATGCTCACCGGTCTCACGCGTGACGGCACGTTCCTGATTGAGAAGGGCAAAATCACGCAAGCGGTGAAGAACTTCCGCTGGAACGAGAGTCCACTGTTCATGCTGAGCAAGATTGAGGAGATCGGCAAAGCGGAACGCACAGCGGCGGGGCAGGTCATGCCGGCGCTGCGGGTGAAAGATTTCAACTTTTCGAGCTTGTCGGACGCGGTGTAGCGAGAGGCGATACGCGTTCACCGACACGGTGCGGTGCTGAGCCTGCGAAAGTGAATTGACACTTTAGTTTATCCTGATAAATTAAACCAATGCTTTATCGTCAACTCAGCCTCCCCTCCCCGCCAACAGAGAGCTTCTTTCTCTGGGGGCCGCGACAGGTTGGCAAGAGCAGCCTGCTCGCTGCCACATATCCCGCGGCGCGCGTACTCGATTTGTTGTTGACCGAAGACTACATCCGGTATCTCGAGCGACCGGGATTGCTGCGCGATGAACTGCGCGACGCGCCGCACGGTACGCTCACCGTGATCGACGAAATACAGAAAGTCCCCGCGCTGCTTGATGAAGTGCATTGGCTTATCGAGCACGGCAAACAGCGGTTCGCCTTGTGCGGGTCAAGCGCGCGCAAGTTGCGACGCGGACACGCGAATCTGCTCGGTGGTCGCGCCGTGCGGTACGAACTGTTTGGCCTCGTGTCGGCCGAGATTGGCAAGGGCGTAGATCTTATTCGCATGGCGAATCACGGTGTGTTGCCGCGACACTATCTAGCCGACCGCCCAACGCGCATGCTGCGCGCGTACGTCGACGACTATCTGAAAGAGGAGATCGCCGCCGAGGGGTTGGTGCGGAATCTTCCGTCGTTCGCGGGGTTTCTGCGCGCGGCAGCGATCGGCGACACGGAGCTCGTCAACTTCACGAATATTGCGCGTGAGTGCGCGGTGTCGTCCCCGACCGTCAAGGAGTACTACCAGATTTTGGCCGACACGATGATCGGCCGGTTTCTCCCGGCATACACTCGGCGCCCAAAGCGACGAGTTATCCAGGCGCCCAAGTTCTATTTCGCCGATGTCGGCGTGGTGAACCAACTCGCGCAACGTGGCGTTCTGGCGCTGGGTGGCGAGCTATTTGGGAAGGCGCTGGAAAACCTGGTGCATCACGAGCTTACTGCGTATCGGGAGTACCGAGACCGATCGTGGGACCTGAGCTACTGGAGGCTGGCGAGCGGGATTGAAGTGGACTTTGTCATCGGGCATGCCGATGTCGCGATCGAGGTGAAGTCGTCGCCCAAGGTCAGTGCGCAGCATCTTGGCGGACTGCAAGCCATGCGGGAGGACCATCCCAGCCTGGGGCGCCGGATTATGGTGTGCGGAGAGCAGAGGCGGCGAGTGACGCAGGACGGGATCGAGATCTTGCCGGTGATGCAGTTCCTGCGGATGCTGTGGGCAGGGGAGATCGCGTAGCGCTGTGCGACAGTAGATCAATCGTGGGGCAATAAACAGCGCGATACATTAGTCATGCTACATGAAGTAACTCGCCCAACGAAGACATGGATCAATGGTAGGAGTGTCGGACGCGGTGTAGTTGGCGACGCGCATTCGTCTTACACGGGTCTCGTGTCGATCTCGTTCCACGGCACGATGTCCGTATCACCACGTTTCTGTCGCATTGGTCCGCCATACATCACGCGCGTATGCACGGCGAGTTGCGGTGAGCGTTTGTGAAGACCCAGTGCGAGCCGATCAACCGCCGAGGTGAAATCACTCGCTGCCGTCGCGCCGGATTTTGATTCAATGAGTGTGACGGTGTTGGGCGATGCGACAACGAGGTCGACCTCGAGCCCCGTGGCATCGCGGTAGTGAAACAGGTCCGCGCGCTCGCCGCGATGCGCCGACTGTTTGAGCAACTCGGCGGCGATCCAACTCTCGAAGATTGCGCCGCGCAACGGATGCGTGGGGAGTTGTTCGGGTTCTCGAATGCCGAGCAGGTAGCACGCGATCCCCGAGTCCACGAAGTGTAGCTTCGCCGACTTGACCACTTGTTTGCGAATGTTTGGATGCCAGGCGGGGAGCTGAAACACGAGATAGCTGGCTTCGAGCACGGAGAGCCATGCTTTCGCGGTGTTATGCGAGATGCCGACGTCGGAACCGAAACGGGACAGGTGCACTTCGTTCGCTGTGCTGCCGGCGCAGAGTCTGAGAAAGTTGCTGAAGGTGCGGAGGTCACCAACATTGAGCAGTTGCCGTACGTCGCGTTGCACATAGGTGCCCACGTAGTCTGCAAGCCACTGGTGCGGGGGAATCTGTCGGTCAAAAATGCGCGGGTATGCGCCGGTCCAGAGCACATCAAACAGATTCGTTGGTGCAGCGGGGAAGCGTTTGAGTTCCCCCCAGCTCGGTGGATAGAGCTCCAGTAGCCCCGTGCGGCCAGCGAGCGACTGGGAGACGGAGGCGCTGAGCGCCAGTTGCTGGGAACCGGTGAGGATGAATCGGCCGTGCTCCGGTCGCTCGTCGACTTCGGTCTGCAGATAGCTCAGGAGATCTGGCGCGTGTTGCACCTCGTCGATGATGGCTCCCTTGGTGAGGGTGGCGAGGAAACCGCGCGGGTCAGCGGTGGCAAATTCGCGGGTGTCGAGCGGCTCGAGACTCACGTAGGGAAGCTGCGGAAAGGTCGCCCGACAGAGTGTGGTTTTGCCGGCTTGTCGTGGTCCTGTGACTGTGACGACGGGGTAGTGGCTGGCCAGTTCGGCGAGTCTTGGTGCAGCATCACGGGTGATCATCCGCTCAATCTGACAAATATCAACGTTTTGTCAATTTAATTGCCAAAATACATTCGCCGCTTAAGACTGACGTAATGGCGCGCCAGCACGTGTGGTCGCAGCAGCGAGCAGAATAGGTTCCAGCGCCGAAGCACTGCGCGACCTGGCGAACGGCTCGGCGCGCACCAAAACGTCGGTGCCCCGCTCGCGCTCCTTGACTGGGATCGCGCGATCGAAGCGATGATGGCGCTTGGGCGCGATCGTGAGACCCTCGTGGTGCTTGACGAATTTCCCTACCTGCTCGAACACACGCCGGAACTCGATTCAATCATCCAACGCGTGTTTGGCCCACGGCACGCGGCGCGCACTGGTTCGCGCACAAGACTCGTGCTGTGCGGGTCGGCAATCAGCGTCATGAGCAAGCTGCTCAGTGGAACGGCGCCACTGCGTGGTCGGGCGGGACTCGATCTTCGCGTCTCACGATTCGACTTCCGCGTTGCTCGGCCACTGCATCGCGTTGAACACCTGCCCACGGCGATCGCCACGTACGCCGTGATTGGCGGTGTCGCAGCGTACGCGTGTGAGATGTCGGAGAACGATCGGCCGAGGGGCGACAGAGACTTCGCCCGCTGGATCTGTCGTCGGGTGCTTTCGCCTGCGGCGCCGTTGTTCAGCGAAATCGACTTGTTGCTGAGCGAAGATCCGGAAACATCGAAAGCCCGAAAGCTCAATCTGTACCACGCGACACTCGCTGCGGTGGCGCAAGGCAATCACGCGTGGAATTCGATCTGCAATTACGTCAGAACACCAGGCACCTCTCTCGTCCCTATTACCAATGCGCTCGTCGCCGCCGCCCTGGTTGACCGCGTTGATGACCCCATTCGAGACAAGCGGCCGACGTACCATCCGGCTGATTCGTTGCTGCGATTCCACTATGCCATTCTCCGGCGTCATCAGAGTCGCCTTGCCCGGCATGACGGATCACGTAGGTTCGACGGTGCTCGGGCTGGCCTACGGCCGCGAGCAAGAGGTGGATGTTGTCGTGACCGCGGACGACGGCGCAACACCGGGGGATCGCACAGTCGTTGCACTCGACGAAGCGAAGGTCGGCGAAACGATCACGATGCGGCACGTCGAGCAACTGGAGCATGCGCGTAAGGCGATCGGTCTACGCGCGAGCGGCGCCAAGTTGCTGCTGTTCGGGGGCGAGTTTGAACCGGAGGTTGTGACGGTCTCCAGCACGCGTCCGACAATCGGATGATCCAACTGGGACGTGCGCCGCATCGCGTTGATCTCCTCACGCGACTCTATGCCGTGTCGTTCGACGATGCATGGTCCAAAGGTCGGCGGGACGATTGACGGTGAATCTGTGTGGTTCATCAGTCGCGAATCTCTGCTGCGCAACAAACGCGCGACCGGCCAACCGCAGGACCTTGCCGACGTCGATCTTCTCGAACGACTACGTCAGCACGAGTAATGCGTGAGAATCGACCTCAGTCGTCCTTGTCGTTGTCGCGCGCCAGCAAGAGCCCGAGCACCATACTCACCACGCTCACCACTAACGCGCCTAGCACCGCCGGCACAAAGCCCCGCACGGCAAAGGCGATGTCGAACTTCACCGCCAGCCACGCCGTAAGCATCAGCATCAGGGCGTTGAGCACCAGCGTGAACAGCCCGAGTGTGATGACCTGGATGGGGAACGAAAAGAACGACAGCACCGGGCGGATCAGTGTGTTAACGATCCCAAACACCAGTGACAGCCCGACGAACCCCTGCCAGCTTCCGGTATAGCTGATCCCGCCAATAAAGCGGGCGGCACACCAGAGGGCGACGGCGTTGATGAGCAAACGCAGGATCAGTTGCATAGGACCGGGATCAGAGTGGAACCAACGCCGCACTGCACCACACGCACAACGGGCACCCACACGATGCAGGGTGCACCAGACCGTACGCAACGGCTCCCCCCGGAGTTACGGCGTTACCGCGGCTTCGCGTTAGCCCAGCGCATAGTCGGCGGCGTCCGCGACTCGGCGTTCCTGGCGCTCATCCAGCGTATCGACCCTACCACACTGCACGACGGGCCGGCGCTCAAGCAATTCGTTGATGGGGAGATGGCGTTTGACGCGGTGATCAGCGCGCTCGGGAAAGCGCGCGACGAAATCCTGCTCGAGACGTACATCCTGCGTGACGATCGCGTCGGCACCAACGTCCTCAATGCGCTGGTCGCTGCGGCGCAACGTGGCGTGCGCGTCTCGGTGCTCGCCGATGCGGTGGGTTCTGCATCAACCGGAGCCGCCTTCTGGCGCACGCTCGAATCGGGCGGCGTGACCGTGCGGCACTTCCACCGCCAGTGGTGGCATCTCGTAGACGCGCTCCGCCGCGATCATCGCAAGATCATCGTCATCGACCGCTGTATTGCCTTCACCGGCGGCATGAACATCGGCGAGGAATATGGCTCGTCGATTCGCAAACAGAACACTGCGTTTCGCGACTTGATCGTGCGCGTGGAGGGAACAATCGCGCAGGAACTGGCCGCGGTGTTCGCCGAGGGGTGGGATCGGGCGCAGGGTCCCCCGTTGCCAAAACTCGAATACATCTCGTGGGCGGACGTTGTTGAAGCGCCGCAGGTGCACGGCATGCGCACACTCAGCGCCCGGGCATGGCGTGCGCGCGTGCAACGCTCCCTCGGTCACCGCCGCGACCGGAATCGTGGTCGGCAAGTCAAGCGGGAGAAAACGGTCGATCGGGCGCGTGAACGCACCATGCTCGTGCTCGATCCACGGCCGGGACGCGGGCAACGCGAAATGGTCGTCGTGCTGGCCGCGCTCATGGGCGGTGCGCGCGAACGGCTCTGGATTACCACACCGTATTTCGCGCCGCCCGCCCGCGCCATTCGCCTGCTCGTTGCCGCTGCTCGGCGCGGCATCGATGTGCGGTTGATGTTGCCAGGCCCTCGCGGCGACGTGCCACTGGTCCGTCATGCAGGGCACGGTGCGTACCGGCAGTTGCTTGCCAGCGGCGTTCGCATCTTCGAGTATCAGGCGGCGACACTCCACGCCAAAACCATCGTGGTCGATGCGTACGCCAGTGTCATTGGCAGTTCGAATCTCGACTTTCGTTCGCTGTGGCTGAATGCGGAATGCAATCTGCTCGTCTTTGATCAGGGCTACGGCCGGACGCTCGAAGCGACCTTCGCCGAGGACGCGACAAACAGCACTGAAGTGACCACAGCGCAGTGGGCACAGCGGACGCTGGCACACCGACTCTTCGATCGGCTCGCGCGTGCGCTGCGCTGGGGTCTGTAGCCACCGGCCGAATGCAATCATAATGTTCAGTTAGAGCGGTTGACCACAGGCGACATGACACGGATTTGAACATGACTGATCCACTGCTCGAGAGCACGTCTCCGGTCGTCCGGCGTTTCGAAGATGCCGTGGAAGCGATTGTTGCCGGCGAGATCGCGGTGTTGCGCACTATGCTTGAGCGCTATCCCGAACTCATTCGCCAGCGCTCGACACGGCCGCATCATTCCACACTCCTGCACTACGTGTCGGCCAACGGGGTGGAAGACTATCGACAGATAACGCCGGCGAACATTCTCGACATCACCGCGCTCCTGCTCGATGCCGGTGCGGAGGTGGACGCCACGAGCGACGCCTACGGTGGCGACAGCACGACACTCGGGCTCGCGTCAACGAGTGCGCATCCGCGAGCGCGCGGCGTGCAGATTGCGCTCATCGATCTCCTCCTGCGGCGCGGCGCACGGATCGACGGCGC
>JANMKU010000222.1:0-14788 GCA_031372205.1 Gemmatimonadaceae bacterium | reverse complement strand
TGTGCGTGTGACCGAACACCACATGCGCGACGCCATTGGTTGCCAGTGCTTGCGCGGCGTCGAGATACTCACTCGCGGTCTCCACGCCTTCATCGAACGATTGATCGCCCTGCAGCGTGCGGAAGGCCGCCCACAGTGCTTCGAGTCGCGGCAGATGCTGGTCCGTGCTGCTGGCAACCAACAACCGCGCCATGCCGACAGTGCGATCGATGATTTCGCCGAAGGTGCTAATGTCGCTGCCGCTCACACCGGCAGCAGGCAGCGCCGAGCGCGCGGCCGCGGCATCAGCGCCGAGTTGCTCGGTGAGCAGCGCATCGAGTGCTGCCGCTTCGTCGTCGTGCGGACCATGCCCCGTCGCGCCCATGGGCGCGTCAAAACCACCGGCCGCAATATCACTGCCGAATCCGCCGTCAAACCCGCCCATGCCCGGACTCGCGGCGCCCGCTGCGATATCGCTCCCACTCGCACTCGGCGCCGGCGGCTTCCCACTGGCAATGCGCACCGCACTCCGGGCGCGCGACGCGATCAACGCCACCTTGCCGAGAATCTTGCGATAGCCCGGCTCCAGCAACAACAGCAACGGCACCACGGCGCCGGTTTCGGGTTTGAGTAAATCGACAAACTTGTACTGTTCCTTGATCGGGTTGATGACCTCGGCCACCATGCGACTCCCTGGTGGCGGATCGAAGGACTCGGCAGCGCCATACTGCGAGCGCGACACCATGGCACAGAGGCGCGCCAGTCGCTCATGATCGACAATGTTGAATGAATCGTAGCGGTTGCCGTGCTCGATCAGCGCGTCGCCCACCATGTACGCTTCGGCGCCGGGCACGAACTCAAAATCAGTGCCGGGTCGCGCACCCACCGCTTTCGCTAACGCGGGTCGCAACGTGGGCAAGGCAAGTTCGATGTCGTGATTGCCGAGCAGAATGACAAGTCGATGGCCCTTGGCGAGGAACCGACCAAGCGCGTCGAAGAAAGCGCGATCACGGGCGACGATGTCGTCGAATTTCTTGCGCGCCGACGTCTGGTCGAATGTGAACGCACTCCACGTGCCACTGTGTTCGTCTTTCTCGGCGAGAAAATCAACCAGGTCACCGTTGACCACGAGTTCAATTGATGGCGCTCCGGCCGACTTTGCTGTTAGTGCGTCGACAAACCGGATAAGCTCTTCGGCACGTGTGCAGATGCGGAAGCCGCGGTCCTTCGCGTTCACCCCAGCCGCGGGATAGGCGCCGCCGAGGTGCAGGTCGGAGATGACGTACGTTTGGCGCACCACGTCGCTCATGCGAATGATTCCCTCAGTTGTTTGACTACAGCGAACGAAGCGCTACAGCGTCTTGAGATACTCGAGCAGTCGCGTACGCTGCGCGTCGGACAATGTCGTCCCGTACTGATGTCCCGTGTTGTGATTTCCCGTTATGCGCGTGTCGAATACGAATGGCGGTGCGGTGAGCTTGGCGTTGCGCGCGAGTCCGAGGGTGACAGGATCGAACTCCATGTGCCCCATCGTGAACGTGTCCGGGCGCTGCGATGGCGGCAGCAGCAGATCGCGGATGCTCGGTACGGAACCGTTGTGCAAGTAGGGCGGGTGCGACCAGACGGCGGTCAGTGGGCGCGCCGCATACGCTTGGGTGACGCGCCAGTACGAGTTAGCGCGGTCGCCCTCAAGTATTCGCTGGCTGTCCGCCGAAATACCATGCTGCCGAAACGCGGAGTCCTTCACCTCACGCAGCAGTGCGCCGGCAATCACAAAATACTGGCCGCCATTGAGCGGCACGGCGGAACTCGCGGCGCGGCGTGGATCGGTGCCGACGTCCTTGTAGGCAATCATCGTGTCGCGTTCAGGCATCCCGCGCAGGGCGTGGCACTGCTCGCACTCGCGCGCGTAGATGACCTTTCCTTCCGCCGCCAGCAGCGTATCGATCGCACCGAATATCGCGTCGGGCCATCGCGGAGGCAGGATGCGCTTGGTCAGCGATTCGAGCGCGAACAGATTCATCGGCAAGAGCGTCGAGTGCTTGGTCTTCAGATCGACGACGCCACCGGCGGCGATCGCTTGCCCGATATTGCGCTCCATGACCGAGTTCGTATTCGCGTCCCAGTGCAACCATTCGTGTCGATAGGCGTCATAGGTCACCGGATATCGCACCGGCGCATCCAACGGCACTGGTGACTCCGGGTAGAGCAGGTTGCGCGCCGTACCGAACGCATCGATGCGACCATAGCTGGCTGCTGTGCGATCCTTCTTTTGCAGCAACGCCTCGATGTCGCGGAACGATTTGAAGCGCAGCGTCGCCGCGTCCAGGAGCCGTGTGAGCTCGGGGAGTGTGATCACGCCGGTGGCGCCATCATTTGGCGTCGAGTGCGCGCGTACGCGATCGGCGAACGCCTTCCACTCGAGCGGCGATGTGCGGAGCACCTCCATCGAGGCCAGCAACTCGCGTTCGAACCCTTCGGCGTCGACGAGCGCGGCGCCGCCTTCGATGATCAGCGACTTGCCTTGATAGGTGAGCTGGCCGGTGTGACAGGAGGCGCAGGAGAACCCCACCATCTTGCCAAACCGGCTCATGTCGGCCGGTGTGAGCGCCGACATGCCAATCGGGAGACCGTCTGCATTAGCCCGATCAGCAATCATACCGAAGCGCTCGATGTTCTCGAGGAACGGACGATTGGTGGTCACGCTGGTGAGCGCTTTGAGCCAGGACACCAGCAGAAACTCGTCGCCCTCACCGAGATGGTGCAACGAATCGCGTTGGGCGCCGCTGAGCCCTTGCAATGAGTCAGTCTTTCCAGGCGCAGCACGATCCGCCGTCGGCTTGTCGTCCGCCGAACATGCAGCGAACGCCATCACGCCGAACAACCAATAAAACGGCGTTCGCCGACGGTTCCCGGTAAAGGTCACGTATTTGTGCATATGGTCCCTGTTGGGGTGTCCATATGTGTCACGCGACTGGCAAAACCACAATACCGCAGCCACGCGGCGGTCTTGCCCCTCGGTGGCGCTGCCGTACATTCGCCAAGACTCCCTCTCATTGAGCGCGCCTATGCAACGACTGTCCCTTCCGCTTGGACGTCTTTCGTCGCACTACGACGTCATCGTTGTGGGTTCCGGGTACGGCGGTGGCATTGCCGCATCGCGACTGGCGCGCGCCGGACGACGCGTGTGCCTGTTGGAGCGCGGCCCTGAACGACAGCCTGGCGAGTTTCCGGACACCACGCTTGAGGCCAACGCCGAACTGCAGGCGCATACGGCGACACACGATATCGGTTCGCCAACGGCGATGTTCCACTTTCAGGTGGACGACGATATTGTCGTGCTGACGGGCTGTGGCCTAGGCGGCTCTTCGCTCATCAACGCCAACGTCTCACTGCGCGCCGACCCGCGCGTGTTCGACGATCCGGTGTGGCCCGCCGCGTTGCGCGCGGACAGCGATGGGCTTGCCGCGGGGTACGCACGAGCCGAGGCGATGCTGCGTCCAACACCATATCCGGACCACTTGCCCGCGCTCGAGAAGTACAAAGCATTGCAACGTTCCGGCGAACGACTCGGTCTACCAACGCATAAGGTGCCGATTAACGTCACCTTCGTCGATGGCGTGAATCATGTGGGTGTCGAGCAGCGCGCGTGCACGCTTTGCGGTGATTGCGTGAGCGGTTGCAATCATCACGCGAAGAATACGACGCTCATGAACTATCTGCCCGATGCGGTCAATTTCGGGGCGGAGTTGTTTACGTGTGTTGACGTGCGTCGCGTGGAGCGCAGTGAGCGCGGTGGATGGATCGTCCATCTCAACGCCGTTGACGTGGGTCGTGAGAAGTTCGATGCGCCCACCATGACCGTATCCGCCGATCTTGTGGTGCTTGGTGCCGGTGCACTTGGCTCCAGCCAGATTCTGTTGCGTTCGCGAGCGGCCGGTGTGGCGATGTCATCGCGTCTTGGTGCGCGATTCTCCGGCAACGGTGATGTGCTCGGCTTTGCCTACAACGCTGATCAGGTGATCAATGGCATCGGCATGGGATCACGTGCGGTGGAGCCGGGCAAGGAGGTCGGTCCCTGCATTACAGGCGTGATCGATGGGCGCGGTTCCACTGACGTGAACGACGGTTTCATCATCGAGGAAGGTGATGTACCCGGTCCGATTGGTGCGCTCAATCCCGCGATGTATGCCACGGCCACGCCGTTCATCGGTGATAATACTTCGCACTCGCGAGCGGCCGCGCAGGCGTTCCGTACGATGCAGAGCCTCGTGACGGGCGCACACACGGGCGCGACGGCGCGCACGCAAACGTTTCTCGTCATGTCGCACGACGGCTCCGGTGGGCAGTTGGAGCTGCAGGATGATCGGTTGCGCGTCAAGTGGCCGGACGTTGGCAAGCAACTGCACTTCGACAAGATGGACGATCAGCTGCGCGCGGCATCGGCGGCTATCGGTGCGGTCTATGTGCGGAATCCGCTCTGGACGTCGATGCTCGGTGACCGGCTCATCACCGTGCACCCGCTCGGTGGCTGCCCAATGGCCGAACGCGCCGAAGACGGCGTCGTCAATCACAAGGGACAGGTATTTTGCGGCGAGACTGGTGACGCGGTGTGGCCGGACCTGTACGTGGTGGACGGTTCGACGCTGCCACGCTCGGTCGGCGTCAATCCGTTGCTGAGCATTTCCGCGGTCGCCGAACGGAGTATGGCCATCCTGACGGCGGAACGTGGGTGGACGATCGACTATGCGCTGCCCTCGCGCCCCGCCACTCCGCGTCCAGAGGCGACGCCGTCGATCGAATTCACGGAGACGATGCGCGGGTTCTGGTCGCGCGGTGACGACGAAGACTTCGCGCGCGCCGAGACAGCGGGCAAAGCGGCGAACGCCGCTTTCGCGTTCACGCTCACCGTGCGCGGTGATGATGCGCACGCCCTCATTGAGCAACCGCCACACGTCGGCTCGATGTTCGGCACCGTGACGGCACCCGATCTCTGCGATGAACCGCTGACGGTGGCCAACGGCGTGTTCAATCTCATCACCGACGATCCCGGTTCGCCCACCGAACGGCGTATGCGTTATCGCATGACCATGCATGCGCCGGATGGCCGCGCCTGGTACTTCGATGGATACAAGCGCGTCCGCCCCGGGAGCGTGCTGCACGCCTGGCCGGATACCTCGACGCTGTTCATCACCATTCGCGAAGGCACAAATGGCGCTGGCGCTGTGGTCGGACGCGGCATCCTGCGTATCAAGGCGGCCGATTTCCAACGGCAACTCACGACGATGCGCGTGACCGGCGCCAAGGACGCCGCAGAGCGATTGTCCCTGCTCTTTGGCTTCGGCAAGCTGTTTGCCGGTGTGTTGTACGAAGCGTATGGCAGCGTGTTTGGGCAGACGACAGCATTCCGCGATGAAGCGATTCCGCGCAAGCGGCGCCCGCTCGCCCTCCCGGCGCCCAAGATTCACCCCATCGTCACCGCGGACAATACCACGTTGCGGCTCACGCGCTACGAGGGCGGCACGAAGGGGCCAGTCATCGTCGCGCCGGGCTTCGGCATGGGAGTCGGCGGCTATCTGCTGGATACGATCGACCAGAACCTCACCGAGCACCTGGCGGCGTCCGGCTACGATGTATGGCTCTTCGAGTATCGGTCGAGCCCCGACCTTGAGTCGTCATCGCAGCCTTACAGCATTGACGACATCGCGCGGTACGATTGGCCGGCCGCGGTTGCCGAAGTGCGGCGCGTGTCTGGCGCGGACGATGTCCAGGTCGTTGCCCACTGCGTCGGATCGATGTCATTCCTGATGGCCCAGTTGGCGGGCCTGACCGGAGTGCGCGCTGCGGTCTGCTCGGCGCTCACCGCCCATCCGCGCGCGCCCGCGTTGACCGAGATCAAGGCCGGACTGCGCCTGCCATCGGTGCTCAACGCCATTGGTTTCGACACGCTCTCAACGACGCGCGATGAGCCGCGCTGGTACGACAAGGCGCTCGACCAGGTGATGCGCATCTTTCCCACCAAAGAGCGCTGCCACTCAGCGGTGTGTCGCAAAATCCTGTTCATGTATGGCGAGGTATACGACCATGCGCAACTCAATTGCGACACGCATGACGCCCTCCCCGATCTCTTCGGTGTGGCACACATGCGGCCCTTTGCGCAGCTGGCTCGGGTGACGCACGAAGGGCACCTGGTGGACGAGCAGGGTCAGGACGTGTACATGCCAAACGTCGCGAAGCTGGCGATTCCCGTGACGTTCCTGCATGGCGAGCACAACACGATGTTCCTGCCGGAGGGCAGCCTCCTCACGTATGACTGGCTGCGCGCGAACAACGACCCGTCGCTGTATCGTCGACTCGTGATCAAAAACTACGGTCATCTCGATTGCTTCATCGGCAAGGATGCCGCCAGCGATGTCTTTCCGCTCATTGTTCAGGAGCTCGATCGCACCCAGGCGGTGAGCGCCACGTCGTATTCGTTGCCCGCGCCTAGCGCTCGCACCGCTACGAACGCATAACGCGGCCGACATGCGAACCATTCCCGACGAGGTGTTGCGCTGCCCACTCATCACTGCGATGGCGGGTCGTCGCACGCGACGTGTCGCGCGTGGCGTGTCGATCGATGCGGGCGAGTTGTCGTACGTCAGCCAAAATGCGCCCGCACCACTCGATCCGCTCGAGGAAGCGATGCTCATCGTCGCGACTGGAATCACCGGTGTCGTCACCCACGATGGACCACTCGACATACCGGGCGGCGGGAAAGAGCTGGGCACGCCATTCCTCAACATCATGGGACGTTCGGCAAGCAGCCCAGACAACGTGCAGTGCGTGCATTTTCTGATGATCAATGATCAGGGCACGTGGCTCATACAGAAACTCGAACCTGCGCGAGCGATCGAGTTGCTTGGGGCGTTGCCGCCGCGCTGGGCGGAGTGGACGGCCGAGCATTGGTTGCTGGTGGCGGAAGCATGCAAGGTGCGACTGGGCGATCGCCTCGAGCTGCCGCGTCGTTTTCCGTTTTACCTGGGCTGGAACAAACAGCTATCCAATGTCCCCGGCACCACCATGTTCCTGCCGCTCGTCGACTGCACCCGCGGCTACATCCAGGCATTGCTCAATCTGGCGTCGGAACCTGACGGTCAGAGGCCGCTGTTCGTGGACGACTGGCGGCCGTTCCATCCGGGATCAGCGACAGATTTCGCAGCACACGTGATGGCCACGTTGGGCCGTATCGAATTGCCCTATCAACTCGTTGGCGGCGTAGCACATGTGCGATCGAAGTACGTGAATCCCGAGATCGCGGCGCCGCTCGGCCTCTTTCGCGCGTTCATCGCCGATCACGAGGCCCACTACCACCTGCAGAATCTGATGCTGCTGACGCAGGCGATGGGGCTCGGCGGCTGGGTGCACTTCTGTCCACCGTCGCCCTACCTGTTTGAAGGAGACAAGACCGCAAAACATCCCGGTCTCGGATTCCAGATGGAACAGCCCACCGTGCAGTGGGGACAACATCCACCACCGCCGCCGTCGTGGATGCCGAATCCGGTGGGAATCCCGCGCGTGCTTGAAGCGCTCACACCGCCTTTCGTGAAAGACATGAACGCAGCGGTGGATCAGGTGATTGCCACGAAGTACGGCCCGGGTGGCACCTACGATCCGGCGCTGCTCGGCCTCGGATACGCAGACGCCACCGCCGCGTCGAAGTTTCTGTCACACGCTGCCCGCTACGACGATCGCGCCGTCGCCTACGTGAAGGAAATCTGCAACTACATCTTCGATACGTACGGCCGGTTTCCGGCGCATGTGGATGCGTGGCATGTACCCGGCACATGGTTGCAGGTGAGTCACCCGGAGCTTGAGTACTACGCGCAGACCGTGCCACCGGCGTTCTTCGAGCGACAACGGGCTCACGCTGCGATGTGGGGAGACTAAGCGATGTCGACAACGCAACTGATTCGCTGGTCGGCCCCATTCCTGGCGCTCGGCGGGCTGTGCTTCGCCGTCTTTGTATTCGTATCCAATGGCGAGTTCACCGGCGCCGAGTTTGGCCTGAGCATGCGACACCGCGTCGCGCACACGGCACACTTCATTTCGGCGCTCTGCTTTCTGTTCGGCGTAGTCGGATTCTACGCCGACCAGCGCGCGGCGTCTGGGGTGTTTGGTTTGGTCGCATTCGTCGTCGCGCTCACGGGCACCGCGCTGTTCTGCGCGACGGGCGTGATCACGGCCTTTGTCTGGCGGACAATCAGCGCCAACGCGCCGCAGTTGGTCGGTGAGCACGGTGCGTTTTTTGAGCCACCGTTACCCATCATCTTCATTGCAACTGTCACGTTTTCTGTCGGCATGGCATTGCTCGGCGCGACGGCGTTGCGCACGAAGACATTACCGCGTATCGCGGCGTACCTGCTCATCGCGGGCGCTGCGCTCGTGCTCGCGCCGCCGCCGCCGTGGGGGCCGGTGCCGTATCCGGTGATCGACGCGGGTGCCACGTTGTTTGCCGTTGGGGCGATCTGCATAGCGACGGTCTTATGGCGGCGCCCCACGGTCGTCGTGGCCTAAAGAGAGAGCAGCAGATTCTGGTGACGGGGCCGCTGTTCGGTCTCTCTGTAGCCCCTCGCCTTCCAGACCACACATCGACGTCTCAGCCGTTGACGCGCGCGTCGCCTCGCGAGCGCGCAGTCGCTCCACCGACCGCGCGTCATGCGTGGGCAGGTACACGGTTCGAATATCGTGTACAATCGTGTACAAATGATCGGATGGTCTGAATGACGAACGTCCCATCAGGCCAGATAGCGTGCCGTTTGTAGACGCCGCGCGCAGACCGTCACTGTTCCGTGGCGCGACGGGCCGTTTCGACGCGGAGGCCGATGACGTGCACTATTTCCTCGCTGGCGACGCCACGTCCGCGGAATCGACGATGCTCGAGGCGGTCGCTGACGGGATTTCGCCGGGCGAAGCCGAAGCGCTGCAGACCACGTGCATACGGCCCTGTATGGGTTAGTCCGACATCAAGATCCTTCAAGTCAGGTCGCCAGTGTTCTCCAGCGCGAGCGGACTCTCGACGCGCGCGACGGTCGGGACGGGCAACCGGTCAGCTCATGTCGCGCGCGAGCCAGGCCTGCCCGAAGCGCAGATCGCGCATGACCGTCGGTGCCGACGTGTCGAGCACTTGCGCGGCTTCGTGGAGGGTGAGACCAACGAAGTAGCAGAGCTCGATCGCCTTCGCCTGGCGCGGATGGAGTTCGCCGAGTCGCGTGAGCGCGTCGTCGAGCGCAAGCAGCGCGTCGGGCTCCGCCGTCGTGGCCGCACCGACATCGCTCCATGCCGCCGCCGTCAGCGTCACGTGTGGTGCGCCGCCACCGCGCTTCTCCGTGAGGCGATGTTTGGCGTGATCGATCAGGATGCGCCGCATCGCGGTTGACGCGACGGCGAAGAAGTGCGAACGGTCCAGAAGATCCGGCGTGGTGCCGACGGTCATGCGCAGATACGCTTCGTGCACGAGCGCCGAGCTGTCGAGCGTGTGGTCGGGCTGCTCGGCGCGCAGTCGCGCGCGCGCAATAGCACGCAATCGCTCGTACACATGCGGGAGCATCGCGTCGAAGGCATCGCGGTCCCCCTCGCGCCATCGCCGGAGGAAGCCCGTGATCTCCGTAACCTCGGCTGACGCAGCCGCGTGGTCAGTCACGGGCGAGTGCGCGTGCACTGTTGAGGGCACGGTGCACGGCATCATCGAGCGAGAGCGTCGCTCCAGTCGCCGTCGCCTCGTCAACACGCGCAGCATCGCCCGACGTAGTGAGCGCGTTGCGGAATTGCGCGAGATCGGCGACGGCACGCGATGAACCGCGCGCGCCAGAGGCATCGAACGCGCGTGTCGCGGCGGCAAGCAGCGTCGCGGCAGTCGCATCATCACCAACGGCGTGTAACAGCTGCGCGGTAGCGTGGAGCGCATCGATCACGAGTGGACGCGAGCCGTAGGCGATGGCCGCCGGGAGTGCATCGCGAAGACGCGTCGCGCAACCCGTGCGATCATGCAGGTGCAGCAGCGCTGTCGCGTCGAGGATCTCGGACTCTACCACGCTTCCCACCCCGCCGGACGCGCGCCGCACATCAAGCGCCTCCGCGAGCGCCTCGTGCGCGCGCGCGGCCTCGCCGTTCTCGAGCAACATGCGCCCCAACTCCGTAAGCGTGGTGCCGAGTGGCCACAGGCGCCCGATCTGTCGCTGCTGCGGGAGATACGACGTCTCGACGAGTGCTGCATGATCACCCGGCTCGCCAAGGGCATGCCGGATGGCCGCGATCCGCACAAGGAGCAGCAATCGATGGCCGTGGTCGATGACCAACTCGCCTGCCAGGAGCGCGTGTGTCTGGAGTTCGACCGCACGCGTGAGTTCACCGCGCCGCGCCATGAGCGTACCTAACCACGTCATGGCATACGTCACGCTGCGCGCGTCACCGCGCCGTTCGTGCGACGCGATCAGTGCCTCGAACTGCTGTTGGGCATCGTCGAAATCGCCGCGCTCCATCGCGATCCACGCGAGGTTGTTGCGCGCGAGCGCGATGCCCAGCGCATCGCCGAGTTCCTCGTTCAGCGACAACGCGTCGCGCGACAGCGCTTCACCCGCCGCGAGATCACCGGCGGCCCACGTCTGCCAGCCGAGATTCGCGAGCGTGGACGCGATTCCCGCCTGATCGCCGGCTTCGCGATACAAGGCCAGTGCACGCGCGAACAGCGCACGTGCCTCGGGGAAGACGCTCCGCGAACCCGCGAGGTGTGCAGCGCTCGTCACCACGCGCGCATGGAGTGCCACGTGCACCACCGGTGCATCCGGATGCTCAAGCGCAGCGAGGACCCGTAGTACCACCGCGTTGCCCTCGAGCAACGGGCCGCGCGTGAGCCAGAGGCGATAGAGCGACACGGCCAAACGCGCCGCGTCCATCAAACCCTCGCTCGGATCCGCGAGCGCATGATCCAACGCGACGCGAAGGTTCGGGTATTCACGTTCGAGCCGATCGAGCCAGCTGGCCTGCGACGGTCCGCGCAACTGCTCGGCCGCACGTTGTGCGAGCGCGACGTAGTATGCGCGATGCGCGCGTCGAGCCGCCAGATCGTCGCCGCGCTCCGCCAGTCGCTCGACCCCGTACTCGCGAACGGTCTCGAGCAGCACCATCCGTGGCTCGCCGTCGGGCTGCTCCTCGCCTTGCACGAGACTCTTGCTTGCGAGCGACGAGACCAGCTCGAACACCGGCAGAGACACGTTGTGATCGTGCACGATATCACGCGCCACCGCTTCCACAGCGTCGAGCGACGCGCCGCCAACGAACACCGCGAGCCGGCAGAACACCGCGCGTTCCGCCTCGCTGAGCAAGTTGTAACTCCAGTCGAGGACGGCGTGCATGCTGCCGTGCCTCGCCGGCCGGTCGACCGAGTCCGCACGGAGCACGTCGGTGCGCTGCGCGAGCCGTGCAAGAATCGCCCGTGGTGAGAGGAGCGATGCGCGCGCCGCGGCGAGCTCCACCGCGAGTGGCAATCCGTCGAGTCGGCGGCATATCTCGGCAACCGCTTCAAGCGATTCGTCGTCCAGCACCAGCGATGGCTTGACGGCGCGTGCGCGGCTCACGAACAGCTGCACCGCGTCGGAGGCACCAATGTCCGGTGCGCCCGGCACTGGTGTTGCGAGCGGAGGAACCGGAAAGATTTGTTCTCCGTGGACGGCAAGTGGTGCGCGGCTCGTGGCCAGTATCGACACGGTAGGGCACGACGCCAGCAGCCTCGCGACAAAGGGCGCCGACGGCAGCACATGCTCCATGTTGTCGAGTACCAACAACGCACGTCGTCCCGTGAGTGCGGCAATCGCCCGATCGGCGGACGGTTGGCTCCCGCTGTCGCGTACACCGAGCACCTGTGCGACGGACCACGGCACCAGCGCTGGCTCGGCAATCTCCGCAAGGGGCACGAACCACACCCCGTCGGGAAAGGCGTCGCGCACGCTCGACGCGAGTTCCAGTGACAGGCGCGTCTTGCCGGTGCCGCCGGGTCCGATGAGTGTGAGTAGGCGCGATTCAGTCAGCAGCGTGCGCGCCGTCGCGAGCTCGCGTTCGCGGCCGATCAGACGCGTCACGGCATGCGGCAAGGCGCCGCGTCCCGCTTCAGGCAGTCGCGGACGCA
Source organism: Gemmatimonadaceae bacterium (assembly GCA_031372205.1). Classification (GTDB taxonomy): domain Bacteria; phylum Gemmatimonadota; class Gemmatimonadetes; order Gemmatimonadales; family Gemmatimonadaceae; genus Gemmatimonas. Next base: position 2,646 of record JANMKU010000222.1, on the reverse strand, counting down.
CGGCGGCGGCGTTCGCGGCGTCGAGTGCGTAGAGGGCGTCGCGCACGGCGGCAGCGCCTGCGGGTCGTCTCGCGCGATCATCGGTGAGCAACGTGGCGAGGAGTGCGCGCACGCCATCGTCGATGGGTGCGAGCAGCTCGGTACGAGCGGCGGCGCTTGCATCAGCGCTCGGACGATGCCCGGTGAGCATCTCGTGCAGCATGACGCCGAGCGCCCAGAGGTCGGCGCTCGGGTCCACGGCGTCGCCGCGCGCCTGTTCGGGCGACATGTACGCCGGCGAGCCGACCGCCGAGTCCCGCGTGAGGACGTCCGGCTCCTCCAGCAGTGTCGCGATCCCGAAGTCCGCGAGCCGAGCGGCGCCCTCCGCGTCGAAGAGCACGTTGGCGGGCTTCACGTCGCGATGCACGATTCCTGCGGCGTGCGCTGCGGCCAGTGCGCTCGCGACCTGCGCGGCAATGCGTAGCGCGTCGCCTAGCGCGAGTGGAGCGCGCGCGATTCGGTCGCGGAGCGTCTCGCCGGGGTAGTAGGCCATGGCGATGAAGAGCTGGCGCTCGTCGGTCTCGCCGGTGTCGTACACGGTGGCCACGTGTGGATGCTCGAGGCGCGCGGCGGCGCGGGCCTCGGCGCGGAAGCGCGGCACAGTGCTCGGGTCCGCGGCGGCCGCGGCCGGGCGCAGGAACTTGAGCGCCACGCTGCGTTCGAGCTGTTCGTCCCACGCGCGGTAGACGTCGCCCATGGCGCCGCTGCCGAGGTGCCGCTCGATGCGGTAGCGGCCCGCAACTATACCGGCGATCGGCGCGCGCACCTCCTCCGACGGCAGCAACCGCAAAAAGTCGCCCGCGAGCGAAGCCGCCGCGAACAGCGATTCGACCTCGCGCGCCACCGCTGAATTAGGGCCGAGATCGCGTAACCGCGCGGCACGAGCGACAGCGCCGCACTCGAACAGTTCATCGAAGAGGAATCGCGCGTCGCCGTGCAGGTCAGTCGTCACAGCGAATCTTACCCCTGCTGGCAGGGGGCGGCCAGCGAAATCGGGTGCGTTGCCGGTGGGATCCGCATTGCGATGAAAAATGCGCGCCCCGTTTGTCGCTGTAGATGTTGTCGGCATTCCTCATCACACCCTGCTCCCTGGATGCGCACGTGAAGAACACACTCCTCGGCACCACCGCCATCGTCGGGCTCGGCGCGCTCAGCGTGGCCATCGCCTGCAGTGACAGCACCACCGCCGTCGACAAATCGGCGCTGGTGTACGGCCCCTCCGTTTCCTTCGCGCAGGGCGTAGCGCGCGCGTGGGTACAGACCGACGCGTCGGGAACAGCGTCAGCCATCGGTATCGCCTTGAGCGAGACGGCGCTCAATGGCTTGCCCGCTACGGTGAGCGGGCCGAGTCCCACGGCGCTCATGGCGACGCTGCCGCTGCCGGCGGAAGCGGCCGGCACGGGCTTCGATCATGCGGAGGTAGGGTGGAATCCACTCGGCCACGATCCCGCGCCGATCTACGGCCAGCCGCACTTCGACATGCACTTTTACACCGTGAGCTCGGCGACGCAGCTCGCGATCCTGCCGAATGATCCGCAGTGGGCAACGAAAGCCGCCAACCTGCCGAGCGCGGGGTTCGTACCGACGGGTTACGTGTCGCCGCCGGCGCCGATTGCCGCGAGTGCGGTTCCGCAAATGGGCGTCCACTGGACGGACGTAAAGTCGCCGGAGTTCAATGGGCAGCCATTCACCAACACGTTCATCTACGGCTCCTGGGACGGGCAGTACATCTTCCTCGAGCCCATGATCACCAAGGCCTATCTCGATAGCCACCCGGTGAATGCGACGAAGACCATTCCGCAACCGACGCAGTGGTCGAAGGCTGGCAGCTATCCCACGACATACAGCGTGCACTATGACGCGGCCGCGAAAGAATTCCGCATCTCGCTCGGCGGGCTGACCAAGCGCCCGTGAGCTGATGCATTGGCGCCGACGTTGCTCGCCCTCCCTTCACACACGCGTGTCACACATCCGCATCACACACGCGCGTCACACCCTCTCGTCACCTACTCTGGTCATGCGCTCCTCAACACGTCGCGGCTTCGCGCTCACGATTCTGCTGTGTACCTCCACGGTTGCGCTGCAGGCGCAGCGGTCCGTCACCGCGTTTGCCGGTGTTGTCGCGGGCGTTGGCGGCGTGCCCGTTGGATTGTGCACCCAACTGGGACTCCCGGCTGAACTCAGTTTTTTTGCGCTGTCCTTGCCCTTTGCCAAACTGGGTGGCGTCGCGCCCTGTGGATATAGCGGTGGCTTTAACACGCTGACCGCGACCGCAGCGCCGCTCACCAATTCGCGGAGTCTGTCACCACTCGGCGTCGAGGTGCCGGCGAATGGCACGACGTTTGATGGCACGGCCAGTTCGACGGCAAACTACGGGACGCTCGTCGCAGGGGCGCACGCGAACATTTCAGCGCCGGTCACCAATGGGGACGCCCTGTTCTCGTCGATGGGCGCCGCCACCTTCTCCGATTCCTCAACGCGTCGAGCCCGTTCGTCACCGTCGCCAGTGCCGGTTTTGTGCGCTACACGTTCGCGATCGATGGCACGCTCTCGGCACTCGGGGCTGCCGCTCCGTTTTTCTTTGGCGAAACGTACGCGGAGTTTGAC
>JANMKU010000206.1:0-4394 GCA_031372205.1 Gemmatimonadaceae bacterium | reverse complement strand
TTAGTACGAGAGGACCGGGTCGGACGATCCGCTCGTGTCCCGGCTGTGGCGCCAGCTGCAACGCCGGGTAGCGATGATCGGTGGCGATAACCGCTGAAAGCATCTAAGTGGGAAGCGCCCCCCAAGATGAACCCTCCCTGGGACCTTGAGTCCCCTAAAGGGCCGGAGGAGACTACTCCGTCGATAGGCGGCACGTGGAAGCATCGCGAGATGTTCCGAGCGCAGCCGTCCTAATCGCCCGTGCGGCTTGACTCCCCCATGGTTTTTCCATGGGCATCAAGAATCACCGCAAAGCATGCGTACGTCATGTGCACCGCTGTCTAAACGCAGCGTCTGCACCCCATGATCACTCCCGTCCGTTTGTCATCAGCGATCAGCTTCCATAGCTGTACCGCATGAGATATCCTTACGAGCAATCGTTCGCGATATCGTCTGACCTTGAAAATTCGCTGGCAACTAGAGCGCTTGGGCCACACCCGTTCCCATCCCGAACACGGTCGTTAAGCCAAGCAGCGCCGATGGTACTCCGGTCGAGAGACCGCGGGAGAGTAGGCCGTTGCCGGCACCTTTTCGAAGCCCCCGTCACATCGTGGCGGGGGCTTCGTTGTTTACCGCCACTCCCCAAGTCAGCTTTCGCCAATGCCCAAAGCCGGAATCGTCACCGTGGCCGGTTTGCCCAATGCCGGCAAGTCCACTTTACTCAATCTCCTCGTCGGTGAGAAGCTGGCCATCACCTCCAGCAAGGCGCAGTCCACTCGGCACCGTGTGGTCGGTATTCGCACAGAAAACGATGCGCAGATGGTTATTCTGGACACGCCTGGATTGTTGGAACCCCGCGACACCTTGCACAGCGCGATGCGAAATGCCGCATTGACGGCCGTCCGAGAGGCGGATGTGCTTGTGCATGTCGTCGATGCCACACGAGGGCGCGTCGTCCCGTTCGAGGAGGCCGCCGGCCTCGAGCACGCACCGCGAGCCGCATTGATCGTAGCCCTAAACAAGGTCGACCTCCTCGATGCGCCCGCGCGCGCAACCCTGCTGCGCCAACATCCGGATAGCGTCCTCGTTTCCGCGTCCACGGGCGAGGGTATTGCCGCGCTCGTGAGCCGCATCACACACGTTTTGCCGGAGTGCCCATATCTCTATCCGGATGACGAGCTGTCCTCTCAACCCCTGCGCTTCTTCTGCGCGGAGTTCGTGCGTGAGACCGCACTGGAACTGCTGGGCGACGAGCTACCACATGCGCTCGCGTGCGAGATTGAGGAGTTCCGCGAACAGTCCTCCCCGCTGTACATTCGTGCGGTGTTGCACGTCGAGCGGGATAGCCAAAAACGAATCGTGATCGGAGCAAATGGCCAGCAAATTAAGAAACTCGGTCGCGTCTCGCGCGAAAAGATCGAGCGCTTTGTTGGGCATCCCGTGTACTTGGACCTGTGGGTGAAGGTACTGCCCAATTGGCGCAAGAATCGCAGTGCCGTATTGCGGCTCGGCTACGGCGACCCAACCGAACGCGCGTGATTCCTGCTTTGTTTCGCACATTGCGCATTTGGCGGTGCGTGGCAGTGTTGCGCGTAGTCGGCGGACATTTGTGTTTACTGACCGCATTCGGCGTGTCGATGGTCGCACTCTGCGGCAACCAGGCGGACGCGCAGAGCAATGGGGCACTCTTCTTGCTCGTGCCGTTTGGCGGTCGCGCCGTTGGACTGGGCGGTGCGGTCGTCGCGGATACAGCGCTCGGCACCGAGGGTATGTGGTGGAATGCGGCGTCGATGGCGCGTTTGCGGAAAAAGGAACTCGCCATTCATCATTCGCAGACGGCGTTCGCCAACAGCAACATGATCGCCGTGGCTCTACCATCCCGTGTGCTTGGCACCATTGCCGGGTCGGCGTATATCGTGGACTATGGTGCATTGCCGGTGACGATTGGCAGCGGTGAGACTTCGATTGGCACGATTGCCAACTACAACTATCAGTTTGCGTTGTCCTATGCGTCACCCATTGGCAAGCACTTCAACGCGGGCCTCACGGGGAAATTCCTGATGCTGCGGTTCAACCAGTGCAGTGGGATTTGCACTGACATTCCGCTGGTCACCGGCAACACCTTTGCACTGGACGCGGGCGCGCAGTACACCGTTGCCGCGCGCATTCCGTTCACCATCGGCGCCGCTCTTCGCAACCTCGGACCTGCGCTGCAAGCAAAGGATCGCGATCAGGCCGACCCATTGCCGAGAGTCGCTCAGATCGGCGTGAAAGCACTTGTCCCCATCGCGGCATTTTCGGAGGCGGGGGCCTCGCTGGAACTCTCCGGCGATGTGCAGTACGCAGCGGCATTCGACGGAACGACCGCTGCGCTTGGCGCATCGGTAGGCTACCGCGACATGTTTTTTCTTCGAGGAGGCTACAAGCGGCAATCGCAGGGCGGCGGACCTTCATTTGGTTTTGGTCTTGAACGAGGTGCGTTCGGACTTGATTTTGCGAGAATTGTGGAGTCGTCGGCGCTCGGGGACTCGCCGACGTACGTGAGCTTGCGGGTGCGCTTCTGATGATCGGGCCGGCCCGTTGTCTCTCGTTCCTCATGATTGTGCTTGTGACGGTTGATCCAGCCCTTGCGCAGCAGCCGTCAGTGGTGGAACCCATCGCGCGCGATTGGGGGCGTCCGACCACCGCAGCCGGCGCTCAAGGAGGAACGATTGCAATTCCGACAGCGATTGTCGCAGCGCTAGCGCCAGACGCGCCCAGCGGCACAAAGCCGGCTCCGTGGTGGGCCCCGATGTCGTCTCTGGTTCTGCCGGGAGCAGGACAGGCGACGTTGCGACAGGCACGCGGAGTCGCGTATGTCGCTGCGGAAACATTTCTTTGGCTCCAGGTCGCGGGGGCACGCACCGATCTCAACAAGGAGGAGGGCCGGTTTCGGGCCCTCGCGGCCGATGTCGCCAGAAAGCGCTTTGGCGGCGCGCTCCCATCTGGCAGCTGGGAATACTATGAGTCCATGGAGAAGTTTCTGGAGAGCGGGCTGTTCGACCGAATCCCTGGTGGTGCAATTGACCCGGAGACCGATACACTGACCTACAACGGTGCCCGCTGGCTGCTCGCACGGCAGAACAACTGGCGTGACCCTGCCGTTGCTCCGCCGGTGGGATCGGTCGAGTATCAGCGAGCGCTGGCCGCGTATCAGAGCGAAGCGATCACCGATGCGTATCGCTGGAGCTGGCGCGACGCGCAGCTGCAGCAGGACGTGTTCAAACAGACAATCGTCCGGCGGAACAAGGCGTTTCAGCGAGGCACCAGTCTGCTCGGCTTGGTCTATGCCAACCATCTGTTCAGCATGATCGACGCCTACATCGGCGTTCGCGTTCGCCGTTTTGGAGGTGCCGGTGTGGCAGGACTCCATTTCGACGGCATTTCGACGACCGTGGACCCTCTGGGCGATCCGGCGAACGGCGCCATGCGCGTGACGAGCCGGATTCAACTGAGCCACCGACGTCGCTGACGGGTGCTTTTTCGATCCAGCGGGTCCGCGCTGCAGCGCTGCCGAACGGTGGCGTGTCCCACGCAGGATCGTCAAATGTGATGGGCCGTCGTGCCGTAATCGCGGCGACGCCCTTGTGAACGCCTTGACACCACCACGCGCAGATGCCTGATCACGACATGGCCGATCGGACCGGGCAGCAGCGGACGGCGATCCATCTGACGAACGGGCAGTCGGACACGCCATGGCTTACGGACTGGTGGCGTCAAGCGCAACTGAAGCCGCTCCCCACCCAAGCAGCGTCGCTTGTACTGGCCTTGGCATTGCGTTCCCGACCGCGCGCCGTAGTCATCGATGCGCGCGGTAACGAGGACTGGCAGCGCCTAGCTCTCGAAACGTGTCGGCAGCTCAAGAGTGACTCCTTTACTGCGGTGGTGCCGGTGGCGATGATCGTGCCCAGCGCGCAATTCGCTGCGGCCTTTGCGTGCGGGGCGGATGAAGTGGTGCGTTCGGGGGTGGAGTCCGAAGAGGCCCTCGTACGATTGCAGGGTATGCTGCGCCGAAGCGATCGGGACACGGGGGTTCACCCGTCAACGCGTTTGTCTGGCACTCGTGACATCGCGACGGAGCTGGCTCGGCGCGTATTGTCGACTGCGGGATTCGCCGCCTGCTATGCCGACTTGGACCACTTTAAGGAATTCAACGATCGGTACGGATACCACCGCGGTGACCGTATTATCCGTTTGCTCGCGCGAATTTTGCACGACATTGTGAAGGGACGATGCGGCTCGGAGGGCTTCGTCGGTCACATTGGAGGCGATGATTTTTTGTTCGTCGTACCGCTGGTGGCCATGCCGCGCGTCTGTGATGAGGTGATCGAGGTGTTTGACGAGTTGATTCCGCTCCAGTATTCCGAGCAGGACCG
>JANMKU010000194.1:0-9706 GCA_031372205.1 Gemmatimonadaceae bacterium | reverse complement strand
GCACCGCGCTGGAAGAGCACGATGAGTGTCTTGCCGCGCGCTGCACGCGGCAGATCCATGGCCAATGCCGTGCGGCGAAGAAAGCTGGGGCTCAGCCCCAGCGTCACCAGCGACAGCGCACCCGACTTGAGAAAGACTCGGCGTTGCATGACAGGCTCCTCGGTGACGGCTTAGCGACGCTGAAATTCGGGGGCGCCGAGCGCGAGCCCGACGATCTGACTGAAGCCGGAGAGGGCCGGGAGATTGCCGATCGACTGCGTGAGCGTGGCGCCAGAGGTTGGCTTCACGGTTTCGCGGCCCATCGCCTGTTGCTGTTGTTGTCCCGGACGACGCGCAGCGCGGTCCGCTCGCCCGGCGGCGCCCGCCATGCTGTTCATGTCGCCGCCCATCGTGACGTCGGTCGTGTCGCTCGTGGCGAGACTGTCTGCCATCGCGGCGCGGGCCTGCAGGAATGGATTCGTCCCGGTGATCAATACCTGTCGTGTATCCGGCGACGCGGCACCGCCAAAGAGCTCCTTAATGACGCCGTCCACCTGCTGTTCCTTGGATAGCGACGCCAGCTGCGCGGTGGCCGGCCAGTTACGCAGGCTGACACCAGCCACGCGACCTGATGCCGCGGCCAGACCGAAATTGATACGATTGAGGATTGCGCCGGTGTTCATCCACGCGTCGCCGGTTTCCGGATACCCGTTGGGCGCCTGATGGCCGAAGATCGGTTGACCCAATCGACTGACAAATTGCACAGCGCGCGGCGTCGGATCGGCGGCGGCATTCATCGCGCGCAGTGTGCTGGTCACCAACTCGAACGGCGATTTCAGTTTGGCGCGATACGTGGCGTCGGCAAAAAACTCCTGACTCGTCACGATGGAGCGCACGACCTCCCGAATGTCACCGCCGGTGGCGAGGAATGTCGCCGCCGCACGATCAACAAGTGCTGCAGGCGGCGTATCGCTGACAAAGCGGCGCGCGAGCTTGGTGGCGATGAAACGCGCTGTGTTCGGGCTGCTGGCGAGCATGTCGAGAATTGCTTCTCCTTCGGCCTGTCCACCACCGGCCGGGAAGTGACGGCCGAGCACCGTCTTGGCGCCGGCATCGTGCACCTCGCCGCGGAAGACGAACTCACCGCCGTTCGCACCTTTGGCCAGCGTCCACCCAGTGAGTGCACGCGCCAGTTCGGTGACGTCAGACTGCGTGTAGCCGCCGTCCACACCCAAGGTGTGCAGCTCCATCAGCTCGCGGGCATAGTTCTCATTGAGGCCGCGCCGACGATTCGCGCCACCACCGGCGATTTTGGCCATAGCCTGCTGTGCCTGCGCAGCGGTGAGCTTGCGAATCTCCGCCAACCGTTCCGGCGGCAGTTGTGACAGGCGCTGCATCTGCGCCTCGGGCAGCAGTCCCTGATCGATCAGTTCGCCCATCGTCATGGTGGCAGCTGCGGCGCCGCGACCGGCCGCGCCCATTCTTCCGGCTCCAGCAGCGCCAGCGCGACGCGCTGGTCCGCCATTCCGTCCAGCGGCCACGCGCCGCACCGGCGCAAGGGTCGGTCGCCCGCTGTCGGCGACGCTCTGCCAGTTGTCGAGGTAATAGAGCATCGCCGGACTCTTGGCCACTGCACCAAGGAGATCGCGGAATTTCCCGAGGGCGTTCGGTCGGACGGTGTGCGCGTCGAACTCCGACAGGAAATACCGTGTGCGGTCCTTGCCGGCGAACACGTTGAAGTGGTTCTCCCAGAAATCCACCATCACCTCTTGCAACTGCCGCTCACTGGCTACGGCGCGGGCCACGCGCATCGTCGCAATCTCCCCAACAAAAGCATACGAAACGCGGCCCTGCTGCCGGAGCTTGGCACTGTCGTCGGCGGTGACCATGCCGCCGCGGGTCGCAAGACGGGCGAGCTGCGCTCCCGGCGGCGGATACTTGGCCAGCAGCTCTTCGCCGGTCATGCCCAGCGTGGTGAACTGGCTCAGGAATGACTCAGTTGGCGCATCACTGATGCGCTCGGGCTCGAGCTGCTGCGCGATCCATCGGTCCACACCGATCGCGCGCACCGCCTCGACGTCGCCTGGACGAGCCCCAAAGGCCAGACGATTCAACACGTGGTGCACCTGTTGATCGGCGGTTTGCTCGCGGGACGCGATCTCGGCGCGCGACGGCATCCGGGCCGATGCCGCGTCTCGTGTCGTCACGTTGCGCGGTGCACACGCGTTGAGCAGCAACGCGGTAACGAGGAGGGCACTCCGACGGTAGTTCATAGGGCGTCTCGGCATGGGGTTCACGGCGTTGGACGCGAGCAAACCGATAGCGTTAACGGCCGAGCGGCTTGGCCTCGCCGATCGCGTCGATGATTACGAATCGATTATGCGGTGACGTGCGGCGTGTTCAGCGCGGTTGGTACCACGTAGTGGCGTTGTTGTCGTGGCCCGCTGCGTTTGGAACAGATGCGTCTCGCGATCGTAGGTCAAGGGAGGTGCTTGGAACAACGCTCCATGGTGCGTGTGCAAACGGCGGCCATAGCTGTGACGATTTCGCGACGGACTTTGCGACATTCGTCACAATTGCCGGAACTGACGCCGCCTAGGTTGCTGTTTGGTGGGTAGAACGTCTTGACTGTGGACGGCGCACAGTCGAGACCATTTCGGTGTTCACATTTTTCCGGAGGTAGAAATGGACGTCCTCGTACGAATCGAGGCTCGTCCGGGTGATTCGCCGGTGCTCGCGCACGTGAACTCGATTCCAGTGCTTCCCTTCGGGACTCGCTCGCGCCGTGAAGTGGTGACGTTGTACGGCGAAGCCGACGCGCGATCGCTCGCTCTGGCCTTGGCGGCCACGGTCGAGAGTGAACTGTTGGAAGCGATGCAATCGGGTGTCGTGCGTCATCTTGGCGTGTGGCCGGACCGCGGTGCGGTCGGCGACTCGGCGTGGCGGGACGGCACAACGGGGCGTTTGGTGACACGCGATCTCGACATTCCGTTGCTCATTCTCGAGGCTCGGGCGCTCGAGTTGCTCAGCGAATGCGGCGCGACATTGCGTCGGGTAGCGGCTGGACTGGCGATGCCGGATTGGCCGGAAGGAACGGACCGCGCACTGAGCTTTACACTCTCGGCCAATCAATCGGCCCTGATCGGCGGTGGCGCGGGCGACACACTTCGGGATGAGGTAGGCGTGGAACACTGGCTGGACTCGCTCCGGCAGGCCGATGGATTCACCTTTGACGTTGAGGCAGACTAACGAGCCCTGTTTAGTCCGACGTAGTTGACAGCGGGCCGCGATCCTTGATCGTGGCCCGCTGCGTTTTTGCGGCGCCCGCCCGCCCGCCCGATCCTGCGGAGTTCGGTTTTGCACCCTTGCGCGTGGTCGGCACCGGTCACACGCTTGGCGTTGCCGGGGGACTACTTGCCTTGCGGCTCACGACCTCCATTCAGGAGGCCGCGACGTCCACTGAGCAAGGAGGGACGATGCGGAACTACGATAGTCGCGGTATTCGAAACATCGCCGTGGTCGGTCACGGCGCGAGCGGCAAGACGAGCCTGGTGGACGCGCTCTGCTTCGCCGCCGGTTCGGGCAAACGGCACGGCTCTATTCAGGCCGGTACTGCGCTGACCGACCATCTCCCTGAGGAGATCGAGCGCGGTTACTCCATCGCGCTCGGTTGCGCCTACGCCGAATGGATGGACAGCAAGATCAACTTCATTGACACGCCCGGCTCACTCGATTTTCAGGGCGACGCGATCGCTGGTCTCGCCGCCGCTGATGGCGCACTCTGCGTGATCGGTGGGGCGAGCGGTGTGGAGGTCGGTACGGAGCGCATGTTTCGTCGCGCCGTCGCGCGCCAGGATCCGGTGTTGTTCGTCGTCTCGATGATGGACAAGGAGTATGCCGATTTCGATCGCGTGTACGAACAGATCCGGAATCGGCTGACCAAGAATGTCGTGCCCGTTGAAGTGCCTATCGGTGCGGGCGCGACGTTTCGCGGTGTGATCAATCTGTTCACGCAGCGTGCGTATATGTACACGAGCGGTGCGAAAGGCGAGTACGTCGAAGCGGACATTCCGGCCGAGTGCCAGGCCCGGTTCGCGCTCTACCGCCAACAGCTCATCGAAGCGATCAGCGCGACCGATGACACCCTGCTTGAACGCTATCTCGATGCTGGCGAGATTGATCGTGATTCGGCGTTGCACGGCATGAAGGAGGCCATGCGACGGATGGATCTGTACCCGCTGTTTTGTGCCTCGTCTGACAGCATGATTGGCGTCCGTGCGCTACTCACCGAACTGGTGCAGCTGATGCCGAACGCGTTCGAGATGGAGGAGACGCATGCGCTGACTGGTGCCGAAGGCAGTGCGACCATTCAGCTGCACGCAGACGACGATGGGCCGCTGGCCGCACTCGTTTTCAAGACCATCAGCGAGCCGCATGTCGGTGACGTCAGCTACTTCCGTGTTTTGTCCGGAGCCATGAGTAGCGGGCAGGACGTGTTCAACGCCACACGCGACGGCACGGAAAAGCTCGGTCACGTGTTCGTCCCCTGTGGTCGCGAACGCATCGAAGTGTCGCGATTGGGTGCTGGCGACCTTGGCTGTGTTACCAAGCTGCGCAACACGCACACCAATGACACCCTGTCGTCACGCGAGCATCCGATCCGCCTGCCGGATATCAGTTTCCCGGAACCCATGGTGCACTTTTCTGTGCGCGCGTCGGCGCGGGCTGAGGAAGAGAAGTTGCAGCAGGGACTGCATCGCCTGCACGACGAAGATCCGACATTCGAAGTGCACTACAACGCCGAAACCCACGAAACGATCGTCGGTGGCATGGGCGAGCGCCATCTCGACGTGGCCATGGCGATCCTCAAGCGGAAATTCGGTGTGCAGGCCGAACTCGGCACGCCGAAAATCGCCTATCGCGAGACCATCACTGGGCGCGCTGAAGGGCAGGGCCGACACAAGAAACAGACTGGCGGGCGCGGACAGTTCGGCGATTGCTGGATTCGCATCAGTCCCACCGCGCGTGGCGAAGGCTATGTGTTTGCCGATCGCATCGTGGGGGGCGCGATTCCGTCCAAATACATCCCGGCTGTGGACCGCGGGGTGCAGGAAGCGTCTGTCCGCGGTGTGCTCGCCGGCTTTCCCTTGGTCGACTTTCGCGTCGAGCTGTTTGATGGGTCGACGCATTCCGTCGACTCAAACGAGATGTCGTTCAAGATGGCGGGCATCCTCGCGTTCAAGACGGTTGCCCCGCGATGTCATCCCGTGATCCTGGAGCCACTCGATCAACTCGAAATCACGATTCCTGACGTCTTTCTCGGCGACGTGCTGGGCGATGTGTCAGGTCGTCGCGGACACATTGTTGGCACGGACACCGACGGTGAACGGACGACCGTGCGCTGCGTGCTGCCGCAAGCGGAACTGCACCTGTACGCCACGCATCTGTTCTCGCTATCGCATGGACACGGCACCTTCGTACGCCGATTCAGCGGCTACGAGACGGCCCCCGCCGACGCGTCGCATCGCATTATGCAGGAGTACGCACGCACGCGACCGGAGATCGACGACTAAGAAACCGACGAGCGACTGTGTCGCGCCGTCGTCTCCGCGGCTGGCTTATCGACCGCTGAACCAGCTTGCCGCGGAGAAGCCCTGCGGATTGACCTCATAGAACTGACTTCGCGTCCAGCGACCGGTCGTGGGGAAGTACGGTGGTGGGTATTTGAGCAGGCAGCGATTGAATGACAGATCGTCGTGATAGCCGTGCAGCAATCCGCCACTCATCGTGCCCGTCTGCCCGCTGCTCGACTCAATCGTCCCGCCAATGAGGCGAGTGGTCCCTCGATCGACGTAACTGGTGGCAGGCAAGCCAGACGGCGGCGAGGAACGCTCGGCAACCACAGACTTGAGCGCCATCAGCGACGCGTGAATGGCCATGTCTGGTTTACGAACACTCGGATCGAAGTCCTTACGCGGCGTCAGCCATGCGCTGCCGGTGCTGGAGTTGTCGCGGCGTTGCTGCGGCGTCGCGAGCATGTTGTCGGAGTACATGATGTACTCCCCGCCGAACAGGCCGATCACATCGTCGTCCGGGCGGCACGTGCCGGTGGTAACGGCCGGACTGGTGGCCTGCGTCAACTCGTGCACAATCACCATGCTGTTTCGCGATGCGACGGTCACCCGCCCACGGACGATGCCGCTGACGCCAACCTTGCCCTCAGCAAAAATGACCCCGCGGAAGTTCGAGTTGTAGGCGGCGCTCAGTGGCCATAGATACGCGCCGTCCGCGCGTGCGGCGACGACGGCCGGCACCGTGCCTGAGGTGCGCGCCACCCAGTAACCGGCGGCGTCGGTGTTTCGAAAAACGCCCGTTGGAGAGAGGCGTTCGTCGCCGCCAAGAAAGCACTTCGTGTTGGCATTGTCGTACGCATTCTGTTTGATCGTCATGCGTACGCGATACGTACCGGAGGCGAGCGAGGCGATCTGGGCGAACGTGGTCGGCACCGCGGAGAGACCGCCAACCACCGTCACGACCCCGCAGTTCCACGAGTACAGCAAGCTGTCGATCGGCACAGTGGCGCCCCCGGGAATCGGTTGGCCAGTCGTCGGTGGTGCCGGTGTTCGTGCCATCAGGTATTCGTTGCCGTATGGGGAGCCCGCGCGGAGTTTGTACACGCGGAAGTATCCATCGTCCGGGCCTGTCGTGTTCCCGTTGCCGTCTACATCGATCGCGACAAACTCGATGCGCATGGTGACCAGCGCGCTGTCGCCCGTAACGATGTCTGGCGTGAACATGTAGCCAGCGCGCACCGCGATGCTCTTCAAAATGTCGAGGTCGGCCGTGCCGGGCAGGGGAATGCTGGAGATGCGTTCCAGTGGCACCCCCTTGTTGAACTGCGCCGACGTTTTGTTCTTCACTACCTTCGCCGTCGTCACCACGTCGTTGAACACGGCCTGCGGTGTCGGTGTGCCGTTCCAGACATAAATCGTGTCGTTCGAGTGCACCGGACCCTGCGCTTGCGCCCCGAGTGCCCACCAGAGCGTTGATCCGTTGGTGGACTTGCCTTTGTCGGTGAACGACGCGTATCGCGCAAACGATTCCTGATACAACTGGGCCCGCCGAATGGCCACGTTGCCGGCCGAATCGGTCGCCTGACTCACAACTTCGGACTGCACACCTAACTCACCGGTGCTTGCCAGAGAGTCGGAGTTGCCGAGCCGCGAAATCCACGTGCTGCGACGGACGCCGCCGGAATTGGCGACGATCGCGTTGGACACCACGGTGCGATAACCAGCCAGCGGCACCGTATCGAGGCGGGCATTGAGTCGCGATCGCTCTTCTTCCACACCGGAGAGTGCGACATCGTCGACCGCGGATGCACGATCGGACGATGTTTGCACCAAACCGTTGGACAGCGTGATCATCGCCGTCGCGAGCGCGAGCACCGCGCCCACCATCGCGATCAGCAGGACGGCCAGCAGCGCAAAGCCACGTCGATCGCGCGCCCGCGACGGACGAGTGTGAGCAGGTCCGCGCTGCGCGTAACCGGTACGAAGTCGTGTCATGGAACCACCACCGAGCTGCTGATTGCGAAGCCGGAAAGGTTGGGCGTGCAGTCCTGCACCGCCAACGCGTATTGGTAGGACTTGGCCGATCCCGTCTGCACGCCGGCGTCTTTGTACGCATATGACGCGACACCGGACACAGCGCTGACCGTCGCCAATGGGTCACCCCAGGACGCGGCGCCCGTCAGTCTTCGAAGCAATACATAACGCACGGCGTCTTTTTCACCCGCCCCATCGTCGGTGGCCTTGTTCCACGTGAGCAGCACCGCCTTCTGCACCGAATTCCACACCGGTGCGGGTGCGGTGGGGTTGATCGGTGCGCGGCCACACGCACGCTCCTGTCTCGCCACCGCCGCATTCGGCATAGGTACCATATAGCGCACGACTTCACGTTTGCTGCCGATCGGTGCCGTCACCTCGTACGTCACCTCGACGGAACGTACTTGATCAATGCGTGTGGTGATGGCGGTGCCAGTATCTGCACCAGAACCGCGCATCGCGACGGTTTTGGCGAGCGGCAGCCAACCGCGCGGAATGGTATCGAGATCCGTCAGCACCAAGCTGTACTGCGTCGGATCGTACCAATAGCGAAAGAACGGCACCGTTTGCGATCGGCGCAGGCCCGTCGCAATGACTTCGGCGGCCCCAGCATTGATCTGGCGTAACAGCATATAGTCAGCGCTGCTGGACGAGGCCGTATCACGGGTGAAGCGGAACACCACCAGTTCTGCGTCAGCCGACACGCCGCTGCCGGCGTAGTCAGCGAGCGGATACGAAAAGCCTGGCGACGATCCGGGAATGGTGATCGCATTGGCTAGCGTAATGGCCGACACCTGGGCGTTCGTGGCAAACGGGTCGACATAGACGGCGCTGGTGAAGCCCGTCGAGTCCTTCGTATTCGTTGTCAGGTCACTGTTGTACGCGAACGTGCTATCGCTTGCGTACACAAGGACTGGCTGGTCAATGGTGACGTTCGTGCCCGCCGTGCGCAGCTCTTGCCGCATCACGTCGCGTCCAAACCGCCCGTTCTGAATGGCCGCCGATTTGGCCGAGATGCTGCGGAAGCTCTTGCTCTGGCCGAGCAGAAACGCGAAGGTCGCACTCATGATGACGCCGAAGACCACGAGGGCGATCATCACCTCGCCCAGTGAAAAACCGCGCCGAAGGCGCGTCGCTCTGCGATCCCGCGCGTGCGAGTGATTGGCGTTCATCACGGGGCCGCCACGGTGATGGTACGAACAACAGGTGTGGCCAGCGTGCCGGTGACTTCACCGGTGACGGTGACGGTGACCCGAGTCACGTTGATGCCGTTTGTCGTGTCGACCACCACTGACGTACTGGACACGAGACCATCTTTCGTCCCGTTGAACGTGCTGCCGGCGAGCTGCCCGAGCGTGGCATACGTGGGCCACACCCGTGCGCGTCCGACCTGCATGTCGGCCACCGACTGCGCGCGATTGCGGCCATTGGAATTCGCCACGCTGCGCGTCAGTTTGGTGGTGCCCATGGCCATCGTCAGGACGACACCGGCCAGGATCACCAACGCGATCATGGTCTCAATCAGCGTGAAGCCGCGACGGGATCGCGGCGCTTGCACATTCGGTTGCACGGGCTGTGTCATGCGCGCCTCCACTTGGTGCCAGTCCAGACGTACGTATCTGATCGACCGGTTGCTCGCGAGATCAGCAGCGCGCGCACGTCGCGGTCCGCGCCGCCACTCATGGATCTGATCGTGGTCAGGTAAATCGTCACGGCGCGATCCAGCGCGCCGTTGCGCTGCATGATGAGATAGGGGCCGCGCGGACTGCTCCGCATCGCCGGCACGCTCGCCGTAGCACCGCCGAGGGCCGCGACGTCAGACGGACGGCCCAGCATGACGCGCTCCGGAAGCTCGAACGGCTTGGTATGCTCACCGACATCCGCGACTTCATTGCCGTTGGCGTCCCAAATCGTCCGGATCGTGTGCGCGGCCGTGTCAAATACGATCAGCACATTCTGCTGACGCGCGACGGACTCACGCTGCGCCACCATAAACGACATTCCGATCGTTCGTGCGGCAGTATCAACCTGCGCATTGTCTATCCGAACCTTCGGCAGAGCGAGCGCTGCCATGATGCCGACGATGCTGATGACGAGCAATAGCTCCACCATCGTAAAGC
>JANMKU010000157.1:0-8445 GCA_031372205.1 Gemmatimonadaceae bacterium | reverse complement strand
CGCGTGGCCGTGGCTACGTCGAAGCGTTCCACCGGAAAATCCAGCGCCGAATGGGCAACCTTTGCGGTCACGCGCCCGAAGCGCAGTGCGCGCAATGCGCGGACGGTAGCCACCGTGAGCATGGCATCAAATTCGGCCCGTTGCGCGGCCGAGGCGAGCGAGGTGCCATTCGGTGCGCCGACAATCTTTTGCAAAAACGCCGCGTCAAAGTCTGCCGCGTCAAGTCCGCGCGATTCCATTATCGCCAGCTGCTGTACCGTCGCACGTGCGGCCGGCGTTGGCTGACCGTTCCGACTCCAGAGCGGCGTCCACGCGACCGAGTCGTACACGGCACGCAAGTCCGTCACCACATCGTCGAGCTTGGGCCATCGCTGCGGCGCGTGCACCTTCGCAGTAACGATGCCGCGAATCAACGAATCGACTTGAGAATCCGCGCCGGGATTCGTCGCACCCTGCGCGCACACCACGCGCCCGGCGACGCAGCAGCCGACGACCGCCGCGCCAATCCCCCACCGGCGAATGCGTGCGTGGTGTGACACTGTGCGCTGTCGGTAATGCGTCACGCTACTTGAGCCCACGCACGAAGCGGAGGTAGGCGGCGCGGCGAGATAATGACCTCGGCGCCCTTGTCGCTCGGTGAGGGCACGACGAACTCCGCAAGGCGCATGCGTGACGATGCACGACGCGGCGTCCACCCGTCGGGAATGGTGGTGTGATAGTCCAGCAGCGCGATTGTTTGCGGCTGCCACACGCTTGACGCGGCGGCGAGGACGATTGCGAAGAAATGCATGCGAAAATATTGGAGTGTTGGGAGACCGTGGTGAACGAATGATGCTTGCGAGAGCTGTTGCGCTACTGGATAGTGATCTCACGTTCTGCGCTGGCAAGGGCCAGGGCTGCCGGCGTCACCCGCTTGACGGGCGGCGAGCGGGGAGCGAGCCTCCTCATTCACACTTTTGGAGATCCCATGGGGCTGCTTGATGGGTTGCTGGGAAGTGCACTCAAATCGGTGCTCGGGGGCGCAGCGCAGTCGCATCCAGCGCCAAACGCGGCGGGAACGCAGCGCGGTGGCGGGCTTGGCGGGGTGCTGGGAGGCCTTGGCGGACAGATGAAAACGCAGGTGCTGCTCACGGTCGCGTTGGGGATGCTGCAGAGAAGTGGCGGACTGGAAGGGCTCCTCGCGAAGTTTCGCGCGCAGGGCCACGGCAAAGCTGTCGATTCGTGGGTGGGCACGGGAGACAATCATGAGATTTCTGGCGATCAGGTAAAAGCCGTCCTCGGCGAATCCACCGTGAGTGAGGTTGCGAAGCAGCTCGGTACGTCGCACGAGGAAGCGAGCGGATCATTGGCCGCGATGCTCCCCGAGCTGATCAATTCGCTGACGCCGAATGGCCAGATCCCGGCGAACAGCAGCGAGTTGGTAAAGCGCGGTATGGAACTGCTCAAGAGCCAGCTCAGCAAACCGTAGAGTCTCGATTCCGGCGTACCGGCCCTCCCTCCGCTCGCTCCCCCGGCGTCAGTCTCTCACGACGTCAGCCTTTACCCTCCCCGTATGGATCCGATCACAGTCCTGCTCCTCGTCCTCGGCGTGTTCACCGTGGGCTATCTGATCGTCTTCATCTCCGGGCTGGCGCGCGACGCCCGGGAGGGCCAATCGCTGGCTTCGAACCCGATCATGTACGTGGTGAGCTTCATCGCGAACTTCTTCGATACACTGGGTGTGGGCTCCTACGCGACGACGACCTCCATGGCGCGGGCGTTCAAGCTCATCCCCGATGAGAAGATCCCCGGATCCCTCAACGTGGGGTACGTGCTCCCCACGGTGATCCAGGCGTACGTGACCATCCATGGCGTCACGGGCCTGGTCTCGGTGGAGCCGATCCAGGTGGATCCGCGCACACTCATATCGTTGATCGGCTGCGCCGTCCTCGGCGCCTGGCTCGGCGCGGGCGTCGTGTCCAGCTGGCCGCGCCGCAAGATTCAGATAGGCATGGGAGCTTGTCTCGCCGCGGCCGCCCTCATCATGCTGGCGCGCATCACCTTCTTCCACTCGCTCGCTGAGGGCAGCATCGGGCTCACCGGCATGCGTTGGATGATCGGCATGGCGGGCCTGTTCTTCCTGGGCGCGTTGATGACCCTGGGGATCGGCCTCTACGCGCCCTGCCTCATCTTGGTCACCATGCTGGGCATGAACGACAAGTCCGCCTACCCGATTATGATGGGGGCGTGCGCGTTCCTGATGCCCGTGGCGGTCGCGCAGTTCGTGCGCGCGAAGGCGTACTATCCGAAGGCGATGCTAGGCATGGCGCTCGCGGGCATAGTCGCTGTCCCGATCGCGTTCAAGTGGTTTCAGAATCTCCCGATGCTGTACGTGAAGATCCTGGTGATCTGCGTGGTCGCGTATACGTCGGTGACGATGCTCCTTGCCGCGCATCGCGAGCAATCCCTGACCGGC
Source organism: Gemmatimonadaceae bacterium (assembly GCA_031372205.1). GTDB lineage: Bacteria > Gemmatimonadota > Gemmatimonadetes > Gemmatimonadales > Gemmatimonadaceae > Gemmatimonas. Next base: position 5,990 of record JANMKU010000157.1, on the reverse strand, counting down.
TCCGCCAAGGGGCCGACGTTCGAGGGTGCGGGCGCCTGATCAGCGGCGCGCATCCAGTCTTGGGACGGGAACGGCGAAAGTCGACGCGACGAGAGACGCGCCAAATCTCACCGTGTTAAGGGAGTGCGGAGGTGTCACACACTCCTGGAAACCAAAAGCGCCCCCGCAACGGCGAGGGCGCTCCAGTTGTCAGTCGATCACTCGCGACTTACCAGGCAATACGACAGCCACCTGTGCCCGAGTTGATCCAGTTCATCTGGACCAGGTACGACCGACCGCCGACCTTCGGTGTGATGTTCGCCTTGCCGCCGTTGGTGGTTGTGAATGTCGTTCCCCACTGCCACGCGCACTTGTCGGCGTTCTCGTAGCCGCGGTTGTCGTACCAGGCGTTGCCCATCGCATCCGTCTGCGTTTCTTCGATCTCGTGAATGAGCGTGTTCACCTCGGCGTCCGCCGCGACGTCACTGTTTGGCGACGCGAGTCCTGACGTGCAGCCGCTCGGCCAGCCGGCGTTGTACGGCATCGCTGCATAGTAGATGCGTTGCGTGCCCGTCATCCCGGGAACCGTGACGCTGGCGTTGGTGTGATACGCGCAATACTGCGTACCGGCACCACCACCAAGGTTGACGGTACCGGGCGTGAAGATCGAGTAGAGGGTGTTGGGATCGTACTTGAGTGCGCCCGACGTGAACCCCGACTGCAGCATCGCGATCATGCTTGCATCGGACACGCTCTGTCCGTTCACCGGGACGCTGGCACCGTTGGCCCAATAGCCGGCGTACTTCACGGCGTTCACGAGCGCAACTCCCGCGGCATTCTTGTACGTCGAGTTGATGTTGTAGTATGCCGATCCGTCAATGTCGCGGAGGAACTGTCCGACAATCGATCCGTCACCGCTATTCCCCGCCGTATTGAACGTGTTCACGGTCGGCCCACCCGCATACACCGGAGTGTTCCCCCAGTACACCGCGACGACGTTGATGCCGGCCTGCAGCACCGTCCCGCCATGATACGAGATTCCTGTGCCACCTCCCCCACCGGGACGCGCCGCGTTCTGCACCGCGGGTGAATCGCGCAAGTCAAATGAATGGCGATGGTCACCACTCGCATCGAGTCCTTGTTCGCTCGCACTTGTGCGGGCGGACACGTCGAGGGTGGGCGCAGTCTGCAACGTCGGGCTGTCACACGCGGCGAGCCAAGAGAGCGACAAGGTCGCGGCCATGACACATCGGGACTTATTCACGAGATGGGGATGAGTGAGACGCCTGCACGCTCGGGTGTAGTCGGCATATAATGATCGCAGAGACGTCCCGTCAATCCCGGTGAGGAATTTCGATCGAGACGGGTCGAGGATCCGTCGCGTATACAGCGCGATTGTCGACCGCGCGAGCGCCGACAGACCGGCGGAGGTGTGCCCTCTGCCCCGCGCCTGACTCGGGCGCAACCCGTCACCGTTCCGTTGCGCGCCAAGCCGTCTCGACGCAACATCCGCGTGGCACCCGCCTAACTAAACCAGCGCCGCGCTACTTGGCGATTCCCCATCCGGACCAGCCCGGACCACGCACCGTGAGTCCGGGTTTGGCGCCGGTATGTACACCATCGCGCAGCACCTCCACCCCATTGACCAGCACGAACTGCATGCCCGCCGACAACTGATGTGGCTGATCGAACGTGGCCCGGTCCGCGATGGTTGACGGATCGAACACAATCACGTCGGCGCGCATCCCCTCCTTGAGCACACCCCGGTCGCCGATCGACAACCGCGTCGCCACCGCGGCCGATGCCTTGCGCACCGCCTCTTCAAGCGAAATGACGTGCTCATCGCGCACGTACTTGCCCATCAGTCGCGCGAAGTTGCCATAGGTTCGCGGGTGAACGAGGCCCTTGGCGGTTGTTGGAGCGGTGGCGCCCGCATCGGTGCCGAACTTCATCCACGGTTGGCGAATCTGCAGTTTGACGTTGTCTTCGCTCATGCGAAACAGCATCTCACTCAGCTTGTCGGGCTCGGCGATGTTGAGATCGATGATGACATCGGCCCAGTCTTTCTTCATCATGGCGGCGATTTCGGAAAGCCGCTTGCCATCGTACTGTTTGAGTTCCGGCTTGGTGAAGCCGACCACCATCACGTTCTGCGGCGCTTCCAAACAGCTGTTTTCGAAGCCGTCAATCTCGCGGTGCAAATCGGCCTTGATGCGCGTACGCGTGGCGGCATCCTGCAGATTGGCTTGCAGCTTTCCGTCGGCGGCGTACTGGGGCGCGATGCAGCTCGCAAACCCGTTGCCGCCGGCGATGTAGAGATACATGTCCGCCTGCACATCGACGCCTGTGGCCCGTGCCGAATCGATCTTCGCAATAGCCGTCGGCATCTTCGACCAATTCTTCATGCCCGCGGCTTTGAGATGGTAGATCTCCGTCGGCACGCCACCGTCGCGCCCGATGCGAATGGCTTCGTCGATGGATTCCAGCAGATGGTCACCCTCGTTCCGCATGTGCGTGATGTAGAGGCCACCGTACGGCGCCATCGCCTTGGCGACTTCGACCAAATCCGCGGTGGTGTTGTAGTTGTCGGGCGGATACATCAACGCGCTGGCCACGCCAAACGCCCCGTCTTGCATGGCGCGGCGCACCATGACGCGCATCGTGTCGCGCTCGGATTCGGAGAACGCGCCCAGTGCCCCGCCCTTCGCATACGCGCGCACGGTGCCACTGCCCACGAACGAGCCGACATTTTGCGACAGGCCTCGCGTCGCCATGAACTCAAGCCAATGGCCAAAGCCGTGCGTACCGGTAAACTGTGGTGCGAGGCGCTTCATGCTGGTGTCGGTCATGAGTGACACGGTGCGGTCGTTCACCGGCGCTGGCGTGTCGCCTTCGCCGAGAATGGCCGTGGTGATGCCTTGCGTGACACTGGACAGGGCTCGCCCGTCGCCCGTCATGAAGTTGTCGTACGACTGCGCCTGAATGTCGATGAAGCCCGGCGCGACGACAGAACCCGTGGCATCAATACGACGCGTCGCGGAGGCGTCTTTGAGGGCACCGCGTGGCGCAATGCGGGCAATCCGTCCGTTCTTGATCGCGAGCTCGCCCCAGAACCATGCGCTGCCGGTCCCGTCGACAATACGACCGTTGCTGATGACGACGTCGTAGTCCGCACTGGTCGTTGTGGCCAGCGTATCGCCACGTGTCGTGCAACTACTAAGCAACAGCACCAGCGGAGCAAATCGGAGGCAGCGCATTGGAGGCTCGCTAAACAAGTTGAGTTTCGACAAACGTGGGGGACATGAGGCCGCGCAGCGAACGCCCGTGCGGATCCTGCGTTGCCCGCACACGGTTGACGAGCGCCAGCGCCGTCTCCGTGCATGGTGGCAATTCTCGCGCTGACACGCCAAGTGGTGTGACGCGCGCGCCCCACTTTACCAGTAGCGAGCAGTACGTCAGGCCACCCCCGAACGCGGGCATGAGCAGGATGCTCCCTGGCGTGACACGTCCGGCTTCCAGTGCTTCAACGAGCGCCACGGGCACGGTCGCCGCGCTCATGTTGCCGTACTTCTGCACGGTCACCATCACCTTGTCCATCGGAATATCGGCGTACTTGGCCACCGCTTCGATGATGCGCAGGTTGGCTTGATGCGGCACCACCAAGTCCACCTGATCGGCGCGCAAACCATGCTCGGCCAGCACGCGGACGGACGATTCCGCCATGGCTTTGACGGCGCGTTTGAAAATCACTTGCCCGTCGAAATCCCACAGGGTGTCACCAAACGTGACATCGTGTCCCGCATACGTGCATCCGAAACCGCGCACGCGCAGACTCTCGCGCGCTTCCGCATCGCAACCAAGCACGCTGCCAATCATCCCTTCCTCTTGGTCAGACGCCTGCACCACAACAGCCGCCGCACCATCGCCAAAGAGCACCGCGACATTGCGGTTGCTCCAGTCCATGTACCGGCTAATGAGTTCCACGCCGATGACAATGGCGTTCCGCACCATGCCGCTCTTGATCATCGCCGTCGCCGTGGCGAGCCCATAGCAGAAACTGGTGCACGCCGTATTGAGGTCGACCGAGGCCGCCTTCGTCGCGCCGAGCGCGATCTGCACGCCGGAGGCACTGTTGGGCACGAGTTCGTCGTTGCTGACGCCTCCATATATGATCAAATCCACATCGGCCGCGTCGAGTCCAGCGCAGGCGAGCGCACGCGACGCGGCGACCGTCGACAGTTCAATGGCGCTCACGTGTGAGATGCGCCGTTCGCGCATACCCGTGCGCGACTGAATCCATTCATCCGACGTCTCGAGAAACGTGGATAAGTCGTCGTTGCTCAGGATCGCAGGGGGCATGCACGCGCCCCATCCGGTGATTGCAGCGAATTTCATGATCGAGTGGGTGGCTGGTGGTACGGCCAAGTATCGCGCCCGGGGCGCCGGTTGACGAGAGGGGTGCTCCACGGGCTACATTCGCAGTCATGCCGATCGATATCGCCCAACGCTTTCTGGAACGCTCCCGACACTACCTGCACGCAGAGTACCCGGCAAAGATCGAACTCGCGCTGCGCACGATTCCCGTCGGCAAATTGTGGTGGCGACCCAACGAGCGCGCCAACAGTGCTGGCAATCTGGTCCTCCACCTCTGCGGCAACGTGCGCCAGTGGATTGTCAGCGGTGTGGGCGGTGCAGCCGACTCGCGCCGGCGCGACGCCGAGTTTGCCGCGCGCGACGGTGCGGATCACGCGGCGCTTGTGCAGTTGCTGCGGCATACCTGTGACGACGTTGATGCGACGCTCGCTCGCCTCAGCGCCGACATGCTCACGGAACCGCGCTCCATTCAGGGCCGCGACACGACGGTCCTTGCCGCCATCTATCATGTGGTGGAGCATTTCTCCGGACACACCGGGCAAATCATCCTGATTGCCAAGTGGCTTACGCCTGGTGCCGTGCAGTTTTATGACGACACGGCTGGACTGGCCCGACCAACGTTTTTGGGAGCCGGTCAGCACGATATCGACTGAGCCCCGACACGCCGTCGGTTTTTCCTTCACTCCCACACCATACTATGCCGCGATTCCCGATGCTCCGAACCGTGCTGATGTGCGCGGCCGCCGTGATCGGAGTGCTCCCGGGCGCGAGCCACGCACAGCGCGCCATTCCCACCCCCGAATCGTCACTCGGATTTCCCGTCGGCGCGGATCTTAAACTCGCGACGTACGACGAGTCGATGAAGTATTTCGCGCTCCTCGCGTCGGCGAGCAACCGTATCAAACTGATCGACGTCGGGAAAACGTCGACCGGCCACGCGTGGTCCATCGCCTTGATCTCCTCGCCGGAGAATCTCGCGCGCATCGACCGGCTCAAGGAGGTCGCGCAACGACTCGCGCATCCGGCCGGCCTCTCGGACGAGCAAGCGCACGCTCTCGCGCGCGAGGGGAAAGCGTTCGTTGATATCAGTGGTGGGCTGCATGCGTCGGAAATCGCCGGGTCGCAACACACGATCCAACTCGCCTATGATCTCCTGGCCCATGCTGATGAGCCGGCGATCAAAGGCATTCTGGACAATACCGTCTTGATGCTGTGGCCGTCGATCAACCCGGACGGACAGAACATCGTCGTCAATTGGTATCGCGAGGTGGTCGGCACGCCATACGAAGTGAGCCCGTTACACGAGCTGTACCAGAACTACATCGGGCACGACAACAATCGTGACGGCTACATGCTCAACGTGCCGGAGTCACGCGTCGTGGCCCGCACGTGGCGTGAGTGGGAACCGCAAATCATTTATGTGCAACACCAGACGGCACCGTTTCCCACTCGCATCTGGTTGCCACCGTTCGCCGAACCGATCGCGCCGCGTGTCGCGGGGCTCATGTCGCGCGAGGTGAACACGATTGGCATGACGATCGCGCAGCAGCTGGAAACCGAAGGCAAGGTTGGCGCGACGCACATGGGCACCGGATTCGACGCATGGTATCCCGGTTACATCGACTACATGCCGATGC
>JANMKU010000143.1:0-6715 GCA_031372205.1 Gemmatimonadaceae bacterium | reverse complement strand
CGCGACGCAACGCCTCGGCCCGCACCAATCATTGCCGAGGCACTGCGCGACGCGCTCGCGGGTGACGACGCATATCGGCAAGGACAGTCCGATGTGCGCGCCGAGAATTTGCTGTTTGGTTTGCTGCGCTTTGGCAAGCTGCCGCTCATGTCTTTCACGCAAGTGAGCGACATGGACCGCGAACAGTTTCACACCGCCGTGCTGGACCGCGTGCAACGTGGCACTGAGCGAGTGGCGCATGATCCGCTGCCCTTGCATGCCGACGCACAAGGCGCGCTTGAGGCCGCGACCGCGCTGGCTGTCCAGCGGCGGCGAAATGACGTGAACGGTCTGCAGCTGCTCTGGGCGTTGCTCCAGGCTGAACAGAGTGTTGCCGTCGAACTGCTCGTTCGGTTTGGCGGCGACGTGGCGAAGCTCCGCGAGTCACTCGCGCGCCTAGCTAGCTAGGCGCACCCGCCAACTCCTAATGTGCTACTAATTCATCCCCTTTTAGTATTTTCGCTGCCGTTTAAGGGGGTGGAGCCAGAAGCAACACTAGCGTCACAAACCATTACAAGGCAACAGTTTACTGATTACTAATGCAAATCCTACAGGGGCTTGCCGCTGCTTGACGTCCACGGTCAGCCCTTCCGCTATGCGCTGCCCAGCCCGGCGCTCGAAATGCTCCATCGCATCGACCGCAATGCGGGCGGTAGCATCCATGGCAGCCACCAGGTGGTCAACCCGGCAACGCGAGACACATACCTCTTCAAGTCCATCGTCGAAGAAGCCATCACCTCGAGTCAGCTGGAGGGCGCGTCAACGACGCGCAAAGTCGCCAAGGCAATGATCCAGGAAGGGCGGGCGCCGCGCGATCGCAGTGAGCGCATGATACTGAACAACTATCAGGGCATGCTGTATGTCCGACAACGAGTGGGCACTCCCCTCACACCGGAGATCGTCAAAGCGCTCCAGCGACAACTCACCGAGGGAACGCTCGACGACGCTGACGCCGTCGGCCGATTCCGGCATAACGACGAAGATATCGTCATTGAGGATGAATCCGGCAAGCGCCTGCATACGCCACCACCTGCGAGCGAATTGGACGAGCGCATGCACCGGATGTGCGACTTCGCCAACGACGAGCACGGCGAAGAATTCGTGCCGCCGGCGGTGCGTGCCATTCTGCTCCACTTCTGGCTGGCGTACGACCATCCATTTGTCGACGGCAACGGCCGCACGGCGCGGGCGCTGTTCTACTGGTCGATGGCGCGTGCGGGCTACTGGCTCTGTGAGTATGTGTCAATTTCACGGATTCTCAAGAAGGCCCGTGCACAGTACGGGCGCGCCTATCTGTATTCGGAAACCGACGACAACGACGCGACATACTTTCTGCTTTACCAGATGCGTGTCCTACTGCGCGGCATTGACGACTAGCAAACGTATCTGGCGCGAAAGTCCGCCGAGATCAATGAGGTGGACGAGTTAGTTCATAGCGCGTCAGCGTACAACACTGCACTCAATCAACGGCAACTGTCTCTCATCAATCATGCGCTCAAGACGTCCAAGGCGCGCTATACAGTCGAGTCGCACCGCGTATCGCACGGCGTCAGCTACGAGACATCGCGGAGCGATCTGCTCAAGCTGGTGCACGAGGGCATGCTCACACAACGCAAAGTCGGCAAGGCGCACGTGTTCCTTCCCGCATCGTCGCTCCGCGCCGTACTCAACGCCGCACGTGGCACAGGCACATGACAGTCGCGAAGCGTGAGAAATCACCGCTATTGCGCAACGTACTGTGGCGCCTTGCAGGCCACGCGCCCTACGAACGCGGCGTAGCATGCGTTTTGCGACGCCAGAATTCGCGATGAGTATTCGGAAGCTGCTTCGCTTCATCGCGATGCCATTCAATCGGTCAGATACGGATCACTTCTACGACAACCTCGTGAACCCGATAGTAGATGAAGCAGATATTGCGATCGTCCGTGTTGATCGCCATCCCCACAACGACGACATTGACGATAAGATCATTGAGCAGATCGAGCAGTGCGATTTCATGATTGCGGACCTGACCTATGCTCGGCCGTCCGTCTACTTTGAAGCGGGCTACGCGCAGCGGCACGTTCCCGTCATCTACTCAGCTCGTCGCGACCATATTGGCAAGCAAGCTTCCACAACGGATCCCAATGGCAATCAGATCGTGCATTTCGATCTGCAGATGCGAAACACAATCGGTTGGCTGGACGGCGCGGATACAGAGGCACGAATCGCTGGCAGAACGTTTGCGAATTGTGACTGGACCGATCGTCGCTCGGCTGCGGCGGGAATCTGACTTCAAACAGAAGTCGGTTCGAAATCAACTTACGTCCGCATGGACAGTTGTTCAACAACATGCACTGTCTCTTGGCTACACGATGTTCCAGCAACCACTAATCAACCTTTGCCAAACGCCGTGGCAGAACTCGAACAAGCTCACGAGGGAGGTCTTCTATCGTTTGGATGCAAATGGGACAATAAATACGGTCCGTGTCGCTGTTCAGAACGAACTCACCCACCAAGTTTGTCAGCATGCTCGTCCATCATTCATTGATACCAACCTCAACCACTTCGGCACGCGGCCGACGAGAATCGTCGAGACGGTAGTTCTCGTCACGCTTCGTTCGGAATCCCGGCCATATCTATCGGCAGAGTTCGACGACCTCACGCCGACCGCACTTGGTTCTGAGACGACATCAACTGCTTTCGTTCCAAACGATGCGGCGTTCCGTCCGGAGCATTTCATTTTCGGTGGCGGGGGCGTGACAATATTCAACTCAACCAACGACTTTCAAGATGGCCCGATACTAACATACCAGTATTCTCAACAGGAGAACGCGCTGATTCGTTACTCAAGGTATCCGGAGCTTGCGGAGCGCATGACGGACTTCACGGTGGTCGAGCGCCATTTCAGACTGGTGGAGATCAACGACGTGGTGGATCTGTACGACCTGAAGGAAAGAGTTTCGCGCGGAGTCATGTGAGCCAGCACCTGCTACGGCGTACGCGTCCGGATTGCCGAACCAATAGTTTTTGAGAAGTGTACGGACCTTGGAGCTACTATCGACCATGATGAAATGGGATGCCGAGCGACCCACCGTATTGAAGCTCCGCAATGCGTTACTTACGCGCCATCAGCGTCATGCCAATCAGCGTAATGAGCACGCCGAGTACACGGGAGAGCGAGAACGGTTCGCGAAAGACAATCACGGCAATCGGCACGAGGATCACAGCGGCAAGACCGTTCACCGCCACACCAGACCACTGCAGGGAACCGCCGGCACGATAGGCCAACAGGAATCCCCCTTCAATCAGAATGACACCAACGCCAACGGCCAGTACCTGCCAGCTCATCAAATGTCGGAGGTCATCTTGCCGGCCGGGTGAGCGGAACAACGGGATGGCGACCAGCGCCAGCAGGATTGCGACAAGATAGACCCCAACGAGCAGAATCATGGGATTCACGTTCGCTGGAAGGGCCTTTTGCCCCGTGTGATAGATCACGCCGCCAACGGTGGCGACGCCGAGCGCATGATAGACGTCCTTCATGTTCACGCGGTTGGAGTGGGAACGACGATATCGATGTCGGTCAGGAAGATAGCGCCGCCATGCACTGGCGATTCTGCAGAGTTGTGCCCTCATTATCCCATGCTCCACCCCCTCGTCCGCTGGCTCGGCCGGCGCTGCCTCCGCTGGTTCTACCGCGACCGCTGCGTCCTCGGACTCGACCAAATCCCGGCCACCGGGCCCGTCCTCCTCATCGGGAACCACCCCAACGACATCCCCGACATCCTCCTCGGCTACCTGAGCACGCCCCGGCCCGTCCGATACGTCGGCACCATCTCAGGCGCCACGTCCCCCCTCACCCGGGCCACATACCGCGGACTCGGCGTCATCCCGGTCACCCGTATCCGAGATGCTCGCAAACAACGCGAACTCGGCGTCGACGCCGCGGCCATCAACGAAGCCGCCTTTCAGTCCGTCACCGCCGCGCTCAAATCCGGCGCGATGGTGGCGGTCTTCCCGGAAGGTGGGGTGACCGACGAACCGACTTTGGGACAATTCCGAGGCGGTGTCGCAAAAATGGCGCTAGACTGTATAGAAAATGGCACACAATCGAACCTTCAGATTGTACCAATCGGCGTCCACTACGACAGCCCTCGCACCCCCCGAACGGACATCACCGTCGTCATCGGACCGTCATTCGGTTTAGGCGACTGGCTCCACAGCTACCAGTCCGATTTGGCGAACCAGCCGCACGGCACGCCGCATCCGGCCCACCGAGCCAGCACCCTGCTCGCCATCGCGCTCCGCCATCGGATGCGCGAGGCGCTCCTCACGGTCACCAGAAACGCCCCCACTTGGGAGCGCGCCCAGACCCGTGACCAGCTCGCGGCGCTGATCGGCGCGCTGCATTCAAATGACGCGATGTCGCCGCTGGCCGCTGCGGCCCACGTCCAACACGCCTGCGTCGAGCTCGTGCACCATACCATCGACAGCGCGGCTGGCACGGACAGCGCTACCCAGCCCGTCGCGCGGGACCGGGGAAAAGACGATCCCGCTCAGGTCATGCAGCTGGCCAACCGTCTCTCGGCCGCCGTCGTGCGCGCAGGCGCACTGCCCGAGTCCCCCCGCGACTGCGCCCGCGTATTGCACGCCGCTGGCGTCGGGAGCGCCGGCGCCGACTGGCCGTCAGTGTTCGTCACCGTACTGTCAGCACCAGTCGCCCTCATTTGTCTCGCGGTCCACACGCCGGTGCTCGCCTTCGTCTGGCGTCACGCCCAGCGCATCGCGGCCGACCGCGCCGAACTTGTCGGAAAAGCCTTTGCCCCGGGCCTCTACTTCGTGTTCCTCTGGTACGCGACACTGGGCGCTGCCTTGACGGTCGCGCTCAAGCTGATCGGCGCAGCAGTGTGGTGGGCCATCCCCGCGGTGATGCTGCTGCCCCGCCTCGGTGACCTTGCGGTGTGGTGGCGCGATGCGGTGAGCGCAGGGCATCTCCGCGCGCGCGTGACGCGCTGGCCGGAAGAGGACCGCGACGAGATTCGTGCGGCCGCCGAGGCAATGCGCGCGGCGTGGAAGGGATTTGACTCGGCATGACCAAGGGGATATACTTCGGATATCCCAGCCCAAGGTGCGCCGATGATTACCAAAATCCAGAAGTGGGGCAACAGCCAGGGTCTGCGCTTGAGCAAGACGCTGTTGGCGGACGCCGATATCAAAATCGGTGATGCAGTCGACGTGACCACGCACGATGGCGCCTTGGTGATCACGCCGCTCCGTCGAGTGCGGGGCGGGCACGATCTGAGAGCGCTGGTCCGCCGCATTCCGAAAAACCACACACCAGTGGAATTCGACTGGGGCACGCCGACTGGCCGCGAGGTGTGGTAGGTGGCCGACTATGTGCCACGCAAGGGCGAGCTGATCACGCTGACGTTCGACCCGCAGTCCGGTCGTGAGCAACGCGGACGTCGGCCGGCACTCGTCGTCAGCAATGATCTCTTCAACAAACACACAGGCCTTTGCATCGCCTGCCCGATTACCAATACGCAGCGCGACTATCCATTTCACGTAACGATTCCGGACGGGACCGCATTGACCGGCGTGGTGATGGTGGATCAGGTGAAGTCCGTTGACTATCGCTCGCGTATGGCGCAACGGGTCGGGAGGGCGCCCACGGAACTGCTCGACGAAGTGTTGTCGATATTGGACGCCTGTATCTATTAGCCTTCTCCCAGTCCGACCAAGCACGAAAACGTCTTCACTCATCAACCGGCGTAACCCGGCGAAGGTTTTTGCATGACCCTGATGGCCGTTGGCAACGCCGGGATCGAATTCGGCGCGACTGAAATTTTTCGCGATATCACCTTCACCGTCGCGGAAGGGGACCGCTGGGCCGTGGTTGGACGAAACGGCACCGGCAAGACCACGCTGATGAAGTTCATCACTGGTGACCTGACCCCTACCAAAGGCACGGTCACGCGGCAGCCTGGCCTCCGCGTCGCGCTCATGGACCAGCATCGCCGGTTCCCGGAAGACATGTCGCTCTGGGAGATCGTCGCCGGCGCCTTTGGCGAATTGCGCGAACTCGAACACTCGCTCGCCGAGCAAGCCGCCAACCTCGAACACGATCATGGCGACGCGGCGATGGCCAAGTACGGCCGCGATCTCGAACGCTTTGAACGTGACGGGGGCTACCAAATGGCGGCCAAAGTCGACTCGGTGCTCATGGGCGTGGGCTTTGACCCCGACGCGGCGCGGAGCACGACCATCGGCACGCTCTCCGGTGGTGAACGTGGACGCGTCGCCCTCGCTCGACAGCTTGCCACGCCGGCTGAGCTGCTGCTGCTCGACGAACCCACCAACCACCTCGATCTCGAAACCACCGCGTGGCTGGAAGACTATCTGCGCGAGTCCGAGCGCACCGTCATTTGCATCAGTCACGACCGCGCGTTTCTTGCCGCGATCGCCGACCATGTGTTGCACTTTGAAGGGGGTACGGCGTTCGCCTACACCGGTGGCTACGAGTCGTTCATTACGCAGCGCGAAGAACGTCGACTCACACAAGCACGACAGTTTGACCAGCAATCCAAAAAGATTGCGTCCGAAATGGAATACATCGCGCGCAATCTCGCGGGCCAAAACACGGCACAAGCAAAGGGTCGTCGGAAACGTCTGGAACGCATGCCGCGCTTGTCCG
>JANMKU010000142.1:0-4024 GCA_031372205.1 Gemmatimonadaceae bacterium | reverse complement strand
GGCCTGTGCGGAATCTCGATGTGGAGTCACCGGCGTACTCCACGTCACGCCGTTGTCGCGTGACTGCGCGATGCGCACGCCGTACGCGTACGTGCCCGGACCGTTGCGCTGTAACCAGTGCGCCGCCAGACGACCGCCGTCGAGCACCTCGATAGACGGAAAGTCCGCCCAGTTGACGAAGAAGTCGCGACTGGATGCGACGGTTCGCGCCTCGGTCCACTTCGTGCCATCGTGTGACGCAAACCGTACCGAGTATCCCGAATCCAGCGGCTCGAGCCATGACATGAACACGCGTCCGTCCGGTGCCACACTCAGATTGGGCTCGGCGCTACCCGCGCGAGCCGGACTGACGATGCTGTCAACAGCAAATCGAGTCGCGTCCGCTGGCGCGACGGCGCGCACGGCGAACGCCGAGACCGCGCTCGCACTGAGCGCAACTACGGCGAGCGTTAGAGTATTCCGACGACGTGTCGTTGGCTCGGACATGGCGCTCTTCATGCCTTCCGCTTGCGTGACGACCAGTGCACAGCGCGAATCTGCCAACCGTTCGCGGTCTTCGACAACACCATCAGCTCGGCCATCTCGGAGCCGGTGTTGCCCTCGGCGCCGGTAGGCGGCGTGATGGACCTGGATACGACGATCGCCGAGCCGACCGCCAAGCTCACACGCACGACGGACCGTTCGGCTTTCGATCCGGCACTACCCTTCATATCGGCTCCCAAATGGTGGCCGAGGTAGTCGCTGCGTGTTTGAATGGCGCCACTCTCGAGGATCATGACGTCCTCGGCCAGCAGGGATACGGCGCGCACGGAATCCGCGTCCTTGAGTGCCGCGTGGAATTGCGCCACTGCAGCCACCGCACCCGCGGAATCAGTGCGTGACGCCTGTGCGCTGGCGGCGGTAATCGGTGCGATGACGCACCACAGCAGCAACGACACGGTGGCAGACCGCATGATGCACTCCTGGTTCGGGTGATAGTCGCGTGATGCAGCGATCTTACAAGCTGTAAAGCACGGCGGCAACCGTGGGCCACCGTGATCCTGGCAGAGCGTCGAGCCTCCTGGTGCGGTCAGTGCTTTGCGCCGACGTTGAACACGTACGTGGTGCGCGAGACATCCCACTCCGTCGCGGCTCCGCCCAGCTTCCGGCTCGCGTAGGCCGAACGCAGCATCATCGGCCCCGCGGAGCTCAGCGGGAGGTGTACGATGCCCTTCGCGTCTGCGGTCAACGCGATGCGTGTCACGGAGGCCGTAGCAGCCGCTGTACTCTCCATGCCTGCGGCGAGGTCAACGCCGATGTCAGGCACAGGAGCGCCATTTCCCAGTACTTTCACGTGCAGTGTGTCGCCCACATGCACATGCGCCGGGTCGTTCAGCGGGACGAACTCCAAACGCAATCCGGCTGCCTTACCGAACGCTCGCGGACCGCCCGCGCCGACCTGCGCGATGGTGGCTGCGTACGACGCCGCCGTGAAGATGACGCTATCGAGCCCGGCCAGCGAGTTGTCCCGTTCCAATCGGGCTGCTTCCGCCGCGCCCCCCTCGGCTTTGAGGAATCGAATGACCCCAGCCGGGGTTTCGCGAAAGACGCGCGACGCCAGTCCAACGACAATGAGGTATTGCCCAGCGGCGGAGGGCTTCTGCTGCAGTCGGAGAGACGTGCCTTCAACCGACATCGAGGCAATCTTCGTGGACGACGATGCGCCGATGATGCGGGCGTCCACGACGCGGTCCGGCTGCACCGCCGTGCCTGCCGGAAACTTGCCTCCCCCTTGCCGGCCGTTGACCTGCACCGTGGCGTCGCCGGCAAATGCGAACATGTCCGGAATGATCCAGAAATCGTGCGCGGCCGCAGATGCCGCACCCACTGCGCTGAGCACGGCGGTGAGAGCGAAGAGGCGCGTAACAGAGCGGCGTGGGATTCTGCGCATGGGAAGACTCCGGAGAGTGGACCACTGGGTGTACGAGAGGCGAGCTGGAGTTGGACGATACCGCACGTTTTACGTAGTGTAAAGGGAGAGGTACTCACCCATTTGAACGATTGTGTTGGAGCGCCTAGGTCGCGTGCTTCAATGTTCAGTATGTCCTTCGCTGCACCGCCATGGCGATCCCGGTGGTTGTGGCGTGTCTTCTTCGGGTTGAAGCGATTATGACGAACAGAACGCGAGCAACGATCTCGACCGTTGTTGCGACGGTCGCCCTCTTGTTGTGCGGAGCGCCGACTGCAGGTCTGGCCCAGTCCACTACCGCGACACCAGCGAAGAGGCCGCAGCAGCATGACGGCATGAAGAGCATGAAGGGTATGGACGGCATGATGGCGGGGCCGCATCAGGCGTTAGCCATGGCGTACGGCGAGAACCTGGCGACATTCGCACGCGCCGTGCAGCGACAGGCGAGTGGATCGAAAACGGTCGACGTCGACTTGGCTCGTCCAGCCGTGGTCGAGATGCGACGCAGCTTCGACCAGATGAAGCAGCACCATCAGGCACACATGTCCATGATGAGCGATGAGATGAAATCCATGATGGGCAGCGACATGAAGCAACCGACGTCGGGGACGGCGAAGCCGATGGCGGCCAAGATGAAGCAAATGGAAGCCGATATGACGTCGCTCGGCGAGCACCTCACGGCGCTTGAGGCCGCGGTCAGCGCGACCACGCCGTTTCCAAAGGACGTAGCGGCTCATGCGGCAGAGATTGTCAAGCACTGCGCTGCCATGTCCCGCATGCATATGTCGGCCACGCCCGGCGCTGCAAAGCCGCATTGAATCCGTGAGCGCGATCGCGTGTCGGACGCTGCGCGAACCATGCGTGATTCGGGGTGCGGGTGCGTCCCTGTAATTGCACCGACAGAGCCCGGCAACCTGGTCGGCGTCCTGACGGTTGTGGACAAGACGGGCAGTTGCTGCGGTACCGTCGACATTCAGCGTCTCACGCATGCGCGAGCTTTCTAGTCGAAGCCGTTACCACTCACCCAACGAATAGACATGAAGATTCTCTTGGCGACGGACTCGTCCGAGCACAGTGAGGCGGCGACTGACGCGATCGTCCATCAGCACTTCGCACACGGCAGCGAGATACGCGTTGTCTCAGTGGTCGAGCGCACTATTCCAATGACCTATGGATCAGGCGTTTTGGACACGAGCCTATATGACACGTTGGAACGCGACGCGAACGAGGCAGCGCGGGCGGCTGTTGACAAGGCGTCCTTCAAGCTCAGCGCGAGCGGGAACGGCGGCGCGTACACCGTGACAACGAGCGTGTTGTCTGGATCGCCGAAGCAGGTCCTCCTTGACGCCGCAGACGCGATGCACGCGGATCTGATTGTCCTCGGCTCGCATGGTTACGGAGCAATCGATCGATTCCTGCTGGGATCGGTCTCACAGGCTGTTGCGCTGCACGCCAAGTGTTCGGTTCTCATTGTCCGTACGCCACGTGTATCGGCAAGCCCCGACGACAACTGACGACTACCTCAACCTCAGAGGACACTATGCACGAGCACTACGAAGGAATGCCCGGAATGACCGCGCCGCCGCCAAAGAAGCCGGCCGCACCCGCACAGAAAACTTCACCACCAGGGAAGGCTCTGCGCGATGAGGCGCCTGCCCCCAAGCATCCAACACCAAAACCAAAACCAAAACGCAGCCTGCCCTGACTTTATCTCCGCGTGTGATGTGCGTCGAAACAGCCCGTCGCGCAACGGAACGATGACAGGCCGCGCGTCACGTGCACACGGCCGTGTGGGTGCCCGAGGACGATCGCGCGTGCGCCGTTCTTCAAGGGGACTCCGACGTCGACGCATGCGGGCACGCGAAGACGGTAGCATGAGCAAAGGAGGCGCAATTCAACGGCACGCCTCGTCCCCACGCCTCGAATCGGCGGGCCGGGCCTGTCGTGTGAGCCCAACAGCGAGGTCTCGGTGACAGAACGTATTGTCAGGGTAGAGAAAATTCGCGATGCGCCACCGACCATCGAGATACCGCATCGCTAGGGTTACGCTTGTGCGCTCGTGGTCGAAACCCTCGC
>JANMKU010000126.1:0-1713 GCA_031372205.1 Gemmatimonadaceae bacterium | reverse complement strand
GTCAGCGCCACATTCCCATCTTCGTCGAACAGGATGTTGTCCGGCTTGATATCGCGGTGCACGATGCCGTGGCGGTGGGCATAGTCCAGCGCCGACGCGACCTGTACGCCAATCGATGCCGCCGTCGTTGCGCTCACCGTGCGCTGCCGACTCAGCCGGTCCGCCAGCGAGCCGCCGGCATAGTACGGCATGGCGAGATATTCGACGTCGTCGGCCGCGCCCATATCCACGATCGCGCAGACATGCGGATGCACGAGACTTGCCGCAGCCTCCGCTTCGCGCCGAAATCGCTCGCGCATCTCCGCGTCAGCGGCGAGGGCGCGATGCAGCACCTTGACGACCAGCATCCGGTGCAATGTGAGATGACGCGCGAGGTAGACGTGCGCCATCCCGCCACTCCCCAGTCGCTTGATGATCGTGTAGCGGTTGCCGGTCGCATGACGCAAGGCGCTCAGTTCCACTTCCGGCACATCAAGCGGCGGCGCCGTCACTTCCGGCAGTGCCACGCCGCACCGCGTGCATCGCGCCGCCGCAGCGCGATTCCACGTCCCGCATTCAGGACAGAACATCGAACGCTGATTCCATCACGAGAGGTTGAGGCGATCGGCTCACAGCAAGCGTCGCCAACGCAACAGCGCGAGGAGGGCCAACCCTAATGCGAGTTGCAACATCAAGAGGAGGAAGAACCCATTGGGCGTGGTCGCGAACGGGATTTCCCCCACGTTCATCCCCCACATGCCACTGATGACCACGAACGGGATCGACATGGTCGCCACCACGGACAGTGCTTTCGTGGTCGAGCCAAGACGATTGGACACCTGCGTGAGATAGGAATCCATGGTGCTGCTCAAGAGTTCGCGGTAGGTGTCCAGCGAATCATTGATGCGCAGCACATGATCGTAAATATCGCGGAAATACAACTGCACGTCTGGCGTCACCAGAAGACTTGGGCGATTGCTCAGGACGTTCATGACATCACGGGACGGCGCCAGATACCGTCGGAGCGAGAGCACCAAGCGCTTGACGAGAAACAGATCACGCAGCGCCGCTTCGTCAAACTGTTCAAACACCCGTTTTTCAATGCCGTCAATGAATTCATCAATCTTGTTCAGGATCGGGAAGAAGCTGTCAATCGTGTCATCGAGGATGGCGTGC
The DNA here is from genome assembly GCA_031372205.1 of Gemmatimonadaceae bacterium. Lineage (GTDB taxonomy): Bacteria > Gemmatimonadota > Gemmatimonadetes > Gemmatimonadales > Gemmatimonadaceae > Gemmatimonas. The sequence continues at coordinate 558 of JANMKU010000126.1, read as the reverse complement.
AGGAGGCGCTCCACGCCTCGGCTCAACAGATCTGGGGACTGGCGCAAGTGGTTTGCGACTCGGTCGACGGACGCCACCGGACCAGCATGCACGGTCACCAGGTACTTCGCACCAAGAAAACAGTACAGGTCCTTGGTCTCAATGTCGTATGGGTCGTCGGTGCGGTCGTCCAACGACACGCCGCGAATACTGACGAACAAATAGTTGTCATACTCTTCCAGCTTGACGCGAGACTGCGGATTGAGCGTGTCTTCAATAGCGAGTGGATGAAATTTAAACACCTTTTCGAGCAGTGCGTGCTGGGCCTTCACATTGGAGTCGATGTCAATCCACAAGAGCCCACCCTCCGCCAACAAGCGCGGCACATCACGCGGATGACAGTCGACGACGCTGTGGCCGTCCGGTGCGCGGTACGTGGTGCGCGGCAACGCCTCGTCATGCAGGAGCGCCACGAACTGCTCCGTCTGGGGGCCAATGGATGGCCTGCCTCGGGTCATACCCGGTGACGTATCCGATGTATTGTCACTCGGCATCGCTGGTCAGCTCCACGAAATGGGT
>JANMKU010000095.1:0-5920 GCA_031372205.1 Gemmatimonadaceae bacterium | reverse complement strand
CGGAAAATCGGTCGCCATCAAGCACATCGTTGGCCTCCTCGAACCGGACAGCGGTGAAGTGTGGGTCGATGGCAAACGCGTCGATACACTCGGACGCACCGAGCTGTACGCGTTGCGCGGGAAGATTGGCTACGTGTTTCAGTTCGCGGCGCTCTTCGACTCGATGAACGTCGGCGAGAACGTGGCCATGGGGCTCCGCAAGCAAGGTGACCTGACCGAGACGGAAATCGCCGCTCGCGTCGCCGAAGCCCTCGCCCTGGTCGATCTCGACAGCGTCGCATTGCGCATGCCCGCAGAGCTCTCGGGCGGTATGCGAAAACGGGTGGGGATTGCGCGCGCCATCGCCCTCCGCCCCAAATACATTCTCTACGACGAACCAACCACGGGTCTCGATCCCGTCACGTCAGCAACGATCGACGCGCTCATGGTCCGCATGCGCGATCAGCTCGGCGTCACCGGCATTGTCATCACGCACGACATGCGCAGTGCGTATACCGTCGGGACGCGCATCGCCATGCTGTACGAAGGCGTGGTGCATGCGGTCGGAACGGTCAGTGAAATCCAACACTCCACTGATCCGCTCGTCCGTCAGTTCATCGAAGGCCGCGCCACACTCGAAGGCTCTGCGCCGCTGATTGGCGTCGTCGCCGCGTCGTCAGCACCTTGACGTCACGTGTCTGACGACGCCTCGTTGTCCTCGCGGAAACCGTCGGGTCGAGCCAATCTGGAAACGTCGGCCGGTGGGGTAGTGTTCCGCATTCCAGAGGACGGCGAACCGCTCTTTCTCATAATCCGCGACAGCTATCGCAACTGGGGTTTTCCGAAAGGTCACCTGGAACCCGACGAGCCGGCATTTGCAGCGGCGATGCGCGAAGTCCGCGAGGAAACCGGACTCGAGACGTTGGAGCTGACCGGCGAAATCGAAACGATCGACTGGTTTTTCCGGTTTCGCGGTCAGCTGATACACAAGGTCTGTCATTTTTTTCTGATGCGCACGGACCTCAGCGACACGACGCCACAGCGCACGGAAGGAATCACTGCCTGCCGCTGGGAGCCGTTCGAACGCGCCATCCACTTGGTCTCGTACGCGAACGCGCGCGACGTGCTCACGCGGGCTCGTGTCATGGTGCGGGACGGGCAGGCGCTGCCGCTGGCGGCGGATGACGTGCTCAGTGGCTGAGGCGCCCACGACCTCGCGAAACGGCGACGGGGTGGCGCAGAGTGTCTGCATATTGGCCTTGCTCAAGCGCGAACGCGCACGGGCGATGGTGCGCACCGCATTCCCGCGACGGCGGGCGCACGTCCTTGCCGTCAAGACAATGGCCGACGTGGAAGCGCACCTCACGAGACAGTTGGTGGATGCCGTCATCGTGGATGGCGGTGCCGGTGAGGAGGCCATGCGCACACTCGCGCGCGCCGAGGAATTTCCTAGCGTTGCCTTCGTCTTGATCACCGCCATGCTGCCAGCGGACGCGCCCGTCATCGCGCGGGCGGCCGAGTGTGGCGCCACCAACCTCTTGATTGAAGGTGTCGACGACACTGTGGCACGGGAACTCCTCCTGCGACGTGCCTTCTCCCATCGATTCGAACGTGCACTGGCGGTGCCGCCGCCAATGCTGCACCTCGAAACGTCACTCCAGATCGCCGTTTGGCAGAGCGTCGTCAAACGCGCCGGGCGGCCGGTGCGCACAGACCAGCTTGCTCGCGAACTCGGCGTCTCGCGGGAGCACCTCTCACGCAGCTTTGCTGTTGGTCAGTCACCCACACTCAAACGCGTCATCGATCTGGTGCGGCTCTTCGCCGCCGCCGAACTGGCCAAGAACGCCGGCTACGACATTCGCGATGTCGCGCAGGTGCTCGGGTTTGCATCGTCCAGCCATCTGTCCAGTACCACGCAACGCCTGGTCGGGGCACGGGCCAGCTCGCTTACGCGCCTGCGTGCCGTTGACCTTCTGGAACGGTTCCAGCGCCATCAGTCCGGCGACCGCGAGACCGACGAATAGGGGCCCAACCTCTTGTCTTGCCCTATCTCCCGCCCTTGTGATACTTTTCACAAGCTATCCCACAGCCTGTTTACCGATCTCCCCGTCCGCGCATCATGACCACCGAAACGTCTCTCCGCCCCGGCGAAATCAAGGACATCCTGCTCCGTGAAATCGCGGCCGCTGACCTCCATGACCTGAACGTTGAGGAAGTCGGTTCTGTCCTTGAAGTGAAGGACGGCATCGCCCGCGTCTATGGGTTGGGCAAGTGCATGGGCGGCGAGATGCTCGAGTTCACCAGCTCGGGGACCAAACAGGTCATCACGGGCATGGCGCTCAATCTGGAAGAAGACAACATCGGTGCCGTCGTCCTCGGCGACTACCTCCAGCTCAAGGAAGGGGACGAAGTCCGCCTCACCGGCCGCGTGCTCGAAGTGCCTGTCGGACACGCCCTCGTCGGCCGCGTCGTCGACGCACTCGGGCGCCCCATCGACGGACTCGGCGATATCGTCACGTCGACCTTTCGTCGCGTCGAGTCGGAAGCGCCTGGCATCATCGTACGTCAGCCCGTGAAAGAGCCGCTGCAGACGGGCATCAAGTCCATCGATGCCATGATCCCGATCGGACGCGGTCAGCGCGAGCTCATCATTGGCGATCGCGGCACGGGTAAGACGGCCGTGGCGGTTGACACCATCATCAATCAGAAGGGGCAGGGCGTCATCTGCGTGTACGTCGCCATTGGCCAGAAGGCGTCGACCATTGCCTCGGTGGTGGAAAAGCTCAAGCAGGCGGGCGCGATGGAGTACACCATCGTCGTCGCTGCGTCGGCCTCGGACCCGGCGCCCATGCTGTTCATCGCGCCATACTCGGGCGCGTCGATGGCCGAGTACTTCATGTACAACGAAGGCAAGCCGACGTTGTGCGTGTACGACGACCTCTCCAAGCAGGCCGCCGCGTATCGCCAGATCTCGCTCGTGTTGCGTCGCCCGCCGGGTCGCGAAGCGTATCCGGGAGACGTGTTCTATCTCCACAGCCGTCTACTCGAGCGCGCCGCCAAACTGCGTGAAGACGACGGCGTGGTGGATGGCAAGAACATCCTCAAGCCGGGTGGCTCGATGACCGCGCTGCCGATCATCGAAACGCAGGCCGGCGACGTGTCCGCGTATATCCCGACCAACGTTATTTCCATCACCGACGGGCAGATCTTCCTTGAGACCGATCTGTTCAACGCCGGTGTGCGCCCCGCCGTGAACGTCGGCATCTCGGTGTCACGCGTCGGTGGATCAGCGCAAACAAAGGCCATGAAGGGCGTTGCCGGCCGGTTGCGTCTCGATCTCGCCCAGTATCGCGAACTCGAAGCATTTGCGGCGTTCGCGTCCGATCTTGACGCCGCCACCAAGCGTCAGCTTGATCGCGGTGCGCGCACGGTGGAAATTCTCAAGCAGGGCCAGTACGCTCCGCTCGGCTTCGAAGAACAGGTGATGGTCATCTACGCGGTGTCCAACGGTTTGCTCGATACCGTGCCCGTCGCGAACATTCGCGCCTGGGAACGTGGGTTTCTCGAGTTCGTGAGCGCGCAATTTCCGCAGGTGGGCGACGCGATTCGCACCACGAAAGCGCTCTCGAAGGACACCGAAGCCGATCTCAAGCGCGCCATCGCGCAGTACGACAAGAGTCTGTAAGCCATGGCCAAGGGCCGCGAACTCAAGGGCCGCATCAAGTCCGTCGAGAACACGCGCAAGATCACGCGCACGATGGAAATGGTGGCCACATCGAAGATGAAGCGCGCGACCGATCGCGTCAGTGCGGCGCGTCCGTATGCACTCGCGCTGGGCGAGATGTTGAGCCATCTGTACACGCCAGAGCTGGCGGCGCTTTTTCCGTTGTTGCGTCGACCAGCACAGCCCAAGAAAGTCGCCCTACTGTTGCTCACCGCGAATCGCGGATTGTGCGGCGCGTTCAACGCGAACCTCATCAAGGAAGCACGCGCGCGCATGGCGGAGTGGGACGCCAAAGGCATTGCCGTCGAAATGCACATCGTGGGCAAGAAGGGCATCGGCTTCTTTCGCTACCTCGGCAAAGACATCGCCGCGCAACGCACCGATATCTCCGATAAGCCAACGGCTGCAGACGCTGCGTCACTGGTGGATGAGTTGATGACGCGCTTTGCATCGGGCGACCTCGATGCCGTGTATGTCACGGGCACCAAGTACAAGTCCGCACTCACCGCACCGCCGGGCACCGATACGGTGTTGCCGGTGACGCTGCCCGCTGGTGCCGCGAGCACGCGCAACTTTCTGCTGGCACCGTCCGGCGAAGAAATTCTCGAACAGCTCCTGCCCGCGTACGTGCGCAACGCCGTGTACCGCGCACTGGCCGAAACCGAGGCGGGCTTCCAGAGCGCGCAACGGACAGCCATGAAGAACGCCACCGATAACGCGACCGACATGCTGCAAGTGCTCAAGCGGACGTACAACACCGCTCGACAGGCGCAGATCACGCAGGAAATCGCCGAAATTGTCGGCGGCGCTGCCGCACTGTAGCAGTGCTCTAGCAGCACGTTAGCACCGCTGAAGCACAACTCAAGTTGTAACTCATTCTCCAACGCATTCGTCTCATGGCCACCACTGCTGCACCCACCACGTTGGGCAAGATCGTTCAGGTTATCGGACCCGTCATTGACGTAGAGTTCGACACCGGCGAGCTGCCCGAGCTCTACAACGCCCTGCGCATTCGGGCACTCGCGCCGAGTGGACAACACATCTCGGTGGTGGCCGAAGTGCAGCAGCACATCGGGCGCAATCAGGTGCGCGCCGTGGCCATGTCGAGCACAGACGGCATTACGCGCGGCATGGACGTGATCGACACCGGTGCACCGATTTCGGTGCCGGTTGGTGCGCCAGCGTTGGGTCGCATTCTCAACGTGTTGGGCGAGCCAATCGACAACGGCATCGACATCCCGAAGGATGCGCTGCGCTGGCCGATCCATCGCAAGCGTCCGGACTTCACGGCGCTTGAGCCGAAAACGGAAGTTTTCGAAACCGGCATCAAGGTCGTGGACTTGGTGGCGCCATTCGTGAAGGGTGGAAAGATCGGACTCTTCGGCGGCGCCGGTGTTGGCAAAACGGTCATCATTCAGGAACTCATCAACAACGTCGCCAAGGGACACGGCGGGAAGTCGGTGTTCTGTGGTGTGGGTGAGCGGACGCGCGAAGGCAACGACCTGTATCTCGAGTTCCAGGAAGCGGGCATTCTGGACAAGGTCGCGCTCATTTACGGTCAGATGAACGAACCGCCAGGCGCGCGGTTGCGTGTGGCGCTCTCCGGCCTCACCGTCGCCGAGTATTTCCGTGACGTGGAGAATGCCGACGTGCTGGTGTTCGTCGACAACATCTTCCGGTTCACGCAGGCGGGGTCGGAAGTGTCCGCATTGCTTGGTCGCATGCCGAGTGCGGTGGGTTACCAACCCACACTGGCGTCCGAGATGGGCGACTTGCAGGAACGCATCACGTCAACGCGCAACGGTTCGATTACGTCGGTGCAGGCCATTTATGTACCTGCCGACGACCTCACTGATCCGGCGCCAGCGGCGGCGTTTGCACACCTCGACGCGACGGTGGTGCTCAACCGCAAGATCACCGAGCTTGGCATCTATCCCGCTGTTGATCCGCTGGACTCCACGTCGCGCATTCTCGATGCGCAGTACATCGGTGAGCGTCACTACAACGCGGCGACCACCACGCAGCGCATTCTGCAGCGCTACAAAGAGCTGCAGGACATCATTGCCATTTTGGGCATGGACGAACTCTCGGAAGACGACAAGAAGATCGTCGGACGGGCGCGCCGCTTGCAGCGGTTCATGTCGCAGCCGTTCGCCGTCGCCGAGCAGTTTACCGGCATCAAGGGTCAGTACGTGAAGCTCGAGGACACGATCTCGT
>JANMKU010000091.1:0-1975 GCA_031372205.1 Gemmatimonadaceae bacterium | reverse complement strand
TGTGCTCACCGTCTGGCCGCTGTTGTCGCTCCTGCGCTTGCACGCGTCGCCGCGAGTCTCGGCGCGTGTGATTCGAGCGTGTGCGGTGCTGGTGATGGCGACTGGGGGCTACTGGTTCGTCGAGCGTCTGCTCGCCACCTGACACAAAGCATGTCGGACCGCGGCGGATCGTTTGGGTTGACAATCGCGGCCCAGGGTTGGAAGTAGGTGGAACATACACCACCCAAAATCTTCCACCTGTTCGTGAGGATGTGATGCGACGCTTGTCTTCCCTGCTCGTTCTCGCTAGCGCCGTGCCGCTGATGTCGTCCGCGGCAGCGGCGCAAGCGTCCGGCCGCATGAACCCGATCATCGCCCTGCAGGAAAAGGGTCTGCCCATTTTTGGCATTTCGCATCCGGCCATTGTCGCGCGACCCATGGGCGGGCGCGGGCGAGGTGGTCCACCCGGTGCGACGACCGTGGCGCCTGATGCACCTCCGGCACCTGCACCGCCGCCGATTGTGCTCGCTGATGTGGCGAAGGAAACCGTCGACTACAAAGGCGCCGACTATCTCTTCACATCGGGCACCTCTGAGACGTTCCTCCGTTACATGGAGGAAATCACGAAGGCCGGTGGCTCGATGCGCACGCATCCGTTTTCGGCCAAGATCGGCATCTGGCACGTGAACCCCACCAATTCCGCCAACTCGATCATTCGGCAGTTGAACGCCGGACACGTGGCGGTATCGGCCGAAGCGGTGGAGTCGGCGGATGAAGTGCGTGAGGTGATCAAGGCGATGCGCTTTGCATCAGCCGGTGGCACCCGACCGGACACCGGGCTCGCGAATGCCGCGGCGTATTGGGGGCTCACGGTCGATCAGTACAAAAAGAAGGCCGACGTCTGGCCACTCAACAAGAACGGTGAGTTGCTCGTGACGGTGATCATCGAAAGCAAAGAAGGCCTCGCGCGCGCGCGTGAGATCGCGGCCGTGAAAGGCGTCGGGCAGATCTTTGCCGGCTACGGTACACTGGGCGGGGTGTTTCGCGATGATCCCGCTGGGCGCGAAGCCGCAGCCGCACAGATTCTCGCGGCGTGCAAGGAGTTCAAAATTCCCTGCGGCTTTCCAACCAACAACGCCGCTGAGATGCAGCAACGGATGAAGGAAGGGTGGACGGTGCACATCATGCAGCGTCGAAATGACGACGGTTTCGCTGCCGTGGAAACGGGGCGAACGCTCGGCGGTCGCAAATGAAGAGACGAAGCCGCATCACGGATGCCGCGTCACGGTGGCGGAATGCGGGGGCTCGCGATGCGCGGGTCCTTCTTCCACTCCTGATTGTCTTTCCGGATTTCGCTCAGCGGTCGCAGGTTCCACTCGAAAAACGTCCATGTGCGGTTCCACGAGTCAATCTGCTCCGGCGAATCATCGCGCGCGGTGCTCGTCGCGTTTACCCGACGGCTAAACGTATGTCCGCAGCCACCGGCGCCTTGTGGTGGATTGATATAGATCTTGGTTTCCGCAAGATCCGGCTTGAGAGCGCGCAACGTGTACACAAACTGCTGATTCTCGCGGAAGTACACGTCGCAATCATTGGTGGCAACATGCACCAACATCGGAACTTTGAGATTCTCCGCCTGAAACACCGGCGACCGTCTGATGTACTCGGCAACGTTTTCAAATGGCAGCCCCTGAATGCCCTCCTCCGCTGCGTAGTCGCGTGCGTATGATGGACCGTGATCTGACAATCGAAAAATCAGATTGGTGACAGGAACAATGGCCGCACCGGCCCGGAACGGATGTCCGTCGCGAAACAGATTGTGCGCCGTAATAAATCCGCCATGGCTCCACCCCATCATGCCGAGTCGGTCCATGTCGACATAGTTCACCGTCTTGAGGTAGTCCACGGCGGCGAGCGCGTCGTCCACCTCCATTCCGCCGTAGTCAATTTTGCGGTGAAAGCTGTCGCCGTAGCCCGTGCTGCCGCGGTAGTTGGG
>JANMKU010000042.1:0-21552 GCA_031372205.1 Gemmatimonadaceae bacterium | reverse complement strand
CACGACGTGCACGATGTCAGCCAGCTCTCGGCGTTACCGGGCTATGAGGACGCGACAGCGGAGATGATCGACAGCGTCATTGCGGGGGGCGCCAGAGTCTGTGAGGACGTCCTGTTCCCGCTCAACCAAAGCGGGGACGCGGAAGGAGTGCGATTGGAGGGGACGTCGGTGCGGACGCCGACCGGCTTCAAGGAAGCGTATGCGGAGTACGCGTCGGGGGGATGGACCGGCGTGGTGGCGGACCAGAAATACGGCGGCATGGGATTGCCCAAGATTGTGGGGATCGTAATGGAGGAAATGCTCTGCTCCTCCAATCTCTCCTTCAGCATGTATCCCGGCCTCTCGCACGGCGCGTACAGCGCCCTGGTCAGTCACGGGTCGGATGAGCTCAAGGAACGGTTCCTGCCGAAGCTCGTCGACGGGTCGTGGGGCGGGACGATGTGTCTGACGGAGGCGCATGCCGGCACGGATCTCGGCATTATCACCACCAAGGCCGTACCTGCCGGAGACGGCGCCTACGCCATCACGGGCCAGAAGATTTTCATCTCGGCCGGCGACCACGACCTGACGGAAAACATCCTGCATCTGGTGCTCGCCAAGTTGCCGGACGCGCCGGGGGGATCGAAGGGTATCTCGATGTTTCTCGTGCCGAAGTATTTGCCCACCGAGGAAGGCACCGTGGGCACGAAGAACGGTGTCACCTGCGGGTCGGTGGAGCACAAGATGGGGATCAAAGCGTCCGCGACCTGTGTGCTCAACTTCGACAACGCCACGGGGTGGATGGTCGGCGAACAGCACAAAGGCATGCGCGCCATGTTCGTCATGATGAACGGCGCGCGACTCGCGGTGGGCTTGCAGGGACTCGGACTGTCAGAAGTCGCGTACCAGAACGCGCTCGCGTATGCCAAGGACCGCCTGCAGGGGCGTTCGCTTACGGGACCCAAGAATCCATCAGGTCCAGCCGATCCAATCATCGTCCATCCGGATGTGCGTAAGGGCCTCTTGCGCATGAAAGCGTTCAACGAAGGGATGCGTTCGCTCGCCTACTGGGTGGGCATTCGCATTGATCTGGAGCATGCACACCCCGACGTCGCAACGCGCGAGGCGGCCGAGGATTTGGTGGCATTGATGACGCCCGTGCTGAAGGCGTTCCTTACAGACAAAGGGTTCGACAATACGAACATCGCGCTGCAGACGCTTGGCGGGCACGGCTACATCAAGGAGTACGGCATCGAGCAGTACGTGCGCGACGCCCGTATCGCGCAGATCTACGAGGGAACGAACGCGGTGCAGGCGCTCGATCTCGTGGGTCGCAAGTTGCCGATGGAAGGCGGACGGCTCGTTCGTCGCTTCTTCGAAACGGTAAAAGGCGATATTGAGGCGGCCGCATCGAACGAGTCGGTGGAGGAGTTTGCCAAGCCGCTTGGTGCTGCGTTGTACCAGTTGCAAAAGGCGACCATGTTGCTGGCCGAACGAGGGTTCGCCAATCCCGATGAAGCGGGTGCCGCGGCCACCGAATACCTCCATCTCATGGGCTACGTGGCGGTGGGGTGGCAGTGGTTGCGCATGGCCACTGTGGCCTCGGCGCAGCTCACCGCGGGTACCGGCGACACACGGTTTCTGCAGGCGAAAGTCAAGACGGCGCGGTTCTATTTCGCCCGCTTGCTCCCCGAGGCGTCGGCGCTGCTGGCGGCGATTCAGTCGGGGTCGGGAACCATCATGGCGTTGACGGCTGACGAGTTCTGACGGAGCACTAAACTTTTGGGTCGGGAGTGTCGAGACACACAGTCACACTCCCACCCAAGCTCATGTTCTTCAAGAAGACCGTCGCTGAGCCGCGTCCTGCTTCCGAGCAAAACAGCCTCGGTGCCATCGTCGGGTCCATTGCATCATCGCGACCGACGTTGGGCGACGGGGCTGGATTGGGGCTGGTGCTGGATGCACTCGGTGGCGTACTGACCGCGCTCGCCAGGTTTCCCATTGAACTGCCGGATCGCACCGCCGAGGAGAGTGCGAATCTGATGGGTCGGTGGCAACGGCATGCGACCATGGGCTACGCCGTTGAGGAAGGCAGTGACGGTGCCTCTGTTGGCGTGGCGGACCGCGATTGGAGCGGTCTGGTGCGGGCCGTCGTCGAACTCCGCCGTGAAGAGCACAACTACGTCGAGGCCTCGAGCACCGAGCTTCGCGATGCGCTGTGGTCGTGCGTCGAGACGGTGCACAATGCAGTGAAAATTGATCAATCGACTGACAAAACGGCGAACGAGCAGTTCGAACGCGCGCGCAATGCGCTCAAGCGCATGCAGACCGGTGCTATCAAGCAGGAAGTGCTCGGGGCCATGCAGGGCATTGAATCGGCGCTTACCGAGCGACGCGAAGAACAGCAGAAGCAATTCGTCACGCTGGCGAGCCGATTGGATAAGGTCGGTCAGCAGCTTGAGGAGGCGCGGAAGGAGAATACGACCGATCCGCTCACCGGCATTGGTAACCGGAAGCTGTTTGACGCAATGCTGCCGCGCGCCGTCCAGATGTTTTCCCTCGCGCGCCAGCCGGTCGTGCTGCTCATGATCGACCTCGACAAACTGAAGTTGGTCAACGACATGTACGGGCATCAGGCGGGCGACTCGGCCATCGCCACGCTTGGCAAGGCACTGTCGAAAGTGTTTCTGCGACAGACCGACGTGCTGTGTCGCTACGGCGGGGACGAGTTCGCAGTCATTCTACACAATACCGATTGGAAAATGGCGCAGACACTCGCGCGTCGTTTGCAAGACCAGATCTCCGAGATGCCGGCACCGCATCCGGCGATGGAGTTTCAGATCGGCGCGTCGGTTGGCGTGGCGCAGCTTGAGCCGTTCGAAGACACGGCCGAGTGGGTGGCGCGCGCCGACAAGGCACTGTATCGCGCGAAACAGAACGGTCGCGACCGCGTGTGCATCGCGGAGTCGCTGGGCATCAAAGTGGCGTAGGCGTCGCGCGGCAAGCGCGGCGTTAATCAATGCTTCGCAGCGCCTTCCGCAGCAGGTTCGGCCTTGGCTTCGTGCTTCGCTTCGCCACCGTGATCCGCTTTGGCCGCGTCTTCAGCATGAAAGACCTGCTGATTCATCGGATTGCGCGGATGCAGATAGTTCTTTTCGTGCGTGGTGTAGGCGAAGAACAGCAGGCCAAGCGCGAGCAGGCACACCACGCCAGCGAATGGCCAGCCCTGCGTGTTGGGATTGTATTCGCCACTCATGATGACACTCCGTCAGGAAACGCATCCGGCGTCGCCGGCGCAATGATGGACACCCCAAACGGGGCACGGCTGGACGGAAGGTAAGCGAGGCCGCTGTGGGCCGGAAGCGCCCCATGACACCGTTTACAAGGTGCCTACTCCTCGACGCGAGGACCGATCTCGCTGCCTGGTGCGATGAGTCGCGCTGGGAGGATCGCCGAACTCCCAAACCGCGCGCGAATACGGTCGACGGCACGCGTCAGCGCCCGCTCGCGGTCACCCTCCACCGGATCTCCGGCTGCCGCAGCGATCGGCGGTGCCTCGAACAATTGCGTTTGCGGCGACGTACCGCGCCCCTCGTCGAAATGCGAGAGGCCAATCCCTAAGAGTCGCACACCTACCCGACGGCGTCCGCGCAGCTGACGCAAGAGTACGCGCGCTGCCCGCGCGACCGATTGCTCGGATTCGATGGGTCGCTGCAGGGTGTGCTGCGCTGACCGCGTGCGGAAGTCCGTGTCCTTGAGTTTGACCGTCACCGTGCGTGCCTTGAGCGACCGCTTGCGCAGGTCCGTCGCGACGCGCACGGCGAGCCGCAACAATTCACGCTCAATCAGATCATCCTCGTGCAGGTCACGCGCGAACGTTTCCTCGCGACTGACTTGCTTCTGTCCATCGCGCGGCAGCACCACCGTGTCGTCAATACCACGGACACGCTGAAACAGCCACGCTCCGGTCCGCGCCCCGAGTCGCTCGATCAACTTGTCATTCGTCCACGTTTGCGCGTCAGCAATGGTGAGGAGACCAAACCGTTCGAGTTTCGCGGCAAAACGCGGGCCGACCATGGGAAGTTCGGCGAGTTTGAAGCCACCGAGAAAGGCGACTTCGGTACACGGTGCGACGTGATAGACACCGTCGGCGTTGGTGCCAGGTTTTGGTTTCGCCACTTCAACGGCCATCTTGGCGACGAGGCGCGACGTGCCGGCGCCAATCGACACGTTGAGTCCTGTGGCCGCACGCACAGCCGCACGCATCCGGTGCGCAGTCGCGGCCAGCGGTTCATCGCCGTAGAGGGCCTCCGTGCCCGCCATATCACAGTACCACTCATCGATGCTTGATGCCTGCACGACCGGCGCAAACGTCGACAGCACAGCGTGAATTTCCTTGCTGCGATGGCCGCACGCGTGACGCGGCACTGGCACACACATGGCCTGCGGACACAAGCGCAACGCACGCGAAATCGGCATCGCCGATCGCACCCCAAAGGCGCGACACTCGTACGATGCGCTGCAGACTACACCGCGCGAGCCCGGCCGTCCGCCGACAATGAGCAACGGTGCGCGACCAGCTCCCTCGGGGTCTTCCTGTCGCGCGACCGCGACGAAGAACGCATCGGCGTCGACGAGCAGAATCCGACGAGGAGCCGCGACCGTGGCCATTGGTGCACGCTGTTGCTAGACCGCACGCGGGCGCGAGGGTCCGTCAGGGGCAACGTCATAGGCCGGTCCACGTCCGCGCGCGGCAACCGGCCAGCGCGTCTCCACGGCGTGGCCGCGGACGCCAACCAGTTCGTCGAACATATGCACCACGATGCACACATGATTGGGCACAATGCGCACCTGATCGCCGAGTCGCGGTCGCCAATCGGTGACGGAGAGGTCGAGAATGCCATGTTCTTCCGACAGACGCGAGACAATCACGTCCGGTCGATCGAGCAACGCTCCGTAGCCGTCAGCCGCCGATCGCAGTGGTTCGCGACCGAGCGCTTTGCTGCCCGCGTCCACCACGGCCTGGCCCTTCACGGCCACACTCACGACCGTCGCCAATACCGTGAGTGCACAATCATCCCAGTCGCACGCACCCATGTTGGCCGTCGTCCGATCGTTGTACACGTACGTGCCGGGTCGGACTTCGGTCACGCCCTGCACTTCGTGCATGCGCCACGCCGCGGGTGTCGATCCGCCGCTCACCACGGTCGCTGGCAGTCCGGCGTCTTCGAGCGCCTCGAGATAGCGCGACAAATCGGTGCGGAGTGTCGCGAGCGATGTACCCTGCGCGTCGACATATTCACGAATGTGTCCGGGATAGAACAGCAGTCCGGCAAATCGCAGTGAGGCGTGGTCAGCCACGTGCCGCGCGAGGGCGACGGCTTTTTCCGGTGTTGCCACGCCGACACGATGCATCCCGAGATCCGCTTCGGCATACACATCAATGCGACGACGTCCGAGTTTCGCGGCGACAGCAAGCGCGGGGAGCGCGTGCGCGTCATCGGCCGCGACACTGATTTGCACCTCGGCGGGCAGTCGTGCCAAGCGTTCCAGGCGTGCCGCACCAACGGGCGGAAAGGCGATCAGCAGGTCGTCGCATACTTCGGACATGATCTCCGCTTCGCGCAACGTCGCGCACGTGAGACCGGTCGCTCCCAAACGCAACTGCTCGGCCGCGATGCGCGGTGACTTGTGCGTTTTGACATGCGGACGAAGTCGCAACCCGTGCAGGGTGGCGTACGCCGCCATCCGGTCCAGATTAAAGGCCATCCGGTCAAGATCAACCACCGGTACCGGCGTCTCGAGTTGTTCCAGATACGTCGCCATTCCACCTCGACCTGTGAGCCCGCACGATGAGCGCGACCGAACGACACTGGACCCCCGTCACGCTGCCTGACCTCCCGCCACCAGCGGGAGCCTACTCCCCGGGGGTGCGTGCCGGCAACCTGTTCTTTGTATCTGGACAGACGCCGCGCGATCCGGCGAGCGGCGAGATCGTCGGCACGACCGTTTCCGAACAGATCCGTGTGGTGTTGACGAACGTCGAGCGCATCCTGCGTACGGGCGGTGCATCGCTGCGCGATGTGGTGGCCGTAACGGTGTACCTCGCCGATGAGAGCGACTGGGGGACCTTTGATCAGATCTATCGGACGGTCTTCTCACCGCCGTATCCCGCGCGCGCGGTCGTCGGGGCGCAGTTGCGCGGCATCCTCGTGGAAATCGCCGTCACGGCCTACGTGCCGTGACGACAGGTCCGGATGACGGAGGCACAGTCGGCGTGCGCGTTCGCGCCAGAGCCACGATACGTACTGGTCGTTACGCGATGGCCGGTGCCGAGCCCGCAGCGGCCTCGCGGATCTGGTTCGCGCTCCATGGCTACGGCCAGCTGGCGGCGCGGTTCCTCCGGCCATTTGACGGACTGATTCCGGCCGACACCTGTGTAGTCGCGCCAGAAGGGCTTTCGCGCTTCTACCTCGAGTCGCCACGCGCCGACGGATCACACATGCAGCGGATTGGCGCGACCTGGCTGACGCGTGAATCGCGAGACACGGAGATCGAGGATGCGCGACTGTGGTTGGACCGTGTGCATGATGAGGTGGTGGGCGAGTCGCTGCGTGCACGCGGGATGTCTCCGACCACGGCCGTTCTTGGTTTCTCGCAGGGTGTGGCGACGGCGATGCGATGGGTGGCGTCCGGACATGTGCAGCCACGCTGTTTTGTGGCGTGGGCCGGCGGCCTCGCGCACGACGTCGCGCAGGACGACTTTCGGGCCAAGCTCGTGGGGGCGGACACGGTGCTGGTTGCCGGGTTGAGCGACCGTTTTGCGACGGAGGAGGCCCGTGCCAAGGTGCGCGCGGATTTCGCGGTGTATCACGCCGCGCCGCGTGAAATCTCGTTCGACGGGGAGCATCACCTCGACTCGGCGACCCTGAGGGACTTGCTCACCATGTATCCCCGGCATGGCTGAACCAGCGGTGACGACGGGCCATCGAACGGCGCCATTGCAGATCCTGGTGTATGGATCCGATGCCATGCAGCGACGGTTGGTCGCGCGCGCCTTCGCTCTGCATCGCATCACGGTGCTGTTGGCGTCGAGCGTTGCCGAAGCGGCGAAATGCATACGCGACGGCGCGCTCCACGCGGCGGTGCTGCTCGATGAGATCGCCGTGCTGCACGCCGTGCATGCGCTACAACCAACCCTGCCCGTGTTGTGGGCGGGCGCTGTCTCGCCCACCGCACTGATGGCTGTATGGTGCAGTGTGATCGACACCAACGGGGGCGCGCCCGACGCCGACGCGATTGTTCACGCAACACTTCGAATGTTCGACGCTATTCGTCGCCCTTGAGGCGTCGCAGCTCGCGCCGGTCACGCTTTCCCGGTCGCGCGTCACCATGCGCGAACGCCGTCTGCATGGTACGCAGCTGCTCCTGCACGACGTCGCGTCGACGCTTCCCTTCCGCCGTTTCTTCGTAGAGACCCTGCGCGACCTGCGCTGAGCCGCGACGCTGCGCGATGTCGCGCACCACCACGTGCCACTCCACTGGCCCGTGGCGAAGCCGCACGTCGTCTCCGCTCTGTACAAGCTTGGACCGCTTGGCGCGATCGCCGTTCACATCAACTTTGCCGCCGTCGATGGCCTCAGCGGCCAATGCGCGGGTCTTGAAGAAACGCGCGGCCCAGAGCCACTTGTCAAGACGCGCTTTGCCCGCAGGCGCATCGTCCTCGTCGATTGGCAGTTGCGGGCTGCGGGCGCGCGTCATGCGCTCGGCTCGTTACTCGACGGCCAGACGATATCATCGTCATCGCGATCCTCGTCATCGCGATCGGCATCGATTTCGTTACCCACAGATTCGTCGGACGGTTGCGCGTTCAATTCAGCGGCTAGAATCTCGCGAATACGTGTGGCGGCGCCCACATACACAGCGCGCACGGGCGGCATCGCAACTTCCGCTGCTGCCCGCAACTCAAGTGCCGGCGCGAGCGCCGCGATGTCGTCCAAATCCGGTTCGTGCGTGACGCCCGTCGTCGCTGCCCGCGCAGTACCGAGTCGTTCGAGCATGACGACCACGTCATCGCAGGCGTCGGCCATACGACGCGACGTTGTCGCGTTGGGGCCTGCCGATGCGACGCCACTTTCCAATGCCGTGGCGCGTTGGCGCAGTGTCGCGCCGTCGGTGCGGAAACGGCGCAGCAGGTAGTCGCGAGCGGAGAGGGTCATTGGTTGAAAGAAAGTGCGTCAGGGTTCTGTTGCGCCAGTTCCGGCGGGCTGCTGTACGAACTCATGCGTGGCCGCCCCGCGGCGCACCAAGCTCATCGCGCGCCGTGCGCCATGCGGCGAGCCATTCGCTCGCCACCAGCTGCGGCGCAACGCCAAGCCGCGCGCAGCGCGCCCGAACGTCCGCCCACCACGCAAACTCAACGGCATCGACGACATTCAGCAGCTCGCCGAGCGGTAGCGCGCGGTGCACCAGCACATCGTCGAGTGAAGGCGGCAGCGCCAGGCGCTCACGCACCATCATGGGAGGGACGCCGATCGCGAACTCCAATACAGAGAGGAGGCCGGCGAGTGCGCAGGCTCGCGGATGGAGTGAACCCTCCAGTGCACCGCTGATGCGCTCACACAATCGGGCCCGGCGTAGCGCGCTAAATGCCAATTCGGAATCGTGCGCCGCGTCGCCAATGAGTCGAGCCGTCAACAGCACCACGCGGTCCAGGACAGCGTCGCGGCCGAGCAGGGTCATCGCGTGCGAAACGGACCGTGGCACGCGCATTCCATATGTCGCGGCGCTCAGGTCCCGCAGCAGCGAGGCGGCGAGATGCGGATCATCTCCGACCAAGCTGTCGAACGTGCTGTCGGGTGGCCGGCCATCAGAGAACGCGCCGAGAATGTTGATGGCGCGAAGCACCGTATCCTCCAGTTCGCGGTCCGTCGCGATCGCCGCGCCGCGCGTGAGCAGCCGACCAGTAACGAAATCCGCGCCGGCATCAAGCGCGAGGTGACGGGTGGCGCGGTCATCAACGGCGACCACGCACGGACGTAGCCCCGCTTCCAGGATAAGTCTGATGCGACTCGCCAGCATGGCGTGAGGAGTCTGTAGCGCGTCAAGCACCATGGTGGCCCCGACCAACGCCGGTGGCAACGGTGCCCCCTCCGGAAACCCTTCCAGCGCGAAGTGGAATCCAGAGCCAACCAGTCGATCGACCGAACGCCGCGTCGTCGCGTCTTCGAGCGCGCTCGTGGCCAGTAACCACACCACATCGGACGAGCCAACACGGGTCAGGGTCCCGTCGCGCACGAGCGTGGGCGTCACTGGCACAAGCAATGTTCGGCCGGCCAATCGCGACAACCGCCCCACCATACCCACGGTGAGACGGGCCAACGTGTCCACCGCATCGGTGTCCAGCTGCTCGCTCGTCGGGAACGTGGAGAGCGCGTAGCCGACAACGCGTTCGCGTCGGTCGCGAATGGGCAACATACTTGCGGCGACGTCTGGTGCCGTCACGGACGGCGTGATTGCTCGCGACGGTTGCTGCGCGCCATCGCTGCGTTGAGGTAGGCCGGATCGTCAGAGATGTCGCGGACGATGTGCGGTGCAAGCCACGCCGGCGCCGCCGGTACTTCGTCGCCCAGGTCGAGCTCCACTTCAGCAACGACAAGCTCGCGATCGAGAAAGACATCGATCTCCCACACAAATGCGCCGTCGGGCACTGCGTACCGGTGCTTGGCGATCCGCGCATCGACCGTGAGCGGCCAGAGCGCTTCGAAGAGCTCGGCGTCCGTGTCCTCCTCAACTTCGATGCGCGCACCCATCGGACCGAGTTTGATGGTGCGGGTGAGTCGGGTTGCACCGTCCGATGCTACGGCGCGACGCAGCCGTTCACGAAGGACTGCGCCAGGTAGCCAACCCTGCTCAATGAACGTGGATGGAGTCGCCGCGACCTCCGGTGGGCAGGCACGCAATAAATACTTGCGTTCGATCTCCATGGGCAATGCGGTTGGCGTGGCCTGGGCCCCGATGCGACGCATCGCCTCGATCGCCGCATCGTGCGTGCGAGAAATGTCGTGCAGGTCGCCACCCCACAGTCTGGTGAAGGCCTCTCGGTGCGACAGCGCCACGGACTCGAGGGCTCGCATCAACGCGTGCAGTCGCAGTTCGCGTGCCACGGTCGCCAGCAGTTCAGCGTCGCGCAACGCGCCGAGCACGTCCTGTCCCCGGGTCAGCAGGGCATACCAATTGCCGAGCGCTGGATCGAGCTGGTAGCAGGAGGCGAGCATGGTGCGCTGCCGTTTGAGCCGAATGCGCAGCGTGTGCAGCAGCGCGGCCTTCTTGTGCGCAGTGCCATCGCCCCGAAGCTTCGTCAGTTCGGCGAGGTCTCGTTTGAGACGCTCGGCGCCGAGTGCGAGACGATCGGCCACGTGCAACGCGAAAGGCGTCGCATCGGCTGACTGCCCCACGGGGTACTGGACAGTGCACGTCAGCAGCTGCGACCGGAGGTGGTCGGCGATGACGTCGAAGCGACGAAACAGCCGCGTGACCTGTGCCCGCTGCCCATCTCGGCGCTGGTCGAGCCAGGCGCGCAGTGCGAGCACCTCCGCGTGTGCGTCCGAGGGCAAGGTGTCCTGTGTCGCGTCGAGCCATTCACACTGCGCGTCGGCGTCGCGCGCCGCATTGGTCGCGTGAGCAAGGGTGCGCAACGCGGTCTTGGTGCGTCCCGTGATCA
The DNA here is from genome assembly GCA_031372205.1 of Gemmatimonadaceae bacterium. Classification (GTDB taxonomy): domain Bacteria; phylum Gemmatimonadota; class Gemmatimonadetes; order Gemmatimonadales; family Gemmatimonadaceae; genus Gemmatimonas. The sequence continues at coordinate 10,850 of JANMKU010000042.1, read as the reverse complement.
ATGCATCGAGCATGTGTCGATGTTCGTGCGCGACGGCGCGCAATCGACGGAGCGCAACCCGCGCCTGGTGGAGCGCGCGCGCACGCTCGTGGAGCGCCGCATGCCGAGTGTGCGCTGTGTTGTCGTCATCCTGAACACGCCGCCATGCGGCGCGCGCCGCACACAGTTGCTCCAACCACTGTAACGCGGTCAGCTGTGCACCGTCCTGCGCGGGCAGGAGCAGGCCATGGGGATATCGCCGCAAAAGTGCGGCGGCCGTCTCTGAGTTGTGATGCGTCACGACTCGTCGCTGGCGTCGACGCGAACATCGGCGGTGCCGTCGTCCTTGTATGTGACGGACACATGCCACGGACGACAACAGACATAACAGTCTTCGATGTAGTCCTGCTGCGAGCCCGAGCCCGGATCGAGCGTGATTTCTACGGATTCGCCGCAGTACGGGCATCGCACGTCGCTCGACAGATCGGCGACACCATCGCCGAGCGGGAATTCGTCGAGCAGCTCGTCGCTGTCGCTGTCCTCAGGTAGGTCCCACGGATTGGCGGTGTTCATGATCGTGCGGTTGCAGGGGCAAGGAGTGGACCAATGAAATCAACGTGTGCACCACGAAACCGGCAGTCGTCAATAGGTGCAATTGGCATGATTGTCGTCCCATATTGGACGGACGTCGCACCCCAACCGGCGCCGGGGCCGAGGGAACAAGTGCACGCGAGGTGCTGCACCAAACGTGATGCCCCGGACACGGAACGCGATCGCAGATCGCCCTGTTTAGCGGACATGTCGTCAACTCAAGATACAGTAATCGCAGCATTGATCGCGGATGCGCTGGCGATCGAGCGGACCCCAGAGCAGGCTGCCGCACTGGCCAGACGGCGGGATAGCGGGACGCTGGCCGACCGATTGCAGGCATTGGGCGGCACCATAGGCGTCAGCTTTTTGCGTCGTCGCCTTGATGGCGACGGCCTGACCGAAGCGCTCGAGGCCACGAGTGCGCCGCTCGTGTTGCACGGAGACGAGGGTGCGGACGCGGTGGTGCTGGGGCGCGGGCGCAACGAGTCACCCTTGATCGTCACCGTGCATGGTGCGACCCAGTCGCTGTCACTGAGCGGCACAGCGTTGCGCGAAGCTGTTGAGCGTGCCGTCGGGGCCACGCCGCACGCGCTCTCCCCGCTCGCGCTCGCGGCACCGCTCGACCCGATGCGGACGACGCTCGAGATGATGGTCGACACGCGCTCGCACAGCACGACCGCCGCGCGACCGAAGATGGGGGTGTTCGCCCGAGTCATCGAACTGCTGGCCAAGGACCGACGCGACATCGTCATTCTCTTCGTGTACGCGGCGCTGGCCGGACTGTTCGCACTCACGCTGCCGTTGAGCATTGGCGCCATCGTGCAACTGGTGCAAGGCGGACTGATTCTGCAGCCGGTCGTGATACTGATCGGCTACGTGGTGGTTGGGACGTTCGTCAGCGGATGGTTGCAGGTCTTGCAGTTGGGCATCGTCGAACGCATTCAGCAACGCGTGTTCGCGCGGATGGCACTGGAGTTCACCTTTCGCGTCCCACGCGTGCGCTACGAGACGGCGATGCGCGAAGACCTGCCGGAGACGATGAACCGGCTGTTCGAAGCCGTCAACATTCAGAAGAGCTTGTCCAAGTTCTTGCTGGACACCTCGACGGCTATGCTCACGGTCGTCGCGGGCCTGCTCTTGCTCACATTCTACCATCCGTACTTTTCCTTCTTTGGCGTGCTGTTGCTTGTGGTCTTGGGAGGCATTCTCTGGTTTTCCGGACCTCGTGGGCTTGAGACCAGTTTGATGGAGTCCAAGTACAAGTACGCCAGTGTCCATTGGCTCGAGGAGCAGGCGCGCGCGTTTCACGCCTTCAAGTTTGCCGGTCGATCACCGCTCGGCGTGCAACGGATGGACGAGGTGCTGACTGGCTACCTCACGTACCGGCGCAAGCATTTTCGCGTGCTCATGCAACAGACGATCAGCATCGTGCTCTTTCGGACGATCATTGTCGGTGGGTTTCTCGTGCTCGGCGTGCGGTTGGTTATCGACCGACAAATTTCGCTCGGGCAATTTGTGGCGTCGGAATTCGTGATCGTGACAATCATGCTCGGCATCGAAAAGCTCATTCTGAGTATGAGTACGATCTACGACATCCTCACCTCCAGCGAGAAAGCCGGGCATGTGTCCGATCTGCCGCTCGATGCGGTGGGCGGCGTCGTGCTGCCCCCGTCCACGCGTGGCATGGCCGTTGATTTGCGACGCGTCGGCTATCGCTATGCGCCCGGCGCCCCCTTGGTGCTTTCGAACATCACTCTCCGTGTGGCACCCGGCGAGCGCGTGGCGCTGACTGGCTACGAAGGGGCCGGCCGTACCACGCTGCTACGACTGATTTCCGGATTGCTCGGCGACTTTGACGGAGCGCTCGTGTTTGACGGACAACCGTTCCGCATGCTTGATGGCAGTGTGCTGCGCGAAGCGATGGGCCAATACATGTCCACCGCAGACCTGTTTGACGGCACCATTGAAGAGAATGTTGCGGTGGGTCGCCCCGGCATTGGCGCCGATCAGGTGCGTGCGGCGCTCGACGCCGTCGGGTTGACCGCGGACATCGAAGAGATGCCACACGGCATTCACACGCTCATCGAACAGGGTGGCCGTCGACTCCCGCAGGGTGTCGCGATCAAGCTCTTGTTTGCGCAAACAATCGCCGGTGCACCACGCTTGCTCGTCGTCGACGATCTCTTTCAGAATCTGCAAGGCGGGGATCGGCAGATGCTGATCTCGTTGCTTACGGACCCGCGTCGGCCGTGGACGGTGGTGGTGGTGTCCCACGATCTGGAATTATTGTCGGCGATGGATCGCGTCATTGTCATGGCCGATGGTTCGGTGCGCCAAGACGCGCCGCTGGTTGAACTCACCGACGACCCGTACATCGCGCATTTGCTCGAGTTTGATTCGAAGAGCAAGGCCCTCGTGGGGGGTCGGTAGCATGGACGTGCCCACGTTGCCGAGCACCCGCGAACAACTCCCGCTGAACACCGCCCGTCTCCTCCAGGAGGCGACGTCGTACCGCACCGTCTACCGCTGGTTGGGTGGTGTGCTGACGGCCATTGTGGTGATTCTGCTTCTGCCGTGGCAACAAAACGTGCAGGGTAAGGGCAAGGTGTCGGCGCTCAGTCCGCAAGACCGGCCGCAGACATTGCCATCGCGCATCGACGGACGAATCGAACGGTGGCTTGTACCCGAAGGCTCGTTCGTGACAAAGGGCACGGTGATCGTCGAGATCAGCGAGGTGAAGGACGACTACCTGGATCCAGCGTTGCTTGAGCGCACCGCCGAGCAGCTCACGGCGAAGGAACAGGCGAATCTGCAGAAACGCGGAAAGGTAGACGCGTTGGCTCAGCAGGTTACGGCACTCGAACGCTCGGTAACGCTCAAGCTCGAACAAACGCGCAACAAGGTCACGCAGTACACGGCCGCGGTGGAGCAGGCGGTGTTGGAGGACTCGCTTGCGCGCGATCAACTGCGGCGGCGCGAAGCCTTGTACGCGTCACCGCTCGGTCTCAGTTCGCTCAACGATCTGCAGGCCGCACGTTTACGACAGCAATCTGCGGCCGCAAAGCTGGTGGAAAAGCGCAATGAGCTTGGCAATGCCGTCGTGGATCTGGAAGGCGTTGACGTCGAGTACCGCGAAAAGATCGCCAAGGCGCAGGGTGATCGACAGGAGACGCTGGCCGACGTGCAGGACGGACGTGGCGAGATCAGCAAGTTGCGCAACAAGATGGCGTCGCTCGCTGTGCGGCAAGGCTACTATCGCATCGAGGCACCACAAGACGGCTATGTCGTCAAGGCCGTGAAACAGGGCGTCGGCGAGATGGTGAAAGCCGGCGATCCCATCGTCACCGTCCAACCGACGGCCGGGCAACGTGCGGTCGAGCTGTACTTCCGGCCAGTCGATGTGCCACTCGTGCATCGCGGTCGGAAAGTGCGCTTGCAGTTTGATGGGTGGCCAGCGCTGCAGTTCGCCGGCTGGCCTAGCGTCTCCGTCGGCACATTTGGTGGCACGGTCGTGGTCGTCGATCAGGTGGCGAGCCCTGATGGCACATTCCGCGTATTGATTACGCCCGATCCCAGGGATGAGCCGTGGCCGCCACAGTTGCGCATCGGTTCCGGTGTGTATGCGTGGGCGGCGCTCGATCAAGTACGCGTATGGTTTGAATTGTGGCGACAGTTGAACGGTTTTCCGCCGAGCGTACGGGTACCAGCCGCGAGCGCGGCGCCAACGGGTGACAAGAAGTGAGCATCTGCCGGTTGCTCGTCACCGCAGTGACGTTGGGCTGCTGCGCATCAAGGGCCGTGGCGCAGAGCGGTAGCACGTCGATGTCCTTCGGTCAGTTTCAGGGGCAGGTGGCCGCAAATCATCCCGTGGCGCGGCAGGCGCGACTCGTCGGTGCGCAGGGTCGCGGCGCGGTGACCGAAGCATGGGGTGCGTTCGAGCCAAAGCTGTCGCTGTCGCTGGCACAAAAGACGTTCAAAGGCCAGTCCTACTATTCGTATCTCGACGCGGCGATAAAAATTCCCACGCCGATCGGCACTGATGTGAAGGTGGGCTTCGAACGCGCCACTGGTGACCGGCTGAGTGCTGACCGCTACACGCCGAACAAGGGTCTGCTCACGTTTGGCCTCTCGGTGCCGATCGGCCAGCGCTTGATCACGGACGAACGTCGCACCGCACTCGCGCAAGCGCGCGCGTCACGCGACCTCGCAGACGCCGAGCAACAGAGCATGACCAACAAACTGTTGCTCGACGCGGCCAAGACGTTCGGCAACTGGTATGTCGCGTCACGCCGCGCGCAGATCGCGGAAGACGGCGTGCGGCTCGCGACCTTTCGGTTCGATGCCGTGGTACAACGTCTCCGCAACGGCGACAGTCCGGCGATTGACACGCTCGAAGCATCGCTCGAAGTGCAGCGTCGACTGGTGACGCGCGCCGAGGCGGAGAATGATCTGCGCACCGCCACGCTGATCGCGTCGGGCTACCTGTGGGATGAGCGCGGTCGCGCCGTCGAGCTTGCAGTGGAGGCACGCCCGCTACTCGACGGCCTCGATCGTACGCCCGCGGATACCACACGACTGGCCAGTTGGCTCGACGCCGTCAGCGCCCGGCATCCCGATCTACGCAAGGCCCAAAGCAAGCTGCGCGCGGCCGAAGCCGATCGGCTGCTCGCGTTGCAGCGACTGATCCCGTTCGCTGAAGCGAGTTTCAGTGCAATCGCTGCCCGTGATCACGTGGATGCATTGACGTCGTCGGAGCAGTGGTCGGACAACTTCAAGGCGGCTGTTGACGCACAGAGTCCCGTGTTGTTTCTCAAGGAACGCGGGAAGTCCACGCAGAGTCAACTCAAAGTTGAGTTTGCGCGCTGGGATCGTGATGCCACCGAGCGTGAGCTCGCCTACGAACTTCGCATCGCGCTCAACGATGTCGTGCTGCTTGACAAACTGCTCACGGTGCAGCGCGCCACGATTCGTGGCGTCGCGCTGTTGCGTGATGCGGAGCAGACGCGGTACGAAAACGGCGAGAGCACGTTGCTGCTGGTCAATCTCCGCGAGCGCGCCCTCCTCGATGAGACAGCCAAGCTGGCCGCATTGGAAGGAAAGATCGCCACTGCGCGCGCGAGCCTCGGCGTAGCCGTTGGCGATCCGGCACTCATTAACCGATAGCAGCGCGTCGCACTCGACCGCCTGACACTTTTCATGCGCTGTGGCGTACAGAGCAGAGACAGCGCGCAATGAATCGCGCTTGCGGTTTCACCCTGCAGCTCATGGCATATGCAGACTCTTTGGTTTGAACGGTCCACGCGAATCGTGGGGCTCGTGATCGCGACGCTCGCCGTGTCTCCGTTCACGGTACACGCGCAGCGGCGCACGGAGCTCACTGGGCGATTCTCCATGAGCGGACATTTGCAGGTGTCGGAGCCGCGAGGCGAATTCGGTGCCAACACGGGGAATGGTTTCGGCGTTGGTGGCATGGCCCTCCTGCGGCTCGATCCGGCAGGTATCGCGAATCTCCGTGCAGACTTCGGATTCCTGACGTACGCGAACTCGACGCGCCGTGTGCCGTTGCCTGGCACCGGTGGGTTGGTCAAGCTCGATCTCAAGACCTCAAGCAATATCGTGTCGGTGGTCGGTGGCCCGCAGTTACTTGGCCCATCAGGCGTATTCATGCCCTACGCGTCGGTGCTCGGTGGGTTCTCCGTGTTCTGGACCGAGAGTTCGGTGGAAGGCACGCAGAACAACAACACACCGTTTGCGACGTCCACCAACTCCAGCGATGCCGTCGCGGCGTACGGCGGTGCCGCCGGTGCGTACATTCGCGTCTGGAATCGTGATCGTCCCGTTCGCGTGGACCTCGGCGCGCGCTACCTGCGGCACGACAACGTGAAGTACCTGACCGATACGCGTGTGAAAGAAGCATTTGAGCAGAACCGCGCTCCGCTTCCAGTGCGTGGTCGCGCCGATTTTCTTACGTACTACGTGGGCGCCAACATCATCGTGTTCTGATCGCTGCGTCTCGTATAGCGCTCGCCCACCGCTCGGTGCCCTGCTGACGGACGTCAGTCGTGCACGTCGCGTCGCTGCTGTTTGGTGTCGGCGCGTTGCCGCTTCTCCGTCAAGCGTCGCTCGACGGAGCCACGCGTCGGATGTGTCGCCTTCCGCGCCTTGGGAACAACAAGGGCCCGTGACACGATCGTCACTAGGCGCTCCAGCGCCGCGCGCCGATTCTGTTGCTGGCTTCTGTACTCGCCAGCGACGATGCGGAGGACACCCTCGCCATCAAGACGCGTCGCGAGCTTGGCGAGGAGGCGCGTGCGTTGCTCCTCGTGCAGCGCGCGCGTCGTGCGCACACTCCAGCGCAGCACAACGCGCGTTGCACTGCGATTGACGTGTTGTCCACCGGGCCCACCGCCTGTGATAGCGCGCAATTCGAGTTCGCCAATCGGAATGCGCACACCAGGCGTGACGACCAACGCCTCCGGTTCTGGTACCAATAGCTCGTCGTCCGGTATCGTCATGGCGTCACCGGCTCTGGGCGACGATGCACACGCAACGCGGCAACCCGGCGGCCGTCCATGGCAACGATCTCGAATTCGCCGCCAGGATACGACACGCGATCGCCGACATGCGGCACGCGGCCAAGCATCGCGAAGGCAAAGCCGCCGAGTGTCGACCAGTCGCCCTCGGGCACGGGCAGCTTGTGGTCGGAGCGCACGTCGACGAGCGACATGGACCCCGCCAGTTCGAGCACGCCGTCGAAGAGCATGGCTTCGCGGGACGAGAACGGGTCGTCTTCGTCGGCGATGTCGCCCACGACTTCCTCAACAAGATCTTCCATGGTGACAATGCCGGCCGTGCCACCGTACTCGTCAAGCACGACCGCCAGATGCGCTCGGGTACGTCGCAGGTCGTCCAACACGCGCTCCGCGGCACGTGTGGCGGGCACGAACAATGGTTCGCGCAGGTGCTCGCGTAACACGAAGTGCTCCTGGTCCTCGTGCAACCAGAAGTCCTTCGCCAGGAACACCCCAACGATATCGTCAGGCGTCTCGCGGAATACGGGGTACCGGGAGTAGCGCTCGCGCCGCAGCGTCTGCACCAGCTCGTCGAGGTCGATGTCGTCGGCGATCGCCACCATGTCCGTGCGCGGCCGCATCACGTCGTGCGCCTTCTTATTGTGAAAGTCGAACACGCCGGCCAGCATGGCGGAGTCCGATTCGTCGAGTGTGCCGTGTGCGCGTGCCTGCATCACCAACAGGCGCAATTCCTCCGGCGAATGCACTTGTCCGCCTTCAGACGCGGCCTGCACCCCAAGCACCTTGAGCAACGCATTGGCCGTCCCGTTCAACATATCGATGAACGGTGACATCACGCGGGAAAACACCACCAGCGGACGTGTCACCATACGGCTGACACGCTCCGGATTGGCGAGCGCAATGGATTTTGGCGCGAGCTCGCCGAGGACGATATGCAGGAAGGTGATGACGGCGAAGGCCACGCCGATGCCAACCCCGGTGTGCAGTGCGCCGGGCGCCGGCTCGATGCCCACACGTCGCAGCACCAAATCGACAAGTACGGCGACGGCCGGCTCGCCAATCCAGCCGAGGGCCAGTGAGGCCAGCGTGATGCCAAGTTGCGTGCCCGAGATGTAGCGGTCCAACTGGCCGAGGGCGCGCTGCACGACCTTCGCCGACCGGTCGCCTTCGGCGGCCATCTGATCGATACGGCTGCGCCGAACGGCGACGAGGGCAAACTCGGCCGCAACGAAAAACGCGTTCAGCAAGACCAAGACCAGGACCAACATCAAGCGCAGCGTCGCGGTGCTGAACGAGACGCTGTCGGCGAGCTGTGATGGTTCGGCGAGCATCAGGATTGGAAACGGACAGGATCGTGGTTCGTCAGGATAGTGCAATCTGCAAGAGCGCGGGGTGTTCCGCTCCTCTTGCATCCTGCAATCCTGTCCAAACTGGGGGGCGATGATCGGGAATCTCCGTGAAATCGGTCCTGCTGGGCCGTTCGCGGCCGTTCCTCCGGATCTTGGACGCTTCCCGGCCACCGTGCGCTACACTCCGAACGCAAGGCAAGCGGTAGCAGCTGGAATGCTCGATCCTCGCAGCGTGCTGCGATGGGTCTGGCTCGGACGCATCGTGCTCGCTTGCGCCATACTTGTCGCAGCCGTTCTCGTATGGAACGAAGCGGAGCCGCGCGACACGCTGATTGCGACGCTGTCGTTCGCCATCGCCATGCTGGCGACGGCCGGCTCGGCCATGTACGCGGAAGTGCAACAGCGATCACTCGGCGCTGCATTCCATGCCACACAGTGTGCCATCGACCTTGGGCTGGTGACGGCGATTGTACACGTCACCGGCGGCTGGAGCTCGCAATTCGCCGCGCTCTACATCTTGGTCATTGCGAGCGCTGCCCTCATCCTGCCGTTTCGTTTGGGACTCGGTGTCGCGGGGATTGCCTGTCTCTTGCATGCGGTTGACGTGCTCTGGTTGCGCGGCGGAATGCCGCACGTCGGCGTCGCGGTGCAACTCGGCGTATTCGTGGTGGTGGCGCTTGGATCAGGATACGTCGCGGCGAAATTGCGACAGGCCGGGGTTGGCCGCGAGGCGCTTGCCGCGCAACTGGCGCGCGTGCAACTCGAAGCAGCCGATATCCTGAGCACCATCCGGTCAGGGATCGTCACGGTCGATGCCGATGGCCAGCTGCAATACGCGAATCCAGCAGCGTCGGAACTGCTCGGCGTGAATCTGCACGCGTTCATGGGCATGCCCGTGTTGGCGAGTTTGCGCGGTATCGCGCCACAGCTGGCTCGCCTGCTCGAACAGTCGTCGCGCGATGGATGTCGCACGTCGCGCGCAGAAGGCATTATTCGTCGGGCGCATGAGACCGTGGAAATTGGTGTGACCACGACGACCGCCAAGAGCGCGCGTCCTGATGGTCGAACGTCCGCGACCGCGATCTTTCAGGATATTTCCGATAGCAAGCGGTTGCAAGCGTTGCACGTGCGCGCGGAGCGCCTTGAGGCCGTCGCGGAGCTCAGCGCCTCGCTGGCGCACGAAATTCGGAACCCTCTCGCCTCGATCCGGAGCGCTACCGAACAGTTGGCCCGTCGTCGGGCCGCGATCGCTCCATTTGGCGAAGACGACGACGAACGCGTGCTGCACGGGCTGGTTGTGCGGGAGGCGGACCGGCTCAGTCGTCTGCTCGGAGACTTTCTCGACTTCGCCCGGGCGCGCGTGACGCGCGTCGCGGCCATTGACGTCGGTGCGGTGGTTCGGGCCGCGTCGACGGTGGCGGCGTCTCATCCCGATCGCGCACCATCTACCACCGTGGTGGTCTCGGTCGAACCAGGTCTGCCGGCGCTTGATGGCGACGAAGATCTACTACACCGGGCCGTCTTCAATCTGGTCCTGAATGCAGTGCAGGCGACGGGCGCTGACGGACGCGTAGTGGTGCACGTGCGGCGGAGCGCGTCGCGCGATCGCACAGCACCGCCCGCGCTGCGCGAGCATCCTGGCGATGTACTGGTCATCAGCGTCACGGATGACGGCCCCGGAATTCCCCCGGAGCTCCGCGAGCGTCTCTTCGAACCGTTCGTCAGTGGGAAGTCCGGTGGCACTGGACTCGGGCTGCCGGTCGTCCATCGCGCCGTCGAAGCCCATCACGGTGTGGTACTCGTCGATACACTCGATGACCACACCTGCTTCTCGATCCACTTGCCGATTGTCGCCGCCGCTGATGCAGGCACGCTGGACCCCGTCAGTGCCGATACCACAGCGTCGGATGGCGATATCAATGTGTTCCCTATGTCCACTCGCCTCATTGGAGCAGTCAGGTGATCCGTCCCGCTACAATCGACACCACGACGCGCGTGCTTATTGTCGACGACGAATCCGGCATTCTCGATTCGCTGCGCATCTTGCTCAAGACTGAAGGTTTCCTGCCGTTCACCGCCCATGGGGGCAAACAGGGACTCGAACGCCTCGTCGAGCTCCAGCCCGATATCGTACTCACAGACGTGCGCATGCCCGACGTGGGTGGTGCGCAGATCCTGAGCAAGGCGCGCGAGATAGATCTCGACTTGCCCGTGATCATGATGACGGCGCAGGCGACGTTGCAATCGGCCATGCAGGCGGTCAACGAGGGCGCGTTCTACTACATCCAGAAACCATTTCGAAACGACGAACTTGTGACGATCTTGCGTCGCGCCGCCGAACATCGACGGTTGCGTACCGAGAATCTCGTGCTCAAGCAGGAGATCAAGCGACGCGAGC